>NZ_JAAQWS010000003.1:0-409750 GCF_012985645.1 Pseudomonas sp. WS 5410 | reverse complement strand
TAACCGTTTGGTCGCCTTTGTACACATCATCCGGAGCCACAACCGAGACAGTACCGCTCGACTGGTTCACACCAATGGTGATGACCTGATTGTTATCCAGGGTCACAGTCACAGGGTTGGTGATGTTAGTTACTGGCGCACCGTTTTTATCCACAAGGGTGGCGGTGTAAACGATCTCGCCGCCTTCACCCACGGTTTTGGTGGCGGTCAGCACTACATCGACCTTGTCGATGGTGTCGTTGATCTGCGTTGTCGCGCCGTTGCCGGCAACCACTAGCTTCTCGAAGTTGCCGCCGTCAGTCCCGGTGATCTGGACAGTCTGGGTGCTCTTATCAACGAACACGTCATCGCCAGGGGCATCAACGGTGACGGTACCGACGGTTTCGCCCGCTTTGATGGTGATGGTTTGTTTGTTATCGAGTGTCAGGGTGACGTCAGTGTCAGCCTTGTTGCTCAAGGTGGCGGTGTAAGTGATCTGGCCACCTTCACTCACTTCCGAAGGAGCCGTCAGCGTCACGGTCGTGGTGTTATCGGTGCCCGGTGTGTCAGTGACAGTCGTGGTGACTTTGTCAGTACCTGGAACCAGGTTTTCAAAGTGCTCGCCACCGGTGACTTCTTTAATACCGGTAGTAACGGTCTGATCACCTTTGTACACATCATCTGGAGCCACAACCGAGACAGTCCCGCTCGACTGGTTCACACCAATGGTGATGACCTGGTTGTTATCCAGGGTCACGGTCACAGGGCTGGTGATGTTAGTCACCGGCGCGCCGTTTTTATCCACCAAGGTGGCGGTGTAGACGATCTCGCCGCCTTCACCCACAGTTTTGGTGGCGGTCAGCACTACATCGACTTTGTCGATGGTGTCGTTGATGGTGGTAGTTGCGCCATTGCCAGCAACCACGAGCTTCTCGAAGTTGCCGCCGTCAGTCCCTGTGATCTGGACGGTCTGGGTGCTCTTATCGACGAACACGTCATCGCCAGGAGCATCAACGGTGACGGTACCGACGGTTTCGCCCGCTTTGATGGTGATGGTTTGTTTGTTATCGAGTGTCAGGGTGACGTCAGTGTCAGCCTTGTTGCTCAAGGTGGCGGTGTAAGTGATCTGGCCACCTTCACTCACTTCCGAAGGAGCCGTCAGCGTCACGGTCGTGGTGTTATCGGTGCCCGGTGTGTCAGTGACAGTCGTGGTGACTTTGTCAGTACCTGGAACCAGGTTTTCAAAGTGCTCGCCACCGGTGACTTCTTTAATACCGGTAGTAACGGTCTGATCACCTTTGTACACATCATCTGGAGCCACAACCGAGACAGTCCCGCTCGACTGGTTCACACCAATGGTGATGACCTGGTTGTTATCCAGGGTCACGGTCACAGGGCTGGTGATGTTAGTCACCGGCGCGCCGTTTTTATCCACCAAGGTAGCGGTGTAAACGATCTCGCCGCCTTCGCCCACAGTTTTAGTAGCAGTCAGTACCACATCAACCTTGTCGATGGTGTCGTTGATCTGCGTCGTCGCCCCACCCGGTGCGATATCAAGCTTCTCGAAGCCACCACCCACGATGTCCGGATTGATCGTGACGTTGATCGGACCTGCATCTTTGAATACGTCGTCGCTCGGTGCCTTGGACGTCACCTGGCCTGTCGTCTCGCCCTTGGCGATAGTGATCACGTCACCATTGCTCAAGGTCAGGGTCAGGTCGCTGCCGGCCTTGTTGCTCAAGGTCGCGGTGTAGGTGATGTTGCCACCTTCGTCGGCCTCGCCTGGTGCGGTCAGGGTGACGGTGGTGGTGTCGGTGGTGCCGGGTGTGTCGGTCACGGTGGTGTTGACCGGCGTGGTGCCCGGTACCAGGTTCTCGAAATGCGCGCCGCCGGTCACATTGGTGATAGCGGTGGTGACGGTCTGGTTGCCCTCATACACGTCGTTCGGCGCAACAGTGGTGGCAGTGCCAGCGGATTGGCCGACACCAATGGTGATGGTCTGGCCATTGTCCAGCGTCACGGTCAACGGATTGGTGGTGTTGGTGACCGGGTTACCTGCCTTGTCCACCAGCGACGCGGTGTAAACGATATTACCGCCTTCGCCCACGGTGGTAGTCGCAGTCAGGACCACATCGACCTTGTCGATAGTGTCGTTGACGGTGGTGGTAGCGCCATTACCGGCCACTTCCAGTTTTTCGAAGTTGCCGCCAGTAGTCTCGACGATCTTTACGGTTTGCGTGCTTTTGTCGACAAACACATCATCGCCTGGAGCATCGACGGTGACGGAGCCGACGGTTTCACCCGCCTTGATGATGATGGTCGAACCGTTATCCAGTTTCAGCGTAACGTCAGTGTCGGCTTTATTGGAAAGCGTGGCGATATAGGTAATCTGGCCGCCTTCGCTGACATCGCCTGGCGCAGTCAGGGTTACGGTGGTGGTGTCGACCGAATCGGTGATGGTGGTGACGGCTGGCGTGGTGTTGGGCACCAGGTTTTCAAAGTTGCCACCGGTCGTGCCGGTGATGGTCGTCGTGACGGTGCTGCCGTTGACGTAGACATCGTTCGCCGGGGTGTCGACCACCACGGTACCGACGGACTCGCCGGCCTTGATGGTGATCACCGAGCCGTTGGACAAGGTCACGGTCACCGGGGTTTGCGCCGGGTTGGTCAGCGTCGCGGTGTAGGTGATCTGGCCGCCTTCGGTGACGGTGTTAGTGGCGGTGAGGGTCACGCCGGTGTCGTCGACCGAATCGGTAATCGTGGTGACGGCTGGTGTGGTGTTGGGCACCAGGTTTTCGAAGTTGCCACCGGTTGCCCCGGTAATGGTGGTGCTGACCGTGCTGCCATTGTTGTAGACGTCGTTGGCCGGTGTCTCGACCACCACTGTACCGGTTGACTTACCTGCCTCGATGTTGATCACCGAGCCGTTGCTCAAGGTAATGGTGACGGGCGTCTGCGCCGGGTTGGTCAAGGTCGCGGTGTAGGTGATCTGACCGCCTTCGGTCACCGTTTCGCCTGCTGTCAGGGTCACGGTGGTGGTGTCGATGGTGTCGGTGATCTGGGTGACGGCCGGCGTCGGGTCGACGGTCACGATCAGGTTGTTACCGCCGGTGGTGCCAGTGACGGTGACGCTGATCTGGCCTGGGTCGATGTACGGGCTGTCATTAGGCGCCAGGGGCACATTCACGGAGCCAGTCACCTGGCCGGCCGGGATGGTGATCACCGCGCCGTTGGACAGGGTGACGGTCAGGTTGCTGGTAGACGGCTGGGTCACCGTGGCGGTGTAGGTCAGCACGCCGCCGGCTTCGGTGATGGTCGGGGTGGCACTCAGGGACAGGGTCGACGGCAAAGGTGCTGCCGTGAGCGGGTCGGTCGGCTGCCCGCCGAGTTCGTTGGTCAACGCATTGGTACCGAAACCCAGGCCAGCCGTCGGGAAACCAATGGTCGGATCAACCGAGCCTGCGGTCTCATCGAGCATCACAAAGCTGTGACCGCCCCCCGCCGCGCCGGTGCCAGCAGCTGCCGCGCCTGCGGCGGTGGCTTCCAGGTCGGTGGTCGGGTCAGCGCCGGCGGCGATTGCCTGCTGCAGTTCGACAACCGAAGGTGCAGCCTGTGCGGTGGCTTGTGCCAGGTCCGTGCTGGAGTCGGGCGCGGTGGCGCTCCACTGGGTGTCACGGCCCAGGTCCAGGGTGCGGCCATCGGCCAGCTCCAGGCTGACTGCGCCCGACATACCGGTGTCTATCTGGTCGCCGGCGAAAAGGCGATCACCTTCAACAAGCACCCGGCGGGCCCCTTCCGGAGAAATGACGAAAACTTGGCCAACAATGCTTTTGACGATGGCAACAACACTGCTCATTGAAGATTTCTCCGGCGATCCATTCTGTGGGTGTTCCTAGGGCTGAGATCCGATGGGATTCATCAGCCTGGGAGGTGCGTAGTTTATAAAACGAATGACGTCAAATAATTGGCTGTATTT
Organism: Pseudomonas sp. WS 5410; assembly: GCF_012985645.1. Taxonomy (NCBI): domain Bacteria; kingdom Pseudomonadati; phylum Pseudomonadota; class Gammaproteobacteria; order Pseudomonadales; family Pseudomonadaceae; genus Pseudomonas; species Pseudomonas sp. WS 5410. The sequence continues at coordinate 405,795 of NZ_JAAQWS010000003.1, read as the reverse complement.
TTTGGCGATTTACTTTATGCCAAACTATTGACCTTCTTGGCGCCATCCTAAACAATCGCCTCGCTAATGTCACATTGATATTCACGCGGCGAACCGTCCTACATGTGTGAACCAGTTCCGCTTTTGAACTTTCCGACGTACGGTCATTACGGTAGCCATTTTCTAACGCAGCACGCCAAGTTGCTGTGACTTGAGACAAGAAGTCCTGGGGATTCTTAAATGCGTTTGCACCTGCTTAAGGCAATACCGTTCGTTCTCGCCGCCAGTTTCGTACAAGCCCAAACCCTGCCCCAGGCCATGCAGCAAGCGCTGGATGTGCACCCTGAGATTCAGGCAGGTGTCAATGCTCGTATTGCGGCTGACTATCAGTTGCGTGCGGCCAAGGGTGGTTACCTGCCCCGTGTCGACCTGAACGCCGGTTATGGCCGTGAAGGCACCGACAGCTCGTCCACCCGTGCCCGTGGTGGCCATTGGGACACCCTCAATCGCGGTGAGTCGAGCCTGCGTCTGCAGCAAATGGTTTTTGACGGTTTTGCCACCTCCAGTGAAGTTGGGCGTCAACAAGCCACCGTTAACTCCCGCGCGTTTTCGTTGCTTGGCACTTCCGAGCGCACTGCATTAACGGTAGCTCAGGTTTATCTGGACGTCCTGACCCGTCGTGAATTCGTGCGCCTGGCTGAAGACAACCTGCGTAACCACGAGCGCATTTACGACCAGATCAAGTTGCGCACCCAGCGCGGCGTCGGCAGCGGGGCTGACCTGGACCAGGCCGAAGCCCGTCTGGCCCAGGCCCGCAACAACGTGATCACCGAGCAGACCAACCTGGCCGATGCCCAGACCAACTACCTGAGCGCTGTCGGCCAGGAAGCCGATCAGTTGGAGCGTCCGCCCAGCTTCATGGCGATGCTGCCTGCAGACCTGAACGAAGCACGTCGCCAGATGCTGGATAACAGCCCGATCCTGCGTTCGGCCGAATCCGACATCGCCGCCGCCGAAAAACAATATGAAGCCGCCAAGTCTTCCTTCTACCCACGCTTCGACGCCGAGTTGGGCCGCAACGCCGACAACAACATCGACGGCGACGCCAGCCACAACAATGGCTGGGAAGCTATGCTGCGTATGCGCTTCAACCTGTACGCCGGTGGCAGCAACAAAGCCGAGCTGGAGTCCAAGTCCTACCAGTCCAACCAGGCCCTGGATATCCGCAACAACGCCTTGCGCCAGTTGAACGAAGAACTGGGCCTGGCCTGGAACGCCATGAACAACGCCAATGCCCAGGTGCCGATTGCCCAGCAATACGTCGACCACAGCAGCAAAGTACGCGGCGCCTACCAGAAGCAATTCAGCCTGGGCGAGCGGACCCTGCTCGACTTGCTCGACAGTGAAAACGAACTGTTCACCGCTTCGCGTCGTTTGGAAGAGATAAAAAACGTTCAGTTATTTACTCAGTACCGAATCAAGGCGACCATGGGCGAGTTGCTCAAGAGCCAGGGAGTGGTCGCACCGATGGCCTCCGTCGTCCAGAACGATGTGAAGCCGAAAGTTCAACTGCCGGGGATGAATTGAGCTATTCCTTATAGACCCATCCGTTAGTTGAGAGAGCCCGCGTGGAATCAGAAGTTAGTCGAGTCCATCTCAGTCATGATCCACGCACATTGCACGACGACCCGTTACTCGACGGGTTGTTGGCTCTCTGCGCCCTGCACCAGAAGCCTGCCAGTGCGGCAATGCTGACCACCGGTCTGCCATTGCCGTCACAGCAGCTGACCGCCGATTTGCTGGCCCGGGCCGCGGCCCGCGCCGGTTTGCAAGGCCGGCTGCTGCAACGCAAACTCGATTCGATCCCTGCGATTGCCATGCCGGCGCTGCTGTTGCTCAAGGACGGCCGGAGTGCCGTGCTGCTCGGCTGGCAGGGTGAAGACGAGGCCCAGGTGCTGCTCAGCGAAAGCGATGGCGGTGAAACCATCGTCAAGCGTCAAGCCTTGGCCGATGACTACATCGGCAAAGTGTTTTTTGCCCAGCCCCAGCACAAATTCGATGTCAGCCACGGCACCCTGATCCCTCGGGCCCGTTCGTGGTTTCGCGACACCCTCAAGCGTTCGCGCTGGCTCTACGCCGATGCCATCGCTGCCAGTTTCCTGATCAACCTGATTGCCATGGCCGCGCCGCTGTTCGTGATGAACGTCTACGACCGCGTGGTGCCGAACCAGGCCACCGCCACCCTGTGGGTGCTGGCCACCGGTATTTTCATCGCCTACGTGTTCGACCTGGTCCTCAAGAGCTTGCGCAGTCTGTGCCTGGACCTGGCCGGTAAAAAAACCGACCTGATCATCTCGGCCACGCTGTTCGAGCGGATCGTCGGCATGTCGATGAAGTACCGCCCGGCGCGGGTCGGCAGTTTCGCCCAGAACATCCACGAGTTTCAGAGCCTGCGTGACTTCCTCGCGTCCCTGACCCTCACCAGCCTGATCGACTTGCCGTTCACCCTGCTGATCTTCATGGTGATCGCCATCCTCGGCGGGCACCTGGTGTGGATCCCCATGCTGGCTTTCCCGATTGCCCTGGGCATCGGTTACCTGCTGCAAAAACCGCTGGTCGCCACCATGGAACGCACCATGGCCCTGGCCTCCGAGCGCCAGTCGAGCCTGATCGAAACCCTGGCCGGGCTGGATGCGGTCAAGGTCAACAACGCTGAAAGCGAGCGCCAGTACCAGTGGGAGCAGACCATTGGCACCCTCAGCCGCCTTGAATTGCGGGTGAAAATGCTCTCTGGGCTGTCGATGAACATCACCCTGCTGATCCAGCAACTGGCGGGTGTGATCATGATTGTCTTCGGGGTCTACCAGATCATCGGCGGCAACCTCAGCATGGGCGGCCTGATTGCCTGCTACATGCTCAGTGGCCGCGCCCTCAGCCCCCTGGCGTCGCTGTCGGGCCTGATGACCCGCTACCAGCAGGCCAAAGTCACCATGGTCTCCACCGACCAGATGATGGAACTGCCTCAGGAGCGCAACTTCGAAGAGCGCCCCTTGAGCCGCCGCACCCTGCAAGGGGCCATCGAGTGCCGGGGCCTGAACTTTACCTACCCCAACCAGCAGAACATGGCGCTCAAGAACATCAACCTGGTGATCAAGCCCGGCGAGAAAATCGGCATCATCGGGCGCAGCGGTTCGGGCAAAAGCTCCCTGGCCAAACTGATCGTCGGCCTCTACCAGCCCGACTCCGGCGCCCTGCTGGTGGACGGTGTGGACATTCGCCAGATCGACGTCAGCGAACTGCGCCACAACGTCGGCTATGTGCCTCAGGACATTCAACTGCTGGCCGGCACCCTGCGCGACAACCTGGTCTCCGGCGCCCGCTACGTTGAAGACGAAGTGGTGCTGCAAGCCGCCGAACTGGCCGGCGTCCACGAATTTGCCCGTCTGCACCCGCAAGGCTACGAACTGCAAGTGGGCGAGCGAGGCCAGAACCTCTCTGGCGGTCAGCGACAAAACGTCGCCCTGGCCCGTGCCCTGCTGCTCAACCCGCCTATCCTGCTGCTGGACGAACCGACCAGCGCCATGGACAACACCGGTGAAGAACGCCTTAAACAGCGCCTGCAATCCGTTGTGGAAAACAAGACCGTGGTGCTGGTGACACACCGGGCGTCGCTGTTGTCCCTGGTGGACCGCTTGTTGGTCATCGACCGTGGGCAAATCCTCGCCGATGGTCCGAAAGCCGTAGTGATGGAAGCGTTGAAGAAGGGGCAGATCAGTGTTGCGTAAATTCAAGGACGCAGTCCGTCGTTACTTTATCGGTTCCGATTCGCTGGACGGCCAGCCACTGCCAGAGGTCAAGAAGGCCCTGATCGAAGATGCCCCGCGCGTGGTGCGGCTGACCATCTGGGGGATCATCGGGTTTTTCCTGTGCATGTTGCTGTGGGCCGGCTTTGCCAAGGTCGACGAAGTCACGCGCGGTGACGGCAAGGCCATCCCTTCCTCCAAGCTGCAGAAGATCCAGAACCTGGAAGGCGGCATCGTTGCCGAGCTGTTCGTCAAGGAAGGGCAGATCGTCGAAGCCGGCGCGCCGCTGATTCGCCTGGACGACACACGTTTTGTCTCCAACGCCGGGGAAACCGAGGCCCAGCGCCTGTCCCTGCTGTTGCGTATCGAGCGCTTGAGCGCCCAGGTCGAAGACCGGCCGTTGAACATCCCTGAAGATGTGCGGGCCGCTGCGCCCACCCAGGCCATCAACGAGCAGTCGCTGTACGAAAGCCGGCGCCAGCAGTTCAAGGACGAAATCGGCGGCTTGCAGGAGCAACTGACCCAGCGCCAGCAAGAAATGCGCGAGTACACCTCCAAACAGAGCCAGTACCGTAACCAGCTGTCGTTGCAGCGCCAGGAAATCAACATGTCCGAACCCCTGGTCGCCCAGGGTGCGGTGTCGCCGGTGGAAGTACTGCGCCTCAAGCGCGCAGAAATGGAAACCCGTGGCCAACTGGACGCCACTACCCTGGCCATCCCCCGTGCCGACTCGGCGATCAAGGAAGTACAGCGCAAGATCGACGAGACTCGCGGTAAGTATCGCAGTGAAGCCCTGACCGAGCTCAACGAAGCCCGCACCGACTTGAACAAGGCCCAGGCCACCGGCAAAGCCCTCGAAGACCGGGTGAGCCGGACCCTGGTCACCTCGCCGGTGCGCGGGATCGTCAAGCAACTGCTGGTCAACACCATCGGTGGGGTGATCCAGCCGGGCAGCGACATGGTAGAAATCGTCCCGTTGGACGACACCCTGCTGGTGGAAGCCAAGATCCGCCCGCAAGACATTGCCTTCCTGCACCCGGGGCAAGAGGCCGTGGTCAAGTTCACCGCCTATGACTACACCATCTACGGCGGCCTCAAGGCCAAGCTGGAGCGCATCGGTGCCGACACCATCACCGACGAAGACAAGAAAACCACCTACTACATGATCACCTTGCGCACCGACCGCAGCCACCTGGGTACCGATGAGAAGCCGCTGATCATCATCCCCGGCATGGTCGCCTCGGTCGATATCATCACCGGCAAGAAAACCATCCTCAGCTACCTGCTCAAGCCCATCATCAAGGCCCGGGCGGAGTCGCTGCAGGAGCGTTGATCTTCAGTGTCTGGGCGGGCCTCATCGCGAGCAAGCCCGCTCCCACACTCAACCGCATTCCTATGTTGGAAATCGGTCGAATGTGGGAGCGGGCTTGCTCGCGAAGGGGCCCTCAACTTCACCCCATCCCTCAGCCCTACCGCAAAAAGGCCATATCGTTATTCTCTAAAGATATTTAAATTCCGATTCTTATATCTATAAAGTCACTCTCCTGACTGCCAGGGAGTGATCTCATGTCCACCGCCACAGCCGCCTTGCCCACCGCCCAAACCTTCGACATCCGCCCATTCCCCGGCAGCGTAGGCGCCGAGATCATCGGCCTGGACCTGTCGCGCCCGGTCAACGACCAGGATTTCGCCCGCATCCACCGTGCGCACCTGGACCACCATGTGGTGGTGTTCCGCGACCAGCGCATCACCCCCGAGCAACAGATCGCCTTCAGCCGCCGTTTCGGCGTGTTGCAGATCCATGTGCTCAAACAGTTCCTGCTGGCCAACCACCCGGAAATCCTCATCGTCTCCAACATCATCGAGAACGGCCAATCCATCGGCCTGGGTGATGCGGGCAAGTTTTGGCACTCGGACCTGTCGTACAAGGAACTGCCGAGCCTGGGCTCGATGCTCCACGCCCAGGAGCTGCCGTCCGAAGGCGGCGATACGCTGTTTGCCGACATGCACAAAGCCTGGGACCAGCTGCCCGAGCATCTGCGCAAAGCCGTGGAAGGCCGCAGCGCTGCGCATTCCTACACCGCGCGCTACAGCGAAACCAAATTCGAAGGCAACTGGCGCCCAACCCTGACCCCCGAGCAACTGGCCCAGGTCGCCGAAGTGGTGCACCCCGTGGTGCGTACCCACCCGGAAAACGGCCGTAAGGCACTGTTCGTCAGCGAGGGCTTCACCACGCGCATCGTCGGCCTGCCCGAAGACGAAAGCCGCGACCTGCTGGCCCAGCTCTTCGCCCACAGCATCCATCCGCAAAACATCTACCGCCACCGCTGGCAGCCCCACGACCTGGTGTTCTGGGACAACCGCTCGCTGATCCACCTGGCCGCCGGTTGCCCCAGCCACCTGCGCCGCAAGCTGTTTCGCACCACTATCCAGGGCGACGCCCCCTTCTGATTCGGAGCATGACCATGTCCAGGAAAACCCCCTTTGCACGATTGGCCGCGACTGTGGGCCTTGGCGTCAGCCTGTTGGCCGGCAGTCTGGTTGCCCCGACTGTCGCCCAGGCCGAAGGCGAGATTCGCATTGCCGAGCAGTTCGGCATCGTTTACCTGCTGCTCAACGTGGTGCGCGACCAGAACCTGATCGAGAAATACGGCAAGCAGCAAGGCATCGACATCAAGGTCGACTGGACCCAGTTGTCCGGCGGCGCGGCGGTCAATGACGCGCTGCTCTCCGGTTCCATCGACATCGCCGGTGCCGGTGTCGGCCCGCTGCTGACCATCTGGGACCGCACCCACGGCAAGCAAAACGTCAAGGCCGTGGCCTCCCTGGGCAACTTCCCGTACTACCTGGTCAGCAACAATCCCAAGGTCAAGACCATCGCCGACTTCACCGAGAAAGACCGCATCGCCGTGCCGGCCGTGGGCGTTTCCGTGCAGTCGCGGTTCCTGCAATACGCCGCGGCCAAGCAATGGGGCGACAAGGAGTTCAATCGCCTGGACAAGTACACCATCGCCGTTCCGCACCCGGACGCCACGGCCGCGCTGATCGCCGGCGGTACCGAACTGACCGGGCACTTCTCCAACCCGCCGTTCCAGGACCAGGCCCTGGCCAACCCGAACGTGCATGTGGTGCTCAACACCTATGACCTGCTGGGGCCGAACTCGCCGACCGTGTTGTTCGCCACCGAGAAGTTTCGCAATGACAACCCGAAAACCTACAAAGCCTTTGTCGATGCCCTGACCGAAGCCGCGCAATTCGCCCAGAACGACAAGGGCGCCGCCGCCGACACTTACATTCGGGTAACCAAGGCCAAGATCGACCGTGCCGCGTTGCTGAAAATCATCGATAACCCGCAGTTTGAATTCAGTGTCACCCCGAAAAACACCTATCCGCTGGCCGAATTCCTCTACCGCGTGGGCGCGATCAAGCACAAACCCGAATCGTGGAAGGATTACTTCTTCCAGGATGCCAAACCGCTGCAAGGGAGCTGAGATGAACGCGCCCTTGCAAGGCCACACGGCCAGCAACCTGAGTACCGCCCAAGCCTTGCTCGCGGTGGATCACGTCAGCCTGGAATACCGCACCCCCGAACGGGTGGTGCGGGCCACCCACCAGGTCAGTTTCGAGATCGACCCGGCCGACCGCTTTGTACTGTTGGGGCCTTCGGGCTGCGGCAAGTCCACGTTGCTCAAGGCGGTGGCCGGGTTTATCAAACCCTGTGAAGGCGAGATTCGCCTGCTGGGGCAGAAGGTCGAGCAACCGGGCCCGGATCGCATCGTGGTGTTCCAGGAGTTCGACCAACTGCCGCCCTGGAAAACCGTCAAGCAGAACGTGATGTTCCCGTTGCTGGCGTCCAAGACCCTCAAGCGCCGCGAGGCCGAGGAGCGGGCGTTGTACTACCTCGACAAGGTTGGCTTGAGCGCCTTTGCCGACGCCTATCCGCACACCCTGTCCGGTGGCATGAAGGCGCGGGTGGCGATTGCCCGGGCATTGGCCATGCAGCCGAAAATCCTGTTGATGGATGAGCCCTTCGCCGCCCTCGATGCCCTGACCCGGCGCAAGATGCAGGAGGAGCTGCTGCTGCTGTGGGAAGAGGTGCGCTTCACCCTGTTGTTCGTCACCCACTCCATCGAAGAGGCACTGGTGGTAGGCAACCGCATCCTGCTGCTGTCGCCCCATCCAGGGCGCGTGCGCGCCGAAATCCACAGCCATCAATACGACCTGCACAGCCTCGGGGGTGTGGCGTTCCAGGCGTCGGCGCGGCGTATTCATCGCCTGTTGTTCGATGAGTCGCCCGAGGCAGAAACCGAACTGGATTTCGCCGATATCCGCATCGCTTATTGAAGGACCGTGCCCATGCGCCAGGAATATGAAATCACCCTGCAACCGCTGCCCGGCGTGCCCGTGGAGCGCGCTTTACCCCTGCGCCAACGCCTGTGGCAACAAGGCTGGCTGCGCAAGGGCCTGATCCTGATCGTGCTGGCGATCCTCTGGGAGGCTGCGGCGCGCTATCAGAACAACGATCTGCTGCTGCCCAGCTTCTTGCAGACCTTCCACGCCTTCTACGACGGCATTGCCAGTGGCGAGTTGCTGGGCAAGGTCAGCATTTCCCTGGTGGTGCTGCTCAAGGGCTACCTGATCGGGATTGTCCTGGCATTTGCCCTGACCACCCTGGCAGTCTCGACCCAGATGGGCCGTGACTTGCTGAGCACCCTGACCTCGATGTTCAACCCGCTGCCGGCGATTGCCCTGTTGCCCTTGGCGTTGCTGTGGTTTGGCCTGGGGCAGAACAGCCTGATCTTTGTGCTGGTGCACTCGGTGCTGTGGGCCTTGGCGCTCAACACCTACTCGGGGTTTATGGGGGTGTCGGAAACCCTGCGCATGGCCGGGCGCAATTACGGTCTCAAGGGCATGCGCTTTGTGCTGTTTATCCTGATCCCGGCGGCGCTGCCGTCGATCCTCGCCGGTTTGAAGATCGGCTGGGCCTTTGCCTGGCGCACGTTGATCGCTGCCGAATTGGTGTTCGGCGCCACCAGCGGCAAAGGCGGCCTGGGCTGGTACATCTTCCAGAACCGTAACGAGCTGTACACCGACAAGGTATTTGCCGGGCTGGCGGTGGTGATCCTGATCGGCCTGCTCGTGGAAAACCTGGTGTTCGATACCCTCGAGCGCGTCACCGTGAAGCGCTGGGGCATGCAGCGCTAAAAAGCCTGCTACGATTGCGTGCGCTGTACTCCAAACCCATCACGAGTGCTTGGCATGCAATTACCGGATATGAACCTGCTGGTGGCCCTCGACGCCTTGCTCGACGAGGGCAGCGTGGTGGGTGCCGCGCGGCGGATGAACCTGAGCCCGGCGGCGATGAGCCGCACCCTGACGCGCATTCGCGAAGCGGTGGGCGATCCGATCCTGGTGCGCGCCGGTCGCGGTCTGGTGCCCACGCCCAAGGCCCTGGAGTTGCAAGGCCAGGTGCGCAACGTGGTGGAGCAGGCGGCGTTGTTGTTCCGCTCGGCGGACGAGGTCGACCTGAGCACCTTGCGCCGGCGGTTCAGCGTGCGCGCCAATGACTTTTTTGTCGGCGTGTATGGTGGTCGTTTATTCGACACCATGGAGCGGGTGGCGCCCCATTGCGAGCTGCGCTTTGTCCCGGAAGGCGACAGCGATGACGAAGCCTTGCGCGAAGGGCGCCTGGACCTGCGCGTCGGCAACACCATGCCGATTACCCCGGAAGTGAAGGTGCAGAACCTGTTCTCCACCACCTTCGTCGGCCTGGCCCGCGAAGGCCACCCGTTGTTCGACGAAGAAATCACCGCTGCGCGCTTTGCCAGCTATTCCCATATCAGCATCTCGCGGCGCGGTATCGCCCGAGGACCGATCGACACCGCCCTCAGCGCCCAGGGCCTGGAACGCCGGGTGGCGATGATCGCGCCGGGGTTTCACGGTGCGATGTTTATGCTGCCTGACTCCGACCTGATCCTGCCGGTGCCCAAGGAAGCGCTCTACAGCGCCAATCGCCTGAAACTGCCACTGCGCGCATTTACCCTGCCGATTTCCCTGCCGACCCTGGTCCTGACCCAGGCCTGGCACCCGCGTTTCGACAAAGACCCGGCGCACAAATGGCTGCGCGAAACCATGCGCGAAAGCTGCGCCGCGACCTGGCGCGAAGCCCAACCCACCTGACGCCCACGATCAAAATGTGTGGAGCTAGCCTGGCTTGTGTGGGAGGTGGCTTGCCTGCGATAGCGGTGTGTCAGTGACAGATGCCTTAGCTGACACACCGCTACCGCAGGCAAGCCACCTCCCACATTCAATCATTGCGTCTGGTGCAGTTATAACCTTCCGATAAGTCAGTTTTCGTCATGTCTAAGCCTTATTAAACTGCTCGGGTATTCTATTGCCGAGTTGTACTTTCATGACGTCCCTCGCTGCCCCCGCGCCCTTGGCCACCGCCAAACCCGCCGCCGTCAGCCCCCCTGTGTTCGGCCCACGGATCATCATCGGCCTGGTCGGCGTGCTGCTGGCGGTGCTGGTCTCGGGCCTGAACGAAATGGTGACCAAGGTCGCCCTCGCCGATATTCGCGGTGCGCTGTACATCGGGTTTGACGAAGGCACCTGGCTGGTCGCGGCCTACACCGCCACCTCCGTCTCGGCCATGGCCTTTGCCCCATGGTGTTCGGTGACGTTTTCGCTGCGCCGTTTCACCCTGTGGGCCATCGGCCTGTTTACCCTGCTGGGGGTGCTTTGCCCGCTGGCGCCGAACTACGAAAGCCTGCTGGTGCTGCGCACCCTGCAAGGCCTGGCCGGCGGCGCGTTGCCGCCGATGCTGATGACCGTGGCCCTGCGGTTTTTACCGGCCAACGTCAAACTCTACGGCCTGGCCGGCTACGCCCTGACCGCCACCTTCGGCCCCAGCCTCGGCACGCCGTTGGCGGCGCTGTGGACCGAATACGTCGGCTGGCAGTGGGCGTTCTGGCAGATCGTCGCGCCGTGCCTGCTGGCCATGGCCGCCGTGGCCTATGGCTTGCCCCAGGACCCGTTGCGCCTGGAGCGCCTCAAGCAGTTCAACTGGCGCGGCCTGCTGCTGGGCTTCCCCGCGATCTGCATGCTGGTGATCGGCATCTTGCAGGGCAACCGCCTGGACTGGTTCGAGTCGCCGCTGATCACCACGCTGCTGATTGGCGGGGTGCTGTTGTTGGTGCTGTTCATGCTCAATGAATGGTCACACCCGATGCCGTTCTTCAAGTTGCAGATGCTTGGCCTGCGCAACCTGGCCTTCGCCCTGATCGTGCTGGCCGGGGTGCTGGTGGTGTTGCAGGCGGTGATCATCCTGCCGTCCAGCTACCTGGCGCAGGTGCAGGGCTACCGGCCGCTGCAAACCGCGCCGGTGATGCTGATCATGGCCCTGCCGCAGATGATCGCGCTGCCCCTGGTGGCCGCCCTGTGCAACCTGCGCTGGGTCGACTGCCGCTGGGTGCTGGGGATTGGCCTGGGCATGCTGACCCTGTCGTGCATCGGCGGCGCGCAACTGACCTCGGCGTGGATTCGTGACGAGTTCTACGTGCTGCAACTGCTGCAAATCTTCGGGCAGCCGATGGCGGTTTTGCCGCTGTTGATGTTGTCCACCGGCAGCATCGTGCCCGCCGACGGGCCGTTTGCCTCGGCCTGGTTCAACACGGTCAAGGGCCTGGCGGCGGTGGTCGCCACCGGGGTGATCGAGGTGCTGACCACCCACCGCCTGCATTTCCACTCGACCATGCTGGTGGACGCCCTGGGCAACTCGCCCCTGGTCGACAGCGACGCCACGGGCCTGGCCCACCGGCTGCACCAGCAGGCCGTAGTGCTGACTTCTTCGGATCTTTATTACGTCATGGCCGGTGTCGCGGTGGCGTTGATCCTCCTGATTTTCTGGATGCCGACGCGGATTTTTCCGCCGCGCGCACCCGCTTGATTGCTGACGCAGACCAAGGATTTTTATGAAACGCAAAGACCAGATTGCCGTGACTGTTATCAGCCTATTCGCCGTGGGCGTGCTGGTGTACCTGCTGGCGCCGGGTGTGTTTGGCAGTAAGCGCCAGACCACCAACGACGCCTTCGTCGCCGCCGACTACACCCTGGTGGCGCCACGGGTCGCCGGGTTTATCAAAGAGGTGTTGGTGGAAGACAACCAACAGGTCAAGGCCGGGCAGTTGCTGGCGCTGATCGACGACCGTGACTTGCGCGCCGCGGCTCAGGCCGCCGATGCCGAGACCCTGATGGCCCAGGCCCAGCTGAAAAACGCGGTGGCCACCCTTGAGCGGCAGAGCTCGGTGATCGCCCAGGCCCAGGCCACGGTGGCCGCCGATCGCGCCGAGGTGGCCTTTGCCGAGCACGAATTGAACCGCTACAACCACCTCGCCGGTGTCGGTGCCGGTACGGTGCAGAACGCCCAGCAAGCCAGGACCCGCATCGACCAGGCCACCGCACGCCTGGCCAACGCCACGGCGGTGTTGGCTGCCGAACGCAAGCAGGTGGAGATTCTCAGCGCCCAGCGCGATGCCGCCGAAGGCGGCTTGAAACGCGCCCAGGCGGCGCTGGAAATGGCCAGCTATCAACTGTCGTACACGCGCATCGTCGCGCCGGTGGATGGCATGGTCGGTGAGCGGGCGGTACGGGTCGGCGCCTTTGTCACCCCGGGCAGCAAGATCCTCGCCGTGGTGCCGTTGGCCGACGCCTATGTGGTGGCCAATTTCCAGGAAAACCAACTGTCCCATATGCACGCCGGCCAGGCGGTTGAAGTGCGGGTCGACAGCCTCGACGGTGAAGTCCTCAACGGCCACCTGGAAAGCCTGGCGCCGGCCACGGGCGTGACCTTCGCCTCGGTCAAACCAGACAACGCCACCGGCAACTTCACCAAGGTGGTGCAGCGCATCCCGGTGAAAATCATCCTGGAGCCGGGTCAGGCACAGGTCCATCGCCTGCGGGTCGGGATGTCGGTGGAGGCCAGCGTCAATACCCATCCCAGTGCGCAGCAACGTGAGGTGGCGCAGCAATGAGAAAACTCGCGCTGCTTACTCTCAGCCTGATTAGCTTGGGTGCCTGCACCGTCGGCCCGGATTTTAAACGGCCCGATGCCCAGCCAGCGACGCAATGGGCCGAGCCCCAGGGCCGCCAGGCCGCCAGCCGCGTGGTCAGCGACCCATTGGAAGAACAGTGGTGGGATGTGTTCCACGACCCGCAACTGTCAGCCCTGGTGCGCCGGGCACTGACCGACAACCTCGACCTGAAACTGGCCAGCAGCCGCTTGCAACAGAGCCGCGCAGTACGCCAGGTGACGACCGCCGGGCGCTATCCAGAGCTCAGCGCCGATGGCAACTACGGGCGCAAACGCAATAGCGCCAACGGCCTGAGCGATCCATCCGGCAACAACGGCCGTTCGGCCTTCAACCTGTGGGACGCCGGTTTCGCCGCCTCCTGGGAACTGGACTTCTGGGGCCGGGTACGGCGTGAAACCGAAGCCGCCGACGCCACCCTGCAAGTGGCGGAAAACGACCGCCGCACGGTGCTGCTATCGGTGCTGGCCGAGACCGCCCAGGACTACATCCAACTGCGCGGCGTGCAAAGCACCCGTGCGGTCACCGAGCAAAACCTCGACGTGGCGCGCCGTAGCCTGAAGCTCTCGCAACTGCGTTTGGCCGATGGCGTGGCCACTCACCTGGATGTCGCTGAAGCCGCTGCGCAAGTAGCCGCCATCGAAGCGCGCCTGCCGGATTTGCAACAGCGCCAGGACCAGTTGATCAATGCCCTGAGCCTGTTGATGGGCCAGGCTCCGCAAGCCTTGCATGCGCAGCTGTCGCCGGACGCCGCGGTGCCCCAGACCCAGCGCCAGGTTGCGATTGGCCTGCCGTCGCAACTGGCACAGCGCCGCCCGGATATCCGCCAGGCCGAGGCGCGCCTGCATGCGGCGACCGCCAGCATCGGTGTGGCCAAAGGTGACTTCTACCCACGGATCACCCTGTCGGGCAGCCTCGGTTCCCAGGCCATGCAATTGTCGGATCTGGGCTCCTGGGGCTCGCGCACCTTTGCTTTCGGCCCGTCGCTGAGCCTGCCGCTGTTCAACGGTGGCCGCCTGCAGGGCATGCTCGACCTGCGCGAAGCCCAGCAGCAGGAATTGGCCTTGGCGTACCAGCAGACTGTGCTGCGCGCCTGGCATGAAATCGACGACCAGTTGACCCGCTACAACGCCAGCCAACTGCGCCGTGACAGCCTGGCCGAAGCGGTGCGCCAGAACCAGATCGCCCTGGACACCGCCCAGCACCAATACGTCGAAGGGGTGGTGGATTTCGTCAACGTCCTCACGGTGCAGAGCGCGTTGCTGGCGACCCAGGAGCAATGGGTGGAAAGCTCCACCGGCGTGTCCCTGGCCATGGTCGGCTTGTACAAGGCGCTGGGCGGGGGCTGGGAGTCGGTGTATCCGGTGCAGACCGCCGGGCGGTAACAGATAAAGTTTTTTGCCAGTCGCGATACAAGCTGTAATGATAATTGCTCTCAATAGTGTATCCGAGCAATTCATGGACACCGCGACTGACGGCCAGCAACAGCTTCATCTCCTGTACCGCGACCATCATGGCTGGCTGCAAGGCTGGTTGCGCAAGCGCCTGGGCGACCGCGAGCACGCCGCCGACGTGGCGCAGGACACCTTCCTGCGCCTGCTGGTGTCGGGTCGTTTTCCCGGTGCCCAAGAAAGCCGCAGCTACCTGACGCAGATCGCCCGCAACCTGGTGATCGACCAATGGCGCCGCTTGCGCATCGAGCGCGCCTACCTGCAAAGCATTGCCCACTTGCCGGAACCCGAGTCGCCGAGCCTGGAAACCCGCGCGTTGATCCTCGAAACCCTGATGCAGATCGACGCCATGCTCGACCGCATGCCCGAGAACGTGCGCCGCGCGTTCCTGCTGTCGCAGTTCGAAGGCCTGACCTACGCGCAGATCGCCGCACGCCTGGGGGTGACGGTCAGCTCGGTGCAGAAGTACATGACCCGCGCGATCATCGCCTGCTACCAGGTGGTCTACGAAGAATGAGAGCCCGCCATGACGCGCCGATTGCCCAGGCTGTGGTCGAGCAGGCCAGCGAGTGGTTGATGCTGCAATGGGGCGGCGAACTCGACGGGGCCCAGCGCCAGGCCTTTGCCCGTTGGCAGGCCGCCGACCCGGAGCATCGTCGTGCCTGGCAGCGTTTGCAGCAGTTGCAGCAGACCTTGGGCGGCGTCCCCGCCGACAGCGCCCGCGCGGTGTTGCGTGACGCGCCGGACCCCCAGCGTCGGGCGGCGTTGAAACTGCTTGGGCTGTTGCTGGTGGCCGGCGGCAGCGGCTACCTGGTCCAGGGCAGCCAGCCGTGGCAGGCGGCGTTTGCCGAGCATCGCACCGCCACCGGCGAGATTCGCCACCTGACCCTGAGCGACGGCACCCAGATGGACCTCAACAGCGACAGCGCCGTCGACCTGCGCTTCAGTGCCACTGAGCGGCGCATCCGCTTGATTCGCGGCGAGATCCTGCTGACCAGCGGCCACGACCCATCCCGGCCGCTGATCGTCGAAACCACCGCGGGCGATATCCAGGCCCTGGGCACCCGCTTTGCCGTGCGCGAACTGCACGACGGCAGCCGCGTCGACCTCTATGAAGGGCGCGTACAGGTCCGCCCGGTGCAGGGTGTGCCGGTGCTGATGAAGGCGGGGGACAGCCTGTGGTTCAGTGCGACACAGACCTCGGCAGTGACTGCGCTGGATGCCAACGCCAGCAGTTGGACCCAGCACCGTCTGATTGCCGAGCGCCAGCCACTGGGGCGGTTTGTGGCTGAGCTGAGTCGCTATCGCCCGGGGTTGTTGCGCTGTGACGAGGCCATCTCCGGCTTGTTACTGACCGGCGTGTTTCCGCTGAATGACACCGACGCGATCCTCGCCGCCCTTGAGCGCTCACTGCCGGTGCGGGTACAGGCGGTGACCCGCTATTGGGTCACCCTCAAAGCCAGGGTTTGACTCGATCAACTGTAGGCGCTGGCTTGCCTGCGATAGCGGTGGGTCAGTTGGCCCATCTGTCACTGATACACCGCTATCGCAGGCAAGCCAGCTCCTACTTTGATGGGTGTTTTGGTGTGGAAAGTCAGTGGGCGCATTTTTTTTCATTTTCCTTTGTCGGTTTTCCAATCCCGTCCGGGTTACCTCTTGAAAGCCAATCAAGAAGCGTTCTCACGGGGAGTCCTGCAATGCCGCACCATCCAATCCAACCCCTGGCCCGCGCCCTGCGTCGTGGCCTGTTTGTCAGTGTGCTGGCGACTGTGCCGCTCGTCCCGACCCTGGTCCAGGCCCAGGAGAGCGCCGGCGAAGCCTTGCGCCAATACAACATCCCTGCCGGCAGCCTGGACCAGGCGTTGAACCGTTTCGCCAGCGCTTCGGGGATTTTGCTCTCGGTGGATGCGTCACTGACGTCCGGCAAGCGCAGCCCTGGCTTGCAGGGGCGCTATGCCACCGGGCCGGGCTTGGAGCGCTTGTTGGCCGGCAGCGGCCTGGTGGCGCTGCAGGCGGGGAGCGGTTGGTCGGTGCAGGCCCTCGCGGGGGACGGCGCGATGCAACTGGGGGCGACCCAGATCAGCGCCCAGCAGCACCAGGAAAACGCCTGGGGCCCGGTCGACGGCATCGTCGCCACCCGCAGCGCCACGGGCAGCAAGACTGATGCGGCGCTGGTGGAAATCCCTCAGACCATCAACGTGATCAGCGCCGCCGAAATCAAGGCGCGCGGCGCGCAAAGCGTGACCCAGGCGCTGCTCTACACCCCTGGCATGAGTGCCGGCGGCTTCTCCGACCGGGTGAAGCTGTTCGATGAACCGACATCCCGTGGCTTCTCGCCGACACCCTTGTACCTCGACGGTTTGCACCTGCCTTACGGTGGCGGCAGTACAGGCGGAGCGTTGCAGATCGAGCCCTATTCCCTGGAGCGCATTGAGGTGCTCAAAGGCCCGGCGTCGGTGCTGTACGGGCACAACCAGCCCGGCGGCATCGTCAATATGGTCAGCAAGCGTCCCAGCGAGACCCCGGTGCGCCAGGTGGTACTCGAAGCCGGCACCTACGAGCACAAAAGCGCGGCCATCGACCTCAGTGGCCCGCTGGATGATCAAGGGCAGTTGTTCTATCGCCTTACCGGGCGCCTCAAGGACGAGCAAGGCGAGATCGACTACTTCGAAAACCGCCGCCAATTCATTGCGCCAAGCCTGACCTGGCGGCCCAACGACGACACCAGCCTGACCCTGTTCGCCCAGTACCAGAAAGACAAGGGCTTGCCCGAGGCCCAGGGCCTGCCCGCGTCCGGCACGGTCTGGCGCAACCCCAACGGCAAGATCGACCGTGATGTGTTTATCGGCGAGCCGGGCGTCAACAAGTACAACCGTGAACAATTCGCCTTCGGCTACGAGTTGTCCCATCGCTTGAACGACACCTGGACCCTCAAGCAAAACGCGCGCTATGCCGAAGTGGACGACCGCTATGTGGCGCCGTTGCACGGCTACCGCTTTGTCGCCAACCCGACCACTGGCGCCATGGATCAACGCTACCTGCAACGTTTCGGCGTGGACTGGAGGCAGAACAACAAAGTGATTGGCGTGGATAACATCGCCCAGGCCGAATTCACCACTGGCGAGTTCTCCCACACCCTGATCGTGGGCCTGGATTACTACCACTTCAACTCCAGGTTCCTCGGCCTCTACGACCGCACCCCACCGATCATTGATCTATTCAACCCGGTGTATGGCCAGCCGCTGAATTTCGGCCAGCCGTATCGCTGGGACAACACCATCACCCAGACCGGCCTGTACGTGCAGGACCAGATCAAGTGGGACAAATGGGCACTGGTGCTGGGTGGGCGCTATGACTGGGCCAATGTGGTCAACAAGGCGCCGCTGAGCGACGATCGCACCAGCAGCAAGGATCAGGCCTTCACCGGCCGTGCGGGCCTGGTGTACCTGTTCGATAACGGCCTGGCGCCGTTTATCAGTTACTCGGAGTCCTTCCTGCCGCTGTCCGGCACCGATGTAAACCATAAGCCTTTCGACCCGTCCACCGGCAACCAGTACGAAGTCGGGGTGAAGTACCAGCCACCGGGCCAGGAAAGTTTTGTGCAGGTCTCGGTCTATCAACTGGACCAGGAAAACATCCTGACGGCCAACCCGCCGAGTAACTTCAGCAGCCAGAGCGGCGCCATGCGTTCGCGCGGCGTCGAGTTCGAAGCCAAGGCGGTGCTGAACGATTCCTGGGATGTGGTCGCTTCGGCGGCGCGCAACGACATCAAGTACACCAAGGACAACGAAGGTCGCGAAGGCCGCCACCCGGCCGGTATCTCACCCCTGACGGCCGCGTTGTGGGTCAACTACACCGTGATCGGTGACACCCCGCTGGCTGGTCTCGGCGCAGGCCTGGGGGCCCGCTACACGCGCAGCAGCATGGGTGACTACGTTGCCGGCGCGTTCACGGTGCCGTCCTACACCGTCTACGATGCCAGCCTGAGCTACGACCTGGGCGCCTCGGCTCTCAAGCTTAAAGGCGTGAAGTTGGCGATGAATGTGCAGAACCTTGCCAATAAAACCTATGTGTCGCAGTGCACCAGCGATCTGGATTGCTACTACGGCGAAGGGCGTACGGTGGTGTCGAGCCTGACTTACGACTGGTAAGACGCTACCCCCTGTAGGAACCGGCAAGCCGGCTCCTACAGGGGGTCAACCCGGATTCTGCAAAAACACCACATACCCCCGAAACCACTCATTTCCTTGCAAATACCCCGGCTCCTGCCACTGCCCGCCCTGGATCAAGCCAATCTTGAACGGCATTCCCAGCCGGTTCATCCGTGGCAGGTACGCCGCGTAATCGGGGATGCTGTGGCGGCCCTGATAGGTCTGCACCACCACTTCATCCACCACGCCCTTGAGCTGGGCGATGGCGGCCGGGTCGGCGTTGCTGCTCCAGTCCATCAGGCCGGTGATGCTCAGGCGCAAATCCTTTGGCAGGCGCTGGCGCAGGTCTTTGAGGAAGTCGGCGTATTCATGCAGGTACTGGGTGCGGGCGTCGAAGTCGATCTGGATGCCCACCACCGGGTTGCCCGCTGCGCGCCAGCGTTGCACCTGGCCGAGCATTTTTGTGTAGACCGGCTCTGGCCAGCGCAAGGTGTGGGCGCGGTAGACAATCCACACTTCGCCCTGGCGGATGCGCGGCACGCTCATGCCCTGGGCGATGAACTGCACGCCGCGTGAGGGCTGGCGGCGGGTCGAGTTGATCTGGCCCTGGAGGATGTACAGCGTCTTGGCCTGCTTGAGCACCGGCTGTGGCGCGACCCCGCTCCACAGCCAGAAGGCCTCATAGTCGCGGGCATCGACCGCGCCGAAGGCCGGGCTCGCCAGTACCAGCAGCGCCAGCCAGAAACCTTTCACCGGCTTACCAGTAGTACTGCAGCGACTTGCCCCACTGGGTGTCGGCAAACCCGGTTTTCAACTGGCGGAACCAGCCCTTGCGCACCGCCTTGTCCACATCTTCGCCGCCGCAGCTGTTGTAGCCCGACGGCGCATAGCAGTTGATCGCCCGGAACAGTGCATAGGCCTTGTCGTCACGGGGCGCCTTGGGGTTGGCGATTACTTGTTTGTAACCCTCGAGCCGGGAGAAGGTTTCGCCTTTGAAGGCCGATGCGGTGCTGCCCAGGCTACCGGCCGAGCGCACTTCTTCCAGGGGCATGCCATCCAGGCCGTTGCGCAGGATGAACTCACCCAGGCAGTTGAGGCCGTGGGGGTTTTTCGGCTCGCTCTGCAAGGTGCTGGCGGTTTGCGCGATGGTCGGGCAGGTGTAGCCGGAGGCGGCCTTGTCGCCGCTCCAGCGGAACAACGTCAGTGCCTGACCGCCGTTGTACACATAGCCCAGGCTGGTGCCGATCTTGTCGGCGGCAGGCGAGGCCGGCAGTTGCTGCAAGTCCTCGGCAAAGGTTGCGAACTGGCCGCGCAGCAGGTCTTTGTAGAGCAAGACAAATTGCGCGGTACTGCGCTCCAGCGGGTCGCTGGCCTGGCTGATCTGCTGGCGCAGCAACTCGGGCCCGGCCACGCTGCGCAGCAGGATATAGCGCACTTGCTTGGTCTGGATCGGCGAGTCGGCGGCGAACACCTTGGCCAATTGGCCGCTGCGTTCGTAGTTCATCGCCAGGGCCAGTTCCAGTTGATCGCGCTGCAAGGGCTGCTTGGCCAGGGGCAGCAGTTGCAGCCACAGCGCCTCGGCGCCTTTCCAGTCCTGCTTGGCTTCCAGGGCCAGGCCGCGCAGGGTTTGCTGGCTGAAGGCCAAGTAATCCAGGCTCGACGGCAGCTCTTGTGGCAGATGTTTCAACGCGTTGTCTGGCTGGTGCTCGACATACAGGGCGAACGCCGCCTGCAAGTAGTCGTACAGCGCCGGCTCGTTGGCAAACGCGGCCTTTTGCCCGTCGAGGGTGGCGCGGGTCAGCTTGGGCGGGTTGTTGGCGCGCATCCACATCAGGTCGTTGATCGCCAGCAACAATGGGTTGTGGATGGTCTCGGCGTAGCTGGTCAGCAGCTTGTTGTCGGTTTCTTCCACCAGCTCATCAATGGAGCCATTGCGCTCGGCATCGCTGGCCTCGGTCAGTTGCCAGGCGTAATCGTCCGCCAGCTTGCTCGCATCGCCCGCCAACCAGTGCACCCGGCGCAACAGGCCACGGGCGGAAGGGGCGTATTCACCCTGTGGATAAGTTTTCAGGTAGCTGAGGAAACTGTGCTCGGCTTCGTCCAGCGCGGACTTATCCACAGCCTGGCGCTGGGGTAGGCCATATTCATCGAAGGCGTTTTCCTGGGCATGATTGAGGGACGCGCGGGCGATCATGTACACCGCCGTTTCTTTGAGCCATGGCAGTGTGGTCAGGGTCACCGCAGCAAACCCGCGCTCGGCATACACAAAGCGCCCGCTGTAAAAGTCGGAAGCGGCGAGCAGGTAGGTGGTCAGCTCGCGACCCTGGGTGGAAGTGATCAACTGCGGCTCCAGCAGCACTTCCCCCTGCCAGTCGCAGGTGCCGAGCAATTTCAGGCGCGCATTGGCCAGCAGCACTCGCTCATTCGCCGGCACGTCGGCCTTGATCACTTGGCGCACAAAGTCGGTGGCACTCTGCACATTGTTGCTGCGGCAGCGGCTGCCTTCGCCCCACAAAAACTGATCGCCTGCCGCCGCCGTGGCCTCGCGCTGGATGCCCAGCGAGGCCAACAGTTGCGCAAGCTCCGTGCCTTGCTCTTCGCCCGTCTGCCCTTCGGGCGGGTGCGGCACCAGGCGATACACCGGGAACGGCACCGGGCCGAAGCCCTGGGCCAGGTCATCTTCACCCAGCGCATTAGGGGTCAGGGGCGCGTTCTTTTTTGCCGCGAGCAACAGGCGCAGGTTGGTCCGGCTGTCATTGCCGGGGCTCAGGAATGGCATGTTGCTGCAGGCGGTCAGCGAATCCTGGGACACGCGCCAGTCGGGGTAGCACGAGTCGTCGCCGCTGGCCTGGGCCTGCAGGGAAAAGGCGGCACACAGTGCCAGGGTCAGGGATGACAGAAGACCGATGCGCATGAATTGTCCTTATTCCGGGAGTCCGTGAATGCCGCTGGGCGAAAGGTGAAGATGATAGCGTGAACATTGCAAAATGTTGCACGAATGGCTGCCAATCTGTGGGTTTTATCGGTCTAGACTGAGGGCAATCCCTTATTTTTTGGAGTTGCCATGCAATCGCCTGTTCACAGCCTGCCGTCGTTGTTCAAACAGCTCGGGCTGCCCGATGACGCCACCAGCATTGAGCGTTTTGTTGCGGTGCATTCGCCGCTCAAGCCGGAGTTGAAACTCGAAGATGCGTTTTTCTGGACGGGTAGCCAGAAAGCGTTTCTACGCGAAGAAATTCTGGAGGATGCGGATTGGGCGGAAGTGGTGGATGAGTTGAATGTGCTGTTGCGCAGCAGCCGTGCTTAAGTGAACTCATTCGAATGTGGCAGCTGTCGAGCCCGAGCGAGGCTGCGATAGCGGTGGATCAGCCAGCATCAATCCAAGCAGTGCTACCGCCATCGCAGCCTCGCCAAGGCTCGACAGCTCCCACAGAGGCGGCGCGTTATAGGGGTCCCACCGCCTATCTGTGAATTTGTATCAAAACTTGACGAGATTCCATTCCTCCACCATATTGATAGTTAGCAAACTAACTGTATGCGAATGATCTCGTGCCTCAAACCCCCGAAACCCTTCATATGAGCCTCAGCAGCAGCATGGTGGCGGGCGCCCGTAACTGGCGCAAAATCTGCCAGGCCACGCTGGTGAGCTACGGTATTTCCGAAGCCTGTGCGGTGCCTTTACTGATGATCGGCCGTCTCGGTGACGGCGTGCATCAAGTCAAGGTGGCTCAGGCTTCGGGGATGGAAAGCCCGTCCCTAGTGCGCCTGCTCGACCAACTGTGCAGTGCCGGCCTGGTGTGCCGCAGCGAAGACCTGCACGATCGCCGCGCCAAGGCGTTGAGCCTGACCGAGCGCGGCCGCGAGTTGGTGCAGGCGGTCGAAGCCCAGCTGGTGCGCTTGCGCCATGAAGTGCTGGCAGACATGGCCCCTGCCGATCTGGAAGCCGCGTTGCGCGTGCTGCATGCTTTTGAAGCAGCCAACCACCCACCGTTGGTCGTGGCTTCTTGAACGGATTTTTTACCGGCATGCCGCCGGCCCGGGATTGGTTCTACGGTGTGCGCACTTTCGCGGCGTCGATGATTGCCCTGTATATCGCCATGCTGATGCAAATGCCGCGTCCGTATTGGGCGATGGCCACGGTGTATATCGTCTCCAGCCCGTTTGTCGGGCCCACCAGTTCCAAGGCCTTGTACCGTGCCATCGGCACCTTTCTCGGGGCGATGGCCGCGGTGTTTTTCGTGCCGCTGTTTGTGCAGACACCGTTCCTGCTGGTGGTGGTGATTGCGTTGTGGACTGGCATTTTGCTGTTTCTGTCCCTGCATTTGCGTACCGCCAACAGCTATGCCTTGATGCTGGCGGGCTACACCTTGCCGTTGATCGCCTTGCCGGTGGTGGATAACCCCCTGGCGGTGTGGGATGTGGCCGAGGCGCGTACCGAAGAAATCTTCCTCGGCATCGCCGTGGCGGCGGTGGTCGGCGCGATGTTCTGGCCACGGCGCCTGGCACCGGTGTTCGATGACTCGGTGCGTAAATGGTTTGCCGACGCGACGATCTACAGCCAGCGCTTCCTCAATCGCAACGTACAGCCCGAGGAAGTCAGCAGCCTGCGCGGCGGCATGGTCGCGACTTTTAACACCCTGGAATTGATGATCGGCCAACTGCCCCACGAAGGCGCGCGGCCGCAAACGGTGCGCAACACCAAGGAGCTGCGCGGGCGCATGATCCATCTGTTGCCGGTGGTGGATGCCCTGGATGACGCGCTGTATGCCCTGGAGCGCCGCACCCCGGAGTTGGTCGGCAAGTTCGCGCCGCTGCTGGCGGCCACCACCGAGTGGCTGCAAAGCACCACTGATGAGGCGCCGGTCGAACGCTGGCGCGTCCTGCGTGACCAGCTCGAAGCCCTGCAACCCGACGCCGAGGCCCTGGACGACCGTCATCAGTTGCTGTTTTCCAACGCGCTGTATCGCCTCGGCGAGTGGATCGACCTGTGGCAAGACTGCCGCAGCCTGCAAGCCGCCATCCACAGCGAAAGCCAGGCCCCGTGGCGCGCGGTCTATCGCCACTGGCGCCTGGGCCGGCTGACGCCGTTCCTTGATCGCGGCCTGATGCTCTACTCGGCGTTTTCCACGGTCAGCGCGATCATCGTCGCCTCGGTGCTGTGGATTCTGCTGGGCTGGACCGACGGCGGCAGCGCAGTGATCCTCGCGGCGGTGGCGTGCAGTTTCTTCGCCTCGATGGACGACCCGGCGCCGCAGATCTACCGGTTCTTTTTCTGGACCGCGATGTCGGTGCTGTTCGCCAGCCTCTACCTATTCCTGATCCTGCCCAACCTGCATGATTTCCCGATGCTGGTGCTGGCGTTTGCGGTGCCCTTTATCTGGGTCGGCACCCTGACGGTGCAACCGCGTTTCTACCTGGGCATGCTGCTGACCATCGTCAACACCTCGTCCTTTATCAGCATCCAGGGCGCCTACGACGCGGATTTTCTGAGCTTCGCCAACTCCAACCTCGCCGGCCCGGTGGGCTTGCTGTTTGCCTTTGTCTGGACCCTGATCGCGCGGCCCTTTGGTGCTGAGCTGGCGGCCAAGCGCCTGACCCGTTTCAGCTGGCGCGATATTGTCGGCCTCACGCAGCCGGCCACCCTCGCCGAGCACCGGCGCCTGGGCGTGCAAATGCTCGACCGCCTGATGCAGCACCTGCCGCGCCTGGCCATGACCGGCCAGGACACCGGCGTCGCCCTGCGCGAGCTGCGCGTGGCGCTGAACCTGCTCGACCTGCTGGCCTACGCACCCCGCATCCTCGGCGTGCCGCGAGTGTTGCTCGACCAGGTGGTGGCCGAGGTCGGCGAGTACTTCAAAGCGTGCCTGAAGGCCGGTGAGCGCCTGCCGGCCCCCAGCGGTCTGCTGATGACCCTGGACCGCACCCGCCGCGCCCTCAACGGCCAGGGCCTGCAAGGCGAGGGCGAAACCCGCCTGCACCTGCTGCACGCTCTCAGCGGTTTGCGCCTGGCGCTGTTGCCCGGCGTGGAGTTTGTCAGTACAGGCGAGATGGACGCGCCGTTACCCGATGGAGCGCCTCTATGATCGGTGACCTGGATATCAGCGGGGTGTTCCTGCCCACGCTGCTGGTGCTGATGGGCATTACGTATGGCTTTTACCTGGTGGTGCACGGGTTGTTGACCCGCGTCCACTTCTACCGCCTGGTCTGGCACCGGGCATTATTCAATGTGGCTCTCTACGCGCTGTTGCTGGGCGCTGTGGACTCACTCAGTCGATACCTGATGACATGAAAAAACCTTTTTTGACGATCGGCCGTGTGGTCCTGACGTTGCTGGTAGTGACCTTTGCCTGCGTCGTGGTCTGGCGCATGGTCATGTACTACATGTTCGCCCCCTGGACCCGCGACGGGCATATCCGCGCCGACATCGTGCAGATCGCTCCGGACGTGTCCGGGCTGATCCAGCAAGTGGATGTGCGCGATAACCAACTGGTGACCCGGGGCCAGGTGCTGTTCTCCGTGGACCAGGACCGTTTCAAGCTCGCCCTGCGCCAGGCCCAGGCGGCCGTGGCCGACCGCCAGGAAACCCTGGCCCAGGCCCAGCGCGAAGCCAGGCGCAACCGCGGCCTGGGCAACCTGGTGGCCAGCGAGCAACTGGAAGAAAGCCTGTCCCGCGTGGCCCGCGCCCAGTCGGCCCTGGCCGAGGCGCAGGTGACGGTGGATAGCGCCCAGCTCAACCTCGACCGCTCGGTGATCCGCAGCCCGGTGGACGGCTACGTCAACGACCGTGCGCCTCGGGCCCAGGAGTTCGTGACCGCCGGGCGCCCGGTGTTGTCGGTGGTGGACAGCAATTCCTTCCACATCGACGGCTACTTCGAAGAGACCAAACTGGACGGCATTCATGTCGGCCAGAGCGTGGATATCCGCGTGATTGGCGACAACGCCCGTTTGCGCGGGCATGTACAAAGCATCGTCGCCGGCATCGAAGACCGCGACCGCACCAGCGGCTCCAACCTGCTGCCCAACGTCAACCCGGCGTTCAGCTGGGTGCGCCTGGCCCAGCGGATCCCGGTGCGTATCGCCTTTGATGATGTGCCGGCGGACTTCCGCATGATTGCCGGGCGCACGGCCACCGTGTCGATCATGGATGACCAGCCCAAGTCCGGAGACCAGCCATGAAGCAACTGCTGGCGACCGCTGGGCTGGGGCTGCTGTTGTCGGCCTGCCAGGTAGTGGGCCCGGATTACCAGTTGCCGGATGCAGCCGCCGTCAACCGTGGCGACCTGCTGGGCCAACTGGCCGGGCAGGGCAATAATGTAGTCTCGGCGCCGGTGCCCGCCGACTGGTGGAAGTTGTACCAGGACCCGCGCCTGGATGAACTGGTGCGCCAGGCCATGGCCTCCAACACCGACCTGCGCGTGGCGGCGGCCAACCTGCAACGGGCGCGCTTCCAGGTGCAGGAAGCGCAATCGGCGGGCGGCTGGAGCGGCGGGGTCAAGCTCGGCGCCCAGCGTTTGCAGGAGTCCGGCGAGGCTTTTTTACAGGCGAATAAAGTGCCGGTGGCGAATGTCGGTGATATCGGCATCACCACCTCCTATCAGTTCGACCTGTTCGGCACCTTGCAGCGCGGCATCGAAGGCGCCCAGGCCAATGCCGACGCGACCCAGGCCGCCGTGGATACCGCGCGCATCACCCTGGTGGCGGACGTGGTGCGTTCCTACACCCAGGTGTGTGCAGCCAATGAAGAGCTGCACATCGCCCGCCAGTCCCTCGACCTGCAAGCCCAGAGCACGCGCCTGACCCAGCGCCTGCGCGATGCGGGGCGTGGCGATGAAACCCAGGTCACCCGCTCACAAACCCAATTCAAGTCTTTACGCGCTGAACTGCCGCGCTTTGAGGCGGCGCGCCAGGCCGGTTTGTTCCGCCTGTCGATGCTCCTGGCCAAACCCCTGGACCAATTGCCGGCCGGCACCCGCGATTGCGCCGAGTTGCCGCAGATTGCCCAGTTGCTGCCGGTGGGCGACGGCGCCACCCTGCTCAAGCGCCGCCCTGACGTGCGCCAGGCCGAACGCCGACTGGCGGCGGCGACGGCGGGCATTGGCGTGGCCACCGGCGAGTTGTACCCGGATATCAGCATCGGCGCCTCCATCGGCACCGTGGGCATTATCGACAACCTCGGCAAACCGGCCGCCAACCGCTGGGGCTTCGGCCCGCTGTTGAGCTGGACGGTGCCGTCCAACGGCTCGCGTGCGCGCATCCATGAAGCCGAAGCCGCGACCCAGGGCGCCTTGGCGCACTTTGACGGGGTGGTGCTCAATGCCATCCGCGAGACCCAGACCGGGCTTGCGCAATACACTGCCCAACTGCAGCGCCGCGATGCCCTGGCCGAGGCCGAGCAGTCGGCGCAACAGGCCGCCGACCAGACGCACCGCTTCTTCCAGGCCGGGCGCGAGTCGTTCCTCGCCGACCTGCAAGCCACGCGCACCTACACCGATATGCGTGCGCAACTGGCTCAGGCCAACACCCAGGTGGCGATGAGCCAGATCGACCTGTTCCTGGCCCTGGGCGGCGGCTGGGAAAGCGGACGAACGCAAGGCACACAACCCGGCAAACCCTGAGGCGGTTGCTATGCTTTGATCAGACGGGCTTGCGTGATGGCCCGCTGATCACTGCCTGCGTTGCTCATGGGGATTCCAATAATGAAAAACCCTTATGCTCCCGCGTTCTGGTGCGTGCTCTTCGCACTGGTGTTGTTATCGGCGACTTACTTTTACGGCGTCATGCTGGCCCATCAACTGGATAAGGCCATGGTGTTCCTCGACAGCGCCTGTGCGTTGATCGCCGCGTTGTCCATTGGCGTGGTGGCCTGGGCTTCCTACCAGGGCCAGCGCACCCAGAAAAAAATCCTCGAACAAGGCAAGACGCGGGTGGCGATCTGGGACACCAAGGTGGCCCTGCGCCGGGTCGAAACCGTGTTCGACCGCTATTTCTGGGGCAGCTACTGGCAGCCTGGGCGCACCTTCCAGGAAGTCATGGGCGAACTGACCGGCACGCCCCTGGAAAAAAGCCTCGAAGCCTTGAAGCAACAATGCGTGGTACTCGACCGACAAGTGGCCGAAGGGCGGCACTGGCTGAACAACGCCCGGGAACTGTCCGACGTCGCCACCGCCATGGCCCGCGAGCGTTACCAACTGGACTTCTACGACCCCAAGGCGGATACGCCGGGCAATGCGGTGATTCACCGCGAGTTTGAAGTGCTGGTGTACACCTGGACGGCGCGGCTGAAGAGTTTTGATCACCAGCTCGACGAAATCGAGATGGAATACTCCTGACCCAGGGCTGAGTCCGGTGGACCTGATAAAACTCAGTGAGTCTTATTGGGGCTGCTACGCGGCCCAACGGGGGCAAGCCCCCTCGCCACAATGTTCCATTTCCATCCCCTGGGCCGCGTTGTTCGCCACAAGAGATTGCAACGAGCCCCCCCGCCAGTGCTAACCTTGCCCCGATTTTCGGCGGGCTTGAGCCGACGCCCCACTTCGGGGTTCAGGGAAGACAGCCCACTTCGCACAGGATTGGATCAGGACACTTCATGAATAAATCAGCCGTTGTACTTTTGGGTTTTGTTGCCGCCGTCGGCGTAGTCAGTGCCGGCGGTGCCTGGTACACCGGCAGCCAATTGGAAGGTGTGCTTAAAACCACGATCGAAGACGCCAACAAGGAGATGGAGCGCTCCCTGGCCGGTGTCGATGGCCGTATGACCCTGGAGATGGTCTCCCTGGATCGCGGCTGGTTCAGCAGCACCGGCCACTTCCGTCTCAAGGCTGAAGGCGCGGTGTTCGGTGAACAGTTCAAAGACAGCGAACTGCTGTTTGTCGACCGTATCGAACACGGTCCGCTGCCGGTCTCGCGCCTGGTCACCCTGAAGTGGTGGCCAGTGCTGGCTACCAGTCACCTGGCCCTAGAGAAGAACCCGACCACCGAAAAATGGTTCGCCGCCACCAAGGACGTTTCGCCGGTCAAAGGCGTCGCCAACATCGGTTTCAACCGTTCGGTCACGGGCAACCTGGAGCTGCTGCCCCTGGAGTACAAGGACGGCACCACCAGCGTCACCTTCTCCGGCCTGAACATGGACTACTTCAACACCGAAAAGGCGACAGAGATCAAGGTCGACGGCTACATGGACGCCCTCAAGGTCTCCCTGGTCGACCCCAAGGGGGCACCGTTCCAGGCAGAGCTCAATGGCTTGACCCTCGCCAGTAACTTGACCAAGAGCAGCTTTGGTTTTTATGTCGGCCAGAATACCGTCGTGTTGAGCAACAGCACGTTCACCTTTGGCCCGGAACAAGCCGTGCTGACTGTCAAAGGGTTCGAGCAGAAAGACAGCAGCGATACCAAGGACAACAACCTGGACGGTCGCGTCGACTACAAAATCACCGAGATCGGTTACCAGGGTAAACCCGTGGGTTCGGCGGCCATGGCCGTGAGCGTCAAGAACATCGATGTGCCATCGACCATGGTGCTGACCAAGCTGTATCAGGACAAGATGCAACCGGTGCAGGCTGCCCAGGCTGCCGGCCAACCGATTCCTGAGCTGCAACTGAGCGAAGCCGAGCAAGTGCTGGCCCAGGCCAACGTTGATCTGCTGCTGGCCGCCAAGCCGCAAGTGGCCCTGGAAAACCTGTCCCTGAAGACCGCCAATGGCGAAAGCCGCTTCAACCTGGTGGTAGACCTGACCAAGCCGTCCACCATGGAGCTGCCGCCGGTTGAACTGGCCAAGCAGATGATCACGCTGCTGGATGCCAACCTGACCCTGTCCAAGCCGATGATCGCTGACGTGGCCGCCCTGCAAGCGCAGATCGGTGGTGTGACTGACCCCAAAGCCATCGAGCAGCAGGCCCAGATGGCCAGCGAGATGGTCAGCGGCATGGCCGTGGGCACGCAACTGGCGACCCTGGAAGGCAACGACATCCTGGCCAAGCTGCATTACGCCAACAATGAAGTGACCTTCAATGGCCAGAAAATGACCGTCGAGCAGTTTATCGGCGGCGTACTGGGCAAGCTGGGTGCGGTCAGCGGCGTGCAATAAGGCTGTTCGACCCGTGTAGGAATACGGTTTGTGTAGGCGCTGGCTTGCCTGCGATAGCATCACCTCGGTGTGTCAGTGAAACAGAGGTGATGCCATCGCAGGCAAGCCAGCTCCCACAGAGGCCAGCTCCCACACAAGCCCCACGTTTGATCTCCACTGGCTTTTAGGACGATTCTGAACAATTGTCCTAATTTGTCCTATTCCATATCCCTCTCAGGGATATTGCGCCCAGGAAAGCTTGGCCGGGTCATCAGACACCGGCGGCCTGATGCGTGTTGTACAGGCGAACCTATCGCTACAGCTTTCCGAGTAAGGAAGCTGACGACATGTTGCGTAATTTCTCTCCCTCTGGCCCTGGCCGCCTGCGTCTACTGATCGGTGCTGCCTTGTTGCTGCCGACCCTGGCCGTGGCCGATCCTGCCTATGATTCCCTGATTCGCCAGGCCCGTACCGGCAACTACACGCCAGCGCTCAACCTGTTGCGCCAATTGCCTGCCGAGCGCCAGACCTCTGGCCAGGTCAGCGATCACCTGTTGATCGCCAGTTGGGCGCGCCAGGATGACGAAGTACTCAAGGTCTATGAGGCCCAGGGGCGCCAGCGCCAACTGACCACCCAAGCGCTGACCACCGTGGCCCGCACCTACCGCAATCAACAGCGCTGGGCCCCCGCCGAGGCGGTGTATCGCCAGGCCTTGCTGCGCGAACCGAGCAACCCGGACCTGCAACTGGGCCTGGCCATGACCCTGGCCGATGGCGGCAAAACCGCCGAAGCCGTGCAGCGTGCCCGCACCCTGGTGGCGGCCAAGCCCGAGAATGTCGAGCGGCGTATGGCCCTGGGCTATGCGTTGTCCCGCGCCGGGCAGCCCTATGATTCGCTGTTCGAATTCGACCAGGCGTTTATCCGCGCCGGTAACCAGCCCGAGGTGGTGCGCGAATACCTGATCGCCCTGCAACGTGCACGTATGCCGGAACCGGCCCTGCGCCTGAGCGCCCGCCACCCCGGCTTGCTGGACCCGGTGACCCAGCGCCGCCTGGAAGGCGACCTGGCTGCCGAACGCGTGCGCCTGGCTGAATTCCCGACGCGCAGTGAAAGCGAGCGCTTTGTGATCGCCGACCGCGCCCTCAAGAATTACGACCAACTGCTCGCCACCTGGACCCCGGACGCCAGTGCCCATGACGATGTGGTGCGCTGGCGCATCGACCGCCTGGGCGCGCTCAAGGCCCGCGCACGTACCGCCGAGGTGCTCCACGACTACGAAGCCTTGCAAGCTCAAGGCGTGCAACTGCCCAACTACGCCCTGCGCTGGGTGGCCGCCGCCTACCTCGACCAGCGTTTGCCCGAGAAGGCCGCGCCGCTGTATCGCCAGGCAGTGACCGCGTCGGATGCCGACCCCAGCAACCAGGTGGTCGACAGCACCGCGCTGTACTACTCCCTGCTGGAAAACGACCAGACCCGCGAAGCTCGCGCCGTCGCAAACGACCTGGCGAGCACGCAAAGACCTCGGGTTGAACTCAAGGGGCTGCCCCTCGGTAACCCCAACGACGCGTGGCTGGCCGCCCAGCAACTGGCGGCCCAGGCCGCGACCTATGGCGCCGATCTGCCGACCAGTGAAAAAAGCCTGGAAACCCTGGTGCGCACCTCGCCCGGCAATGTCGGCATGCGCGTGGCCCAGGCGGACATGTTCCGCGCCCGCGCCTGGCCGCGACGTGCCGAAATTGCCCTCAAGAACGCCGAAAACCAGAACCCGCGCCATATCGACCTGGAAGTCTCCCAAGGCTACAACGCGCTGGATCTGCAGGAGTGGCGCCAGCTCGATATGCTCGCCGATGACGTGGTCGCCCGCGCCCCGGACAATCGCCAGGTCCAACGCCTCCAGCGCCTGCGCAAAGTGCATGAGATGGCCGAGCTGCGTATCGAAGCCGAGACCGGTAAAAGCCATGGCGGCGGGGCGGTTGCCGGTAGCCGTGACTGGGGGATCGAAACCCTGCTCTACAGCCCGCCCATCGATGAAGACTGGCGGATATTCGGCGGTATCGGCTACGCCACCGCCGACTTTGAAGAAGGCACGGGCCACCACCGCTGGCAGCGCCTGGGTGTGGAGCGGCGTACCCGTGATATGACCCTGGAGGCCGAAGTCTCCAATCACTCCTACGGCAAAGGCACCAAGCAGGGCGCACGCCTGGCGATTGCCCGCGACATCAACGACCACTGGCAGTACGGGGGCAGTCTTGACTACCTGGCCGCCAGCACGCCGTTGCGCGCGCTCAATGCCAACGTCACCGCCAACGGCGGCAGCGGGTTTATCCGCTGGAGCGCCAACGAGAGCCGTGAGTGGAAACTGGCGCTGAGCCCGTCCCACTTCAGTGACGGTAACGACCGTGTCGAAGCGTCGCTCATCGGCCGTGAGGGTGTCTACCGCTCGCCGGGCGTGCAAGTAGACCTTGGCCTGGAAGTCGCCGCCAGCCGCAACAGTAAGGAAGAGGCCGCGTATTTCAACCCGCGCTCAGACTTCAGCGTGCTGCCCACGGTGAGCGTCAACCATGTGCTTTATCACCGCTACGAAACCCAGTGGAGTCAGCAGTTCCAGGCCGGTGCGGGCACTTACAGCCAGCGCGATTACTCCACCGGTGCCATTGGTTTGCTCAGTTACGGCCAGCGTTATCGCTGGAACGACGTACTGGAAACCGGCGCCAACCTGAGCTGGATCAACCGACCTTATGACGGTGAGCGCGAAAGCGATGTGCGCCTGATCGTCGACCTCACTTACCGTTTCTAGAAGAGTCCGATCATGACCCTTGTTTCCCGTTGCCTGCTGGCCCTGGGCTTTTTGCTGAGCAGTGCCTGTGCCCAGTCCCCCGCGCCTTTTACGCCACCTGCTGAACGACTCAAACCGGTCAACGAAGCGCCGTGGCCGAAAAACCATTTCCTGGGCATTGCCTACCACGATGTCAACGACCGTGACCCCGACCAGAGAGTGGTGGCGGTGCGTACCGAACGCCTGATCGAACAGTTGTCCTGGCTGCGCGAGAACGGCTACCAGGCGGTCAGCGTCGACCAGGTCCTCGCCGCCCGTGCCGGCGGGCCAGAGCTGCCGCCCAAAGCCGTCATGCTCAGCTTCGACGACGGTTATTCGAGCTTTTACACCCGTGTTATGCCGATCCTGCGTGCCTACCAGTGGCCGGCCGTGCTGGCGCCAGTGGGCAGTTGGGTCGACACGCCGTTGAATCAGCCGGTGGATTTTGCCGGCGTGCCGCGTAACCGCGGGGAGTTTCTGACCTGGCAACAAGTGCGCGAAGTGGCGCAATCGGGCCTGGTGGAAATCGGCGCCCACACCGACGCCAGCCACAAGGGCGTGCTGGCCAACCCCCAGGGCAACCAGGAACCGGCCGCCGCCACCCGGCGCTATGACCCGGTCACCCGCAGTTATGAGTCCGAAGCGCAGTTCCGGGCGCGGATGCGCGCCGACGTCGCGGCGATTTCCAATAAGATCCGCGCCGTTACCGGCAAGGCCCCGCGTGTGTGGGTATGGCCGTATGGGGCGGCGGATGGCACTTCTCTGGCGGTGGTGGGTGAGCAGGGTTACCAGATGGCCCTGACCCTGGAGGACGGCCTCGACAACCTCGGCAACTTGATGAGCAGCCCGCGCTTTCTGGTGGACAACGACCCGTACGGTGAGGACTTCGCCAACAGCATGGTCTCGGCGCAGGTCAAAGCACCGATGCGCGTGCTGCATGTGGACCTCGATCATGTCTACGACCCGGACAAGGCGCAGGAGGTGCGCAACCTCGACGCGCTGGTCCAGCGTGTGCTGGACATGGGCGTCGACACCGTGTTCCTTCAGGCTTTTGCCGACCCCAAGGGTGATGGCCTGGCGCGTTCGCTGTACTTCCCCAACCGCCATCTGCCGATGCGCGCAGACCTGTTCAACCGTGTCAGTTGGCAGCTGCATACCCGTGCCGGCCTGGTCAAAGTCTACGCCTGGATGCCCGTGCTGAGCTTTGCCCTGGATGCCAAGCTACCCCGCGTCAGCCGCTGGGACCCGGCCACCGGCAAGGTGGCTGTCGACCCGAAACAGTACCAGCGCCTGTCGCCGTTCGATCCCCAGGTGCGCAAAGTCATCGGTGAGATCTACGAAGACCTGGCCCGTACCAGCGCTATCCACGGTGTGTTGTTCCACGATGACGCCGTGCTCTCGGACTTTGAAGACGCTAGCCCCCAAGCCCTGAAAACCTACGCCGCCAACGGCCTGCCGGGCAGCATCCAGGCGCTGCGCGCCGACCCTGAAGTGATGCAGCGCTGGACCCGTTTCAAGAGCCGGTACCTGATCGACTTCACCCATGAACTGACCGCCAAGGTCCGCGCCCTGCGCGGCCCGGAAGTGCTCACCGCGCGCAATATCTTCGCCGAGCCGATGCTCAACCCGGCCAGCGAAGCCTGGTTTGCGCAGAACCTCGACGACTTCCTCAAGCACTACGACTGGACCGCGCCGATGGCGATGCCATTGATGGAAGGTCAGTCACTGAAAAACTCCAACGCCTGGCTGGAAAAGCTCGTGGCCACGGTCAAGGCCCGGCCCGGTGCGATGCAGCGCACGGTCTTCGAGCTACAGGCCAAGGATTGGCGCACTCCAGCCGCCCCGGACATTTCCGGCGTGCAAATGGCCGAGTGGATGGGTGTGCTCAAGCGCCAGGGTGCCAGCAGTTTTGGCTACTACCCCGACAACTTCCTGGAGAATTCGCCGGATCTGAACACCGTGCGTCCGGCCCTTTCCAACAAATGGAATCCTTGACTCATGTTCGACAGAATCCTTGCTCTTCTCGTGTTGGCATTGGTGTTGGGTGTGCCCCTGGGCCTGATCTTCCTGGTCACCGGGCAGTTCCTGATGGAGTTCGTGTTTTTCTACCCGTTGTTCATGTCCGGGCTGTGGATTGCCGGCGGCCTGTACTTCTGGCTGCACTGGGAGCGCCACTGGCCGTGGTCCGATGACACCCCGGCGCCGGTGCTCAAAGGCGAGCCGCTGATCTCGATCCTGATCCCTTGCTACAACGAAGGCGACAACGCCGCCGAGACCATCGGCGCGGCGTTGGCCCAGCGCTATCGCAACCTGGAAGTGATTGCGATCAACGACGGCTCCAGCGACAACACCGCCGCTGTGCTCGACGCCCTGGCGCTGCAGGAGCCACGCTTGCGCGTGCTGCACTTGGCGCAAAACCAGGGCAAGGCCGTGGCCTTGCGCATGGGCGCCGTGGCGGCGCGCAGCGAATACCTGGTGTGCATCGACGGCGACGCCTTGCTCGACCGCAATGCCGCCGCCTACCTGGTGGCGCCGATGCTCGACAACCCACGGCTTGGCGCGGTCACCGGCAACCCGCGCATCCGCACGCGCTCGACCTTGATTGGTCGGGTACAGGTGGGCGAGTTCTCTTCGATCATTGGTTTGATCAAGCGTACCCAGCGGGTTTTCGGGCGGATCTTCACCGTGTCCGGCGTGGTGGTGGCGTTTCGGCGGGCGGCCCTGGACCGGGTCGACTACTGGAGCACCGACATGATCACCGAAGACATCGACGTGAGCTGGAAGCTGCAACTGGACCACTGGAGCATCTTCTACGAGCCGCGTGCGCTGTGCTGGATCCTCATGCCGGAAACCCTCGGCGGCCTGTGGAAACAGCGTCTGCGCTGGGCCCAGGGTGGCGCCGAAGTGCTGTTCAAGAATATTCGCGGGATCTGGCAATGGCGCCATCGCTACCTGTGGCCGCTGCTGTTCGAGTACTGCCTGTCCACCGGCTGGGCCTTCACTTTCCTGCTGTCGGTGATCTTCTGGGGCGTAGGGAAAGTGGTGCCGTTGCCCGAGGCGATTGCCGTCGGCATCGCTGATGCCGCCGGCCTTCACCGGCTTGCTGCTGGCGGTGGTGTGCCTGGTGCAATTTGCCGTGAGCATCATGATTGACCGGCGCTACGAGCGCGGCCTGTGGAAAACCCTGTTCTGGACGGTCTGGTACCCGCTGGTGTTCTGGCTGGTGAGCCTGTTCACCACCCTGGTCAGCTTCCCCAAAGTCCTGTTCCGCCAACATCAAAAACGCGCGCGCTGGGTCAGCCCGGATCGCGGCATCAAGGCACCTGCCAAGGAAGTTAAGCCATGAACCTGATCCGTACCCCACAGCGGCCTGTGATGCAGGCCATTGATATTTTCCTGACCCTGATGGCCTGGGCCGGCCTGGTGATCCTGCTGGTGCGCGGCCTGGTGCCGATGCT
This sequence comes from Pseudomonas sp. WS 5410, assembly GCF_012985645.1. Lineage (NCBI taxonomy): Bacteria > Pseudomonadati > Pseudomonadota > Gammaproteobacteria > Pseudomonadales > Pseudomonadaceae > Pseudomonas > Pseudomonas sp. WS 5410. The sequence goes on along the minus strand of NZ_JAAQWS010000003.1, from coordinate 369,986 downwards.
CGATAGCAATGGTGGCCCACGCATCGATGCACCGATTTTTGCCGCGCTGAACACCTTGCAGATCTACCTGTGGATCGCCTTGTTCAACGCGGTGCTGCTGATCGTCTGGGCGCGCTACCAACAACGACGCGGCAAGCAGTTCGCCCAGCGGCGCGCGGCGACCAAGGCGTTGAGCGACCACGGCTTGAGCGAGAGCTTCCGCCTGGCGGCAGGCGAGCTTGAGCAACTACGCCGGCCGGGGGTGTTGGTGATTCATAACGATCAGGAGGGCGGGGTGCAGGCGGTGACGGCGCATCACTCCCGTGAGGTGCGGCGGCCAGGGTTGAAACTGGTGGTGGGGCAGGAAAACTAGGCGCGTAGGGAAGGCGACCTTTTATTGTAGGAAAATTCGCCAATAGATTTAGGAATACTCCTATTTATCTCGCCTCGGCGGCCCACTGACAATCACGGAGTTGCGCGCCTTTAAACGTTTGATGAGTAGTTGTTCGTTATAAATCAATGGGTTGGCTGTTAATCAAAATGAGGTCCTCGCTCAATTTGAGAGCCTGTGTGCCGACAACCTGTTCGGCGATGACCGCGAACGCTTGCTCAATCTGCGGGAAATTGAGCAGGCCATTGATCAGCTCAAATGATGCAGGTCGTCGCTCAGTGCACGGGCTCAACAGGCTGTTTCGGTTTTATACCTGCTGCCGCGAGATCGTGAGCGGAGCCCCAGTCATACATGGAGTTTTACATGAAGCCAAAGCCGTTTAAAAAAAGCCTGCTGGCTTTAATCGTTGGGGCAATCAGCACTCAAGTGCTGGCCGTTGAAGTGGATGTTGGTCAAGGCAAGAGCACCTGGAGCGGTGAGAAGTTTAGTGAATCACTGACCCTCACCGGAACGGTGACTCAACCCACGAATGTGACCGCTAGCCGGGGCATTAGCAATTGGATGGGGGTGAGTGTCGCTGATACGAGCATTCAGGGCTCGTTGATCAATCGTGCAAATATTAATTTAGATGGACAAGGGCTCGACATTCACGGGTTCGCCGTGGACCCATCTCTGCAACTGACCGCTAATCCAGGAAGTAGCACCATCACGGGGGATGTTATCCAGGCAGCTGACATCACCCAGAGTAACGGGGCGTTTCAAGCCTTTGAGATCGGCGCTACCAATGTTGGCGGGAGCGTGATCAACTCCGGGACCATTCAATCCACGGCCCCAGTATCCAACCCCTGGACTTTTCGCGATGGCATCCGGTTGCATGGCACCACGGTGGCGGGGGATGTTTCCAACACTGGCGTGATACGGATGATGGGCGTCAACTCGCTTGCTATGCTGCTTGACCGAGGCGGCGTCTTCCCGATCAGCATAGGTGGCAAGATTCTCAACTCCGGTACGTTGTCTGTGACGGGCGACGACTCCTGGGCTTTCGAGGTGGAAACCTCCACATCTCCCTTGAGGATCGAAAACAGTGGCCTGATTTCCGCGAACGGCGCTGCTTCCGCTGGCGTGGTGTTTCATGACGGTACTGTCGATTACATCCTCAATACCGGCACGATCGAAGCAAAAGGCGAAAAGGCTGATGCTTTTGACTTCCACGGAGCAACTTTCGCTCAGAACAGTGCGCCCGGCTCTCGCGGCATCGTCAACCGAGGCACCATCAGTGCCGATGGCGTAGCCATTTATGCAGATATCGACGAGCAAACCTCCCCCTTCGAAATCAACCAGCAAGCCGGCGAAATCCGCAGCAACTCCGGCACCGCCATCGACGCGGCCAACCTGGCAAGCCTGAACTGGACTGGCGGCAAAATCGTCGGTGATGTACTCAACGTCACTGGCGTGAACATCGCAGGCCAGGCCGATTTCACCGGTAAGTACATCCAGAGCCCGGTATCGATCAACTCGGGCTCGTTAAACCTGTCGGACGCCGGCACCACCATCACTGGCGACCTGAATGTAGCCAGCGGCGCCGGGGTTGATATGCGCCTGTCCAACAGCGTGGTGCCGACCACGCCTTACCTGACGGTCAGCGGCGCCGCGAATTTTGCCCAGGCTTCGAAGGTGACCTTGAGCGCCAAGCCCGGTGATTTCACCGCAGCGCCCAGCGGCACCGAATACACCTTGCTGCAAGCCAGCAGCGTGCAGAACAACGGCCTGACGGTCGGCAGTACGTCGTCGCTGCTGGACGTGTTCAGTTACTCGGCTGATACGCAAACGGTCAAGGCTGTGGTGGGCTTGAAGAGTAATCAGCAGGTGCAAGAGGAGCTGACCAATGTCGGCGCCACTGAGCCGGTTATCACCGCCGTTAACGAAGTGAAAAATGACGTGCTTGGGCAACTGGATGAGAGTGATCCGGTGTTCCAGGCCGTGGCCAACGCCGGCAGCGCCCAGCAACTGGCGCAGATTGGCGAACAGCTCAAACCTGACGTAAACCGTGGTGCGCTGGACGTGGCCTTTTCCGGGCAGACCGTGATCAATGACGCGATCCTCAACCGCCTGGCCGGCCAGCGCGATGGCAGCGAACGCGGCGGTGTGTGGGTGCAAGGCTTGAGCAGCAACATGGACCAGGACGGTCGCGGTGGCGATAACGGTTACTCGGCCAACAGCAGTGGTGTGGCCGTCGGCGTGGACGGGCGTTTGAACGACAGCACCCGTGTGGGTGTGGCGTACAGCTACCTCAACTCCAATATCCATTCGGACCTGGGCAACAAGACTGAAGTGCAGGGCAACGCGCTGTCGCTGTATGGCAACTGGTCGCTGCAGAACTGGTTTGTCGATGGCAGCCTGAGCTATGGCGTCAACGACAACGACAGCAAGCGTCATATCACCGGCACTACAGCGAAGGGCAGCTACGACAGCCAGGCACTGTCGGCCAGTGTGGTGGGCGGTTACAGCTTCAAGGCGTCGGACAGCGTGCTGATCGAACCGCGTGTCGCCGCGCGTTACTCCAGCGTGCACATGGACAGCCTGCATGAGAAGGGCTCTTCGGCGGCGCTGAACACTGGTTCCCAACGTTACGAAGTCGGTGAGCTGGGCGCCGGCCTGCGTGTGGCAGGCAACCTGGCGCTGGGTGCCGGCACTCTGCAACCGGAAGCGACCGTGATGGCCTATCACGACCTGATGGGTGATCGCGTGGCGCAGACTTCCAGTTTTGTGAACGGTGGTTCGACGTTCAGCGTGACCGGCGCATCGGTAGCGCGTGACAGCTATGAGGCCAGCGTGGGCGTGAACTACCAGGTCTCGGCGTTCAGCGTCGGCGCCAGCTACACCCGCCAGGCTCGCAGCGGGTTTGATGCCGATGGGGTGATGGTTAAGGCGCGGTACGCGTTTTAAGTAGAAAAACCGGGGGCCAGACCACGATTGAATTTTTAATCGGGGTCTGGCCCTTTTTTATTGCTCGTTTTATGTGCTTTGCAGACTCAACCGTCGCCCAATCAAATCGTAGCCATTGCGTAAGGCCAGGTTTTCCAGCCGTTGGGGAAAACAGGCTTAAACCACGATTCAACCGCTACTGATTGTCTGGCCCCCTATTTGCTTCTTCTTTCATCAAAAAAGGCGGGTGCGTCACCTGACACAACGAGAGCAGGTTGTGACAATTTGCCAGCTCTGTGCATTTGGTGAAAACTCCACTTTAAAAGGCCCCAAGAATTTGCTGGGCAGGCATGTGCTGTCAGGGAGGCTGTTGCTCACAGTCTTTACGATGGCCAGTTACCACCAATGGCGATTATTTCTATAAAGGATTGAGATGTTCGAGATAGATCGCGGCAGCAAAGTACTGTTGGTGGACCAGATTCGCAGCGAAATCATCCGCCGCATCGAATCTTTTCAATGGGTGCAAGGTAGCCGTTTGCCGTCAGTCAGGGCACTTTCCAAACAGTTGGGCGTGAGTATTTTTACGGTGAGCAGTGCCTACGAGGATCTCGTTGCCCAACAGGTCATCGAGTCCCGGCCTGGTGCGGGTTACTACATTCTTGCGCCCACTGCTCCGGACGTTTCCAAGGATCTGGACAAGATCATTGCGCCATCCAGTTTGCACGCGGGTTTTCTTTATCGGGCGCTGGATCCTTCCCAATACGATATTCCTGTCAGTTCAGGGTATTTTCCACCTGCCTGGTTGGCGGACGCCGTTCCGGCGTCAGTGACCGGCCGGCTGATTCGCAGCACGCTGTCTTGTAGTGCCCCGGCGCCTGCTGCGGGCAAGCAGGAGTTGCGTTCGGTGATTGCGCGACAGCTGCGGGAAATTCAGATCAATGCCTCCAGCAGCCAGATTGTGGTGACTGTGGGGGCTACCCATGCGTTCTCGCTGATTCGCAGTGTCATGCTTGAGCCTGGTGATTACCTGTTGGTCGAGGATCCAAGTTACCTGCTGCTGCAGTTGCGGCTGATCAAAGACCGGGATTTCAACATCATCACCGTCCCCCGCATGGCAGATGGCCCGGACTTGGAGGCCATGGAAGCCATGTTGATCCAGTATCGACCAAAACTGTTTCTTACCCAGACCCTGATCCACAACCCTACCGGGGGCAATACCTCGCCGGCCAAGGGCTTCAAGATTCTTTCGTTGGCGCAGAAGTATGACTTTCATATTGTCGAGGACGATATCTTCGGTTCGTTATGTGCCCGGCAAACCCTGCGCTTGAGCAGCCTGGATGAATGGAACCGCACCTTCTATATCAGCGGATTCAGCAAGGTACTTAGCCCGGCATTGCGCCTTGGGTATGTGGTGGCGCCGGCGAAGTTTGTCGAGGGGCTGATCGAACAGAAAATGTACAACTTGTTGTGCGGTTCATCACTGGACGAGACGATCGTGACCTACACCCTGGAGTCCGGCCGCTATCGACACCATTTGGATGGTTTGCGCCAGCGGGTGACGCAGGAGCGTGTCCGGGCGCGGGAGTGGTTGGGGAACAAGGGGGTGGTGTTTGACGATGCCAGTGCGCAGGGGGTGTTTTTGTGGGCGCGGTTTCCTCAGCACGTGGATCTACGCCGCCTGATTGAGCGGGCACACGATGCCCGCATTTTCCTGGCGCCTGGATCACTGTTCAGTAACACGCACGATTATGATCAGTACATTCGCTTGAACGTCAGTCATTGCAACGATATCCGGTTCAAGCACTTCATCGATGCCCAACTGGACTGTGAAACTGAGCTCACAGGCAAGACTGAACAAGACGCCTGACCCTCAAGGCTTGATGCGTGACCCGGCATCGTGCGGTGAGTGTTGCGCCGGGTCGAGGTTTCGTTGCCAGCGTTTGAAGTACTCCGCCAGGGTTGCTACCTCTCCCAGGTCTTCATAAGAGTAGATGTTGCCGGTAAGGATCTGCACGTCATCATCGTCGTGGAGCATTTGGATGGATGAATCCTCAGCGATTTCCAATCCATTGACAGCCAAGCTGATGTTGTCGATCCAGTACAACGGTTTCCCGTCCTGGCCGGACCAGACCTGAGCGTCTGCGTAAAACGACTTCAGGGCCAGTCCGTTGGTTTTCATGGGCATAGCGTTAACCCCGTTTACGGCTGGGAGTGTTCTTGGCGCCTGCTGATGGATGACATCAGCCGCACTCGGTTAGATCAGACTGCGTGGGTCATTTTTTTTCAGCCCTGAAGCGCAGCCGTGTGTAGTCCACCGTCCAATGTCCGCTGGAGTCCAGCAGGTCGCTGGCCAGTTCCTCCGTGACCTCCTCCAGAAACTGCGCGTGTGCGTCTACCGGTAAAGCGGCCAAATAGGGGCTGCCATAGGTTTTTATCCATTCGCTGACGGGGTAATCCAGCACCATTGGGCGCTCGAACCAACTGATGAACGTGACGTGGAACCCCACCTGCTCCAACACCTGTTGGTACTCATGGGCGGAGGGCAAATACCAAGGGTCAATGTCCTGCGCATCGACGGACCTGCGTTCCAGGGCCTCATGGATGGCCCGCCGGATCAACAGGGCATTTTTCGCACCGGCAAACTCACCCACAAACCGCCCGCCGGGTTTGAGTGCCATAAAGGCGCCACGGGCTACTTGATCAGCATGACGCATCCAATGCAGGGCGGCATGGCTGAATACCGCATCGAATTCCTGGTGGAAGTAGAGCTCTTCGGCATTGCCCAGTTTCACCTCAAGGTTGCGCGAGCGTGCGGCGTTCACCTTCTCGGGGCTGGAGTCGAACCCCACCACCTCCGCACCCTGGCGAGCGAGTTGTTCACTCCAATAGCCATCACCGCAGCCGATGTCCAGCACCCGCTCCCCCGTTTTGATTGCCAGCAACTCGATCGCACCGTTGGCCCGGTGAATCTGCGAACACGTGTTGGTTTCATAAGGCAGGGCGTTCCTTTCCTGCAACTCGAAAAAGGGGCGGAAAAAGCTTGAGGCAGTCATCGGGAGGTCTCCGTTTAGGGGAGGTGATGTGGCTGTCGGGCTGCAAGCCCCTCTAAGCATCACCTTGGGCGAGGTGAAAAAGGGCGCGCCGGTTGCCCGGCGCACGCTCCGGTTCAGATGCGCTTGGACAACCAGACCAGCACGATTACCACGACGCATGCGGCCGGGGTCAACCAGTTCCAGAGCTCACCCATCAGCCAGATCGAAAAGGCAAACGTGAAGAACGGCTGTAGCAACTGCAACTGGCTAATGCGTTGGATGCCCCCCAGTGCCAGTGCACGGTTCCATGAAAAGAAGCCCAGCAGCGAGTTGACCAGCGCCAGGAAGAGCAGGGCTGCTACCCCTTGGCCAGGCAGGTTGGCAATAGCTTCGCCGTCATACAGCCAGAGGCTGACCGGAAGTAACACAGGCAGGCTGATGACCAGGGTCCAGCACATGACCTGCCAGCCCGGCAGTTCCTTGGACAGCGCGCCGCCTTGGGCGTAGCCAAAGCCGGCCAGCATGACGGCGCCCAGTAGTGCCAAGTCACCGATGTAGATATCCGAGACATTCGAGTTGATCACGGTATAGGTCATGACCACCAGGAAACCCAGGCTCGACACCACCCAGAACATTTTGGAGGGGCGGGTACCTGTGATCAGCGTGCCGAAGATAGCCGTAGACAGTGGCAGCGCCGCGAGCACCACGCCGCCATGGCTCACGGGAACGTATTGCATGCCAAGGGCGGTAAGGATTGGAAAGCCGTAAACGATCCCGGTGGATGTCAGCAGCATTCGTTTGATTTGTGATCGAGTGGGCAGCTTGGCTCGGCCGAGAATCAGAAATGGAATTGCCGCAAACGCTGCCAGCACCGACCGGAAAAAACCGACTTGCAGGGCGCTTAGATCGCCCGCGAGTATCTTGGCCGCCGGTAGGGTCATCGCGAAAGCTGCGACCGAAATGAGCCCTAGGAAGTAGGCTTGCAAGTCCTGGTTTTTTGATTCTTGAAAGCTGGCGATATTGGTTTGCGTCATGGGACGTTTCCTTTGGTTTCGCCGGTGGTGCATCCGCCCATGCGGGTGGATGCGCAGGCCGGTCAGATCTGTTTGTTATTGAGGTTGGGTTTATCCAGGGGGCTGGTGCTCAGGAAAAATACCAACGATGAACGTGTGCCACTTTGTACCTTGCGTACCCCATGGGGGATTTCGCAGCGATTGATCAGCACATCGGCATAGCCGGTTTTAAACTGCGACTCCTGGCCTTCATGCTCGATAAAGAACTCGCCGCCTTCGTATTGCCTGCCGAACTGAATGACCACCGAGTAGCGATATTCCAGGTTGCTGTAGGTATCAATGTGCTTACCGATATAGTTGCCAGCCTCCAGCAGGTTGGATTGGCAACGACGGATAAAACACTCTCCCTCCATGATGCCGTTGAAAAACTCACGGCTTTTGCCTGACGAGAGAATTTCCACCACCCGTTCGCCATACGGTGTGTTCCGATAGACGGGCAACTGGCCTTTTTGGTCTTCCATGAAGCGCCCAACCGCCAAAAAGTTTTCTTCGCCCACATCGCCGATTTTAATGATGGTTTTGGGGATGACCTGGCACGCGGTCTCCAAGTAGTCGATATCTTCATCTGAGAACAGTTGTGAAGCCTTGAGGCGTGCGTAGGCGTCGGTGTGCAACTGTTGATTGGCTGCTTGAATCGTCTCTTGCATGGTCAGGCTCCTTGAGAGGTGGAAGTGGAGAACGGGCAGTTATGAGTGTCCGAGACAGTGGTTTCGAGAGGGCCGAAAGGCTCCTGCACACCTCGGCACAAGTGGTCGCGAATCAGATACAGCCCGGCCATGAACCCCCAGACTTCCAGGAACGGGCCATAGGGCGAGGGTTGTTGCTCGAGACTGGCGCGATAGTTGGCGATGTGCCGGAAGTGCACGTTGGGGCGGCGGTGATGCGCGTCATGGTTCGGCAAGTCTTGCGGGTACACATACATCCGCACGGGGATGTCCAGGCACACGCACTGCAAACCCCAGATCAGATGGGCGATGATGCCGCGCTCCGGCGGTTTGCGGCCCTGGTAGCGACCCCAGGTCAGGCGGCCGTAGTGGTCTTTTTCGCTGCGCCGGGCGTCCCGTTGATAAAACCAAAGGTGCTCGGTAAACAATTGCAGCCACATGGAGTGTTCAAACAGCACGGCGCGAGGAATCACGTACATCAATGCGAAAGCAGGTAACCCGCCCGTCGCCCACAAGAGCACCAGCACCACCCCCCAGAAGCACCAGCGAAACAGCGCTGCGCGGCGGTCAAGACGCACGAAGCAGTCAAGCCATGTCTCCCGCCATTGACGCAGCAGATAAGCAGGGCGAAACGGGGTGCAGCACACTCGCAACCAGTACGCTGTTTCAGGCATTCCCGGGTAGAACCCTTGCGCCCGGATAAAGCGTTGGTCGGGGTCCTCGTCAGAACACAGCACGCGGATGTTGTGGTGCTCGCGCACATGGCTCTGGTTGTAGGTGTCCCAGTCCTGATAGAGCAGCGGTGTGCTCAGAAATAACCTGGCGTAGCGCTGCGCCCGTGTCTTGTCCTTGAGTACGGCACCGTGGGTAAGGTAGTGAAAGGTGGCTTGCAGGCTACGCAGGCGATTGACCATCAAGACCCAGGCCATCAGTACCAGCAGCACCGCAGTAGCGGGTTGAAAAGCGCCCTGCAGAACGGCCTGGCCGAGCATCACCAAGGCGATTATCACGGCCCATGTAAAGCACAGATGAACCACCAGGTAGCGTTCCCCGGTCTTCTCCATTTCACGCTGCAACACCTGCGCTGTCCGCGCCTGACCCTTACCGGTCAGCCACGTCCAGAGCCCCTGAAAGGGCAGGTGGGCATAGGCCGCTCGAACATCGCCCCGTGGCCCGTACTGACAGTAGTGAGTGTGGTGACGTGCACCTTGCCCCGGACTCATCAATAGACCCTGGTCAAGTAGAGGACGGGGATGGTGCTGTACAGCCAATAGAATGGCTGCATGCGATTGTGATCGGCGCCGATCACTATGGGGTTGGTCCACTGCTGGGCAAACACTTTGCCAATCGCGGCGTACTCCGCCCCCTGGGCATACAGCACCTGCATCAACTCTTCATTACTGCGCTGCTGATGCCAGGCCTGATAGAGCGCCAGCCTCGCATTCAAGATCGCGGCGTAGTCCAGATCGTTGTCGACGATGCAACCGTTATCCCCGATCGCCAGGCGTTGCTGGGCCTGCGCTGTCAGCGCGTTCCAGATGTCCTCCCCACCGGCCGCCTCGGCGATCATGATCGTCTCGGTGTCCCGCCCCAGGCGGTCGAGGATTTTCTGCTGGCTGACTCGCAGTTTGTGGGCGAAACCTTCGCGTGTTTCCTTGAGGCGGCTCAACGTACGCTCGTCGAACCCTTCAAAATCCCCGGCTGCGATGGCGATGCGTGTCTCAATGCCGTGTTTTTGCAACACTGCCTGTAAGTCGGGCAGGGTCTTGACTACACGTCCGGCCACCAACCCGATGCCTTCGCCCAAATAATCGAAGGTGTAGCGAAGTCGCCCGTTTTTGTTCTCGTAGCCATAATCAGGGCATACGGGGGAAACCAGCGTGACGATTTCTCCGGCAAGCCCCTTGGCCAGGGTCTCGGCGAAACGCGCGATAAAGTGAGGCGCCGATTGGGCGAATGACAGCCGTTTAAACGCCTGCTCCAGGTCCACCACCAGAGCATCTGGCAGCGCTCGCATGGCCGGATAACGTACTTTCAAGGCTGGCGTCGTCGCGGTGTTGTCGTTTACTGCACAGAGCAGCAAGTTCAACAGCGACGGGCGGCTTTGATTGATATACGGCTTGTTCAGAACCAGCGTTTTCTTGTTTTGATGTGTGCGCACTTCCCACTGGAAGCCAGGAAACTTTGACTGGATAAAACGATAAAAGGGCATGTAGCGAGGAAGCCCCGTAACCACATCATCCGAATGTTGAAACTGTGCATATACGGCCGACAGTTTTGTAACTTCTTCTTCGATGCAAAGTGCCTTGACCAAGTCGGATGGCGGCATTTGAGAAAGCGATATCGGCGACAACACACGCTTGCTGATAAGTTTATGCGTAAGTTTGTTTCTGACGTAATAGTGCGCGAGAGATTGGCTCATAAGTTCACCGGTACGAAAGTTCCTGGTCGGCAGGCATTAGTTCAATACTGTTGATGTTGACGTGTTGCGGCTGTTGCAGGGCCCAAAGAACAGAATTTGCAACATCCATTGGCTCAAGTGGCGTCAGGGAGCTATACGCCCGGTCAGCCAGGGACTGGTCGCCTGCACATTGAACCAGGGCAAACTCCGAGCGGGTTTTGCCGGGCGCGATGTTGGTCAGGCGTACTTTGGTACCGACCAATTCCGTACGCAGGCACCGGCCAAAGTGATCGACAAATGCTTTGGATGCGGCATAAACGTGCCCGCCTTTATAGTGATAATGAGCACCGATCGAAGTCAGGTTGATCACATGCCCGCAGCCACTTTTTATAAGTGCTGGCAATACGGCCCGCGTGACATTGATCAAGCCGTGAATGTTGGTATCCAACATGGTTGATACATGCTCATCCGAGATGTCCAGCAGTGTGCCCTGGCCCTGGATCAAACCTGCACAGTTGATAAGTTTACTAATGTCTGCAAATTCGGCAGGAAGGCCTTTCAAGCAAGTCTTGAGCTGTGCACTGTCCCGAACATCATTGGTCAACGGATAGAAGTTTTCGCGCAGCTCATCGGCTATTGCAGATAGCCGTTCGGTACGACGCCCGATGCCGACGACCTTGTTGCCCTGCGCGATCAACTTTCTGGCACATGCCAGCCCAATGCCAGATGTCACCCCAGTTACGACAACCGTCACGTCACTGTTCAATTGAAGCCCCTTTTGATTGTGGTTTTTATGGATAACTGGAGAGCAGACGCGTCGGTGCCTAGTGAGCTCCCGCAGATTAGAAAGCATCCCAGGCGATGTACCGGTACGGCGATGAGGGGGGGCAGCAAACTGTCTGGTGCTGCGACCATGACAGTTGAAGGGGGCTATTTTTGGCGTTCGTGAGGGCGGCACAGCCGCGAAGGCAGATCTGTGATGCCATTCCCGTGCGCGACCCTCTAGGAGCCGACCCGGCGGTGGTCGTTAGCGATGACGCTGGGCAACTGACAGTCGGCGGCGCTGTAACGGCCGTTATCGCTGGCAAGCCAGCTCTCACAGGAGGAGGTGGTGTCAGGGGGCTGCGATGCCTGTCGTCAGAAATGGGATCCAATTCACACAATAGCCGCGAACTTTTCCGCTTATTTGGCTACTAACCCATCTCGGCACAGCATTGATGGCTAACTAGTGGCAACTTTCAAGTTGTGCCGAAAGCTGTATCAAAACTGATACCGCTTGTCGGAATAAAAATTCCGAATACAAGCATTTAATTGTTGCTGATAGTTTTTATCGTTATTAATCAGCAGCTTACGGGTGATTTAATTTTTAGCTTCAACTAGCCGGGAGTTTTGGCTGGGTGGAAGTTCGATGTTAGTTTGCCGCCCCTTGTTACTCGATGGATCGAAAATGCCTTCGTTATTGCCACGGATTCGGTATTCCCTGTGTATTGCCCTGTTCGCCCTCTGTGGGTCAAACAGCGCAGTGGCCGCGACTTCGCCTGGCGATCAGGACCTGATCCGCGAGCGGCAAAACCGCCTGCTCGAAGAGCAGCGCCGGCGCCTCGAAGACCTCAAGGAATTGCCCGGCAAGGAAGTCAAACCCACAGCGCCCACCGCCCCGGTGGATAACCGTTGCTTCCCGATCAAGACCATTGAACTCAAGGGCGCCGACAGCCTGTCCGCCACCGAGCGTGAGCGCTTGATCAAGCCTTACATCGACCAGTGCCTGGGCGTTTCCCAGCTCAATCAACTGCTCAAGGCCGTCACCGATCACTACATCGACAAGGGCATGGTCACTAGCCGTGCCTACTTGCCGCAGCAGGATTTGTCCAAAGGGCATCTGCAGGTGCTGGTGGTCGAAGGCAAGCTCGAAAGTTTGCAAGGCGCGGACAACAGCAAGCTCTCGGCGCGCGAGTTGGCCATGGCCTTTCCTGGCCAAAACGGCGACCTGCTCAACCTGCGGGAAATCGAGCAGGCCATCGACCAGCTCAACCGCTTGCCATCCAACCAGGCCCAAATGGAACTGGCCCCCGGCGAAGCCGTCGGCGGCAGTTCGGTGTTGGTGAAAAACAACCCGCAAAAGCCCTGGCGCGCCAGCTTGTCGCGCAATAACGACGGGCAAAAAAGCACTGGCGAGCAGCAGTGGGGCGCCGGCCTTGAGTGGGACAGCCCCCTGGGCCTGGCGGACCAGTTGGTGTTGCGCGGCGGCCATGACGCGATCAGCGATCACCAGAAAACTTCGAAAAACGGCATGTTCTATTACAACGTGCCATGGGGCTGGTGGAACTTCAGCTACACCTACAGCGAGAGCGATTACCGCGCGTTGGGCCAGGCCGATACGTTCAGCTTCAAGCAATCGGGTGACAGCCAGAACCACCAACTGCGCGCCGAGCGCGTGGTGCATCGTGATGACGTGAGCAAGACCTCGGTCAACGTCGGCCTGGCTCACCTGCGCACCAATAACTATGTGTTCACCACCCGCCTGGACAGCAGCACTCGCCTGAGTGAAATGCAGGTCGGCATCAACCACGGTCGGCGGGTCGGCAGTGCCTTCGTCAACATGGATTTGGGCATGCAGAATGGCATTGGCCTGCTCGATGCCCAGTCCCAGGACGAACGCGGCGAGTTTGGCAGTCGTCAGCCCAATTCGCGCTACCGCAAATACACCGCCACCGTCAGCTACCTGCAGCCGTTCACCTTGTGGGGCGAGTCGTTCAGTTTCACCAGCCTGGCCACCGGCCAACGCAGCGAAGACATACTGTTCAGCCCGCAGCGCATGAGCCTGGGTGGCTCGTCCTCGGTGCGCGGCTTCAAGGACCAGCAACTCAACGGTGACAGCGGCGGCTACTGGCGCAACGACCTGCGCTGGGCGCGGCCGGTGCTGGTGGATTGGTTGCGCCCGGCCTTCGGCGAGTACGGCGTGAGCCTGGGTTACGACCAGGGCGTGATCCGCAATGACCGCTACAACGACACTGTCCACGGCCGGGTTTCCAGCAACTCCGTGGAGCTGTTCGCCCGTGGCAAGAATGTCAGCACCAGCGTGACCTTCGCCCATTCTTTGGAACGTCCGGCAGTGATGAGCGAGCGCGAAGCGCCGATCTACTTCCGGATGGATTTCTACCTGTAATTCAACGCCTAGCCGCATCGAGAATTTGACATGGACGTCCGCCAGTTTGCCTTCCTCGCCCGCCTGCCTTCTGCTGCCTTGAAGCGTCGTGACGCGTTCTGCGGCCTGCCCAAGCGCGGCCTGGTGCTGATCCTGGCCAACGCGCTGTTCTGGCAGCCGCTGCTGGCCCAGGCCGACGGCATTGTGGTCAGCGGCCCCGGCACGACGGTGGGCGCGGCGGGCAATGGGGTGCCGGTGGTGAATATCGCCACGCCCAATGGCAGCGGCCTGTCCCACAACCACTTCAAGGACTACAACGTCGGCCCCAATGGCGTGATCCTCAACAACGCCGGCGGCCCGTTGCAGTCCACCCAACTGGGCGGGATTATCGTCGGCAACCCCAACCTCAAGGGCGGCTCGGCGAATGTCATCCTCAATGAAGTCAACGGCGGCAGCCCCAGCCAACTGCGCGGCTATACCGAGGTGGCGGGCCAATCGGCCAAGGTTATCGTCGCCAACCCCTATGGCGTGACCTGCAACGGCTGCGGCTTTATCAATACGCCCAACGTGACCCTGACCACCGGCAAACCGATCCTCGATAACGGCCGCCTGGACCGCTACCAGGTCGATGGTGGTGCGGTGACCATCGACGGCCAGGGCTTAAACGCGAGCAATGTCGACCGCTTCGAAATCATCACCCGCACGGCCAAGATCAACGCGCAGATCAATGCCCGCAACCTGACCGTGATTGCCGGGCGCAACGACGTCAATGCACAGACCTTGAATGCCACCGCGCGCGCCGACGATGGCAGCGCCAAGCCGGAGTTGGCGATTGACTCCTCGGCCCTGGGCGGCATGTATGCCGGCGCGATCAAGCTGGTGGGCACCGAGGCCGGTGTCGGGGTGAAACTGGACGGCACGTTGGCGGCCAGCGCGGGCGATATCCAACTCGATGCCAATGGGCACCTGAGCATGGCGCAAGCGGCGGCCAGTGGCGCGATTGACGTCAAGGCGGCAAGCCTCGACGCCCAGGGTCCGGCCTACGCCGGCACCGCCCTGACGGTGACAACCAGCGGCGACCTGAACACCCAGAAAAGCCTCGCCGCCCGCGACACGGTGCGCCTGAGCAGCGGCGGGCAGTTGACCAACAACGGCGTCATCGAAGCCGGCGTGAATCCCGATAACACCCGAACCACCACCGGCGACGTCAGCCTCGACGCCCGCGATATTCGCAATAACGCCAGTGTGGTTGCCAGCCGTACCGCCACTGTCAAGGCCAGCCAGACCGTGGATAACCAGGGCGGCGTCATCAGTGCCAGAAAGGCCCTGGACATCACCGCCAGCACTGTGGATAACCGCAACAAAGGCCGCCTGCTGACCAGCGGCAGCACCCAGTTGACTGCCGCTGCGCTGCATAACAGCCAGGGCGAAATCATCAGCGACGGCGCGTTGCAGGCCAACGTCGCGCAGGTCAATAACCAGGGTGGCGCGGTGGTCAGTCACGACACCCTCAGCGTCACCGGCGACAGCCTCGATAACAGCAACAAAGGCGTGATCTCCAGCGCCGGAGCGCAAACCCTGACCCTCAGCGGCGCGCTCAACAACAGCCAGGGCGGCGCCATCGACAGCGCCGCCGCATTCACCCTGCGCGGCAAGAGCCTGGACAACAGCGCCGGCAGCCTCACCGGCAACGGCGCGCTGACCCTCGACCTGCTGGCCGACCTGATCAACCGCAACGGCAAGCTGGCCAGCGCCGGCCCGCTGTCGATCGAGCGTGTCGCCGCGCTCGACAACCAGGGCGGCAAACTCACCAGCCAAACCTTGCTGACGGTATTGGCGGCCAGCCTGGACAACCGCAACAGCGGCACCCTGGCGGCAAACGCTGGGCTGACCCTGAACGCCAGCGGCCTGGTGCAAAACGACAACGATGGCCTGATCCACAGCGAAAACGCCGGCCTGAACCTCACCGTCGGCAGCCTGAACAACGCCGGGGGCAAGCTCTCGGCCAAGGCGGGTGATGCGCTGATCAACGCCGGTGTTTTCAACAACGGCAACGGCGGTGTATTCGCCGGCCAGCGCGTGCGCCTCAGTGGCGGCAGCGTCGATAACGCCGGGCAGATCGCCGGTCAGCAAGTCGACCTCAGCCTGCTGGGCGCCCTCAACAACCGTGGCCTGATCGAAAGCGCCAGCACCCTGGACATCGCCGCCGCCAGCCTGAACAACCAGGGCGGGCAATTGCGCGCCCTGGGGAGCACGGGCAAAAGCCGCCTGGCGATTGGCGGTACCTTGGATAACAGCGGCGGCAAGCTGGAAGCGGCCAATGCCGACTTGAGCCTGGCCGCCGGCACCTTCCAGAACCAGGGCGGCAGCGTGCTGCATGTCGGCACCGGCGTGTTCGATATTGCCGGCATCAACCTCGATAACGTCGGCGGCAGCCTGGTGACCCAGGGCGACCTGAGCCTGGACAAAACCAACTGGACCAACAGCAGCCTGATCCAGGCCGGCAACCTCACGGTCAATGTCGACACCCTCGAGCAAACCACCAGCGGCCAATTGCTCGCGGCCAACCGCATCAAGGGCACCGGCCAGAACTGGTCCACCCAGGGCGTAATCGCCAGTAACGGCAGCCTTGATCTGACCCTGGGCGGCACCCTCAACAACACGGGCCGCCTGACCGCCGCCACGGACTTCAGCCTGGCCAGCGCCGCGCTGAACAACCTCGGCACCCTGGGCAGCGGTCGCACCATGACCCTGACCACTGGCAGCCTGCTTAACCAGAATGGCCTGCTGTTCAGCGGCGGCGATATGAGCCTGCGGGTCGATCGCCTGAAAAACCTCGCTGCCGATATCTATGCCATGGGCAACTTGAGCATCGACCGTGACGGCAAGGGCGCGTTCGCCACCAGCATCATCAACAGCTCGTCGAGCATTCAGAGTGACGGCAACCTGAGCCTGGCCGCCGGCACCATCCAGAATATCCGCACGGTCCTGACCAGCGAGTCGGGGATCTACAGCGCCTCGATCAGCCCGGTGCAGTGCATTGAAAACGTCAACGGCGGTGACTGCGAAGGCGGCAAGGAAAACCGTCCGTTCCTGATTGCCCAGCGAGAGCGCCTGAGGGTCACCGACGCCAGCGCGGCCTCCAGCATTACCTCCGGCGCCAACCTGCTGCTGGTCGGCGGCGATGTGCTCAACAGCAGCAGTAGCATCGCTGCAGCCGGCAGCCTGACGGCGCGGGTCAACCAGTTGACCAACCTCGGCCTGGAAACCCACGACACCCTGACCGAGCGCGTATTTTCTTCCGAGCGCACCCGTGATCCGTCGGGCTACAACCAGACCGCCGCGCAATTTACCCAGCGTTATTCCATCGGTGGCGCGGCCTACAACCCCAATAACCTGGGGGGCCTGGAGGCGGCCATGGCGTTCTTTATCGGCGCGATGGAGCGCCAATGGGGCGAGACCAAAACCACCCAACTGGCGGCTCCGGACCAGCGCTACGCTGCGGTGATCCAGGCCGGCGGCGCGGTGAATATCCAGGCCCAGGCCGGCATCGACAACAGCGTGGTGCGCGGCGGCTACACCTACGTCGGCAGTGGCGCCAAGACCGACACCAACGCCCCTGGCTTCTCCACCCAGGTGAAGCTCAACGGGCAATTGCCACCGGATGTCGCCCAGCAACAAGTCAACCCGCTGGGCCTGCCGGGCTTCAGCTTGCCCACCGGGCAGAACGGCCTGTTTCACTTCAGCGACGGCAGTGGTGTACAGGGCCTGCCCAACAGCCAGTTTGCCGCCAACCCGCACAAGTACCTGATCGAGACCAACTCGCAGCTGACCAATATGGCTGAGTTCCTGGGCTCGGATTACATGTTGGCCAAGCTGGGCTACGACCCCGACGCCAGCCAGAAGCGCCTGGGCGATGGGTTCTACGAGCAGCGCCTGATCCAGCAAGCCGTACTTGCCCGCACCGGCCAGCGCTTTATCGACGGCCAGACCAGCGACGCCGGTGTGTTCAAGTACCTGATGGACAATGCCATCGGCGCTCGCCAGCAACTGAACCTGGCCGTGGGCGTGAGCCTCACCGCCGAACAAGTGGCGGCCCTGACCCACGATATCGTGTGGCTGGAAAACGCCACCGTTGCCGGTCAAGACGTGTTGGTGCCGGTGCTTTACCTGGCCCAGGCCAGCAACCGCCTGGCACCCAATGGCGCACTGATTTCCGGCAGCGACCTGAACCTGATGACCGGCGCCAACCTCAACAACGTCGGCACACTGCGCGCTACCAGCAACCTGGGCGCCAATATTGGCGGTGATTTGCACAACAGCGGGTTGATGGAGGCTGGCAACCGCCTCGACCTGCTGACCGGCAAGAACCTCAACAACCGTGCCGGCGGCATCATCGCCGGGCAGCAGGTCAACCTGGTGGCCGGTGCCGACCTGCTCAACGAGCGCAGCGTCACCACGCACCAGAGCGCCAGCGACTACCGCATCGAGCGCAGCGATTTTATCGACAGCGCTGCGCGCATCGAGTCGGCCAGCACTCTGGCGATGCAGGCCGGGCGCGATATCAACAGTGTGGGCGGCGCGCTCAAGAGCGGCGGCGACACCACCGCCCAGGCGGTGCGCGACGTCAATATCGTCGCGGCACAAACCCTGGACAGCGGCGCCATTGGCAGCCGTTCGCGTCACGAGATCATCACCCAGCAAGGCTCGGTGGTTGAAGCCGGGCGTGACTTCCATGTGGTCGCCGGGCGGGATGTGAGCGCGGTGGGCAGCCAGATCGAAGCCAAGCGCGACCTGAGCGTCGGCGGCGTGCGCAATGTGACCCTGGCGGCGGCGGCCAACGAGCAGCATTCGGCGTACAACTCGAAAAAGGTCAAGAGCATCGAGGACCACGTAAGCCAGGTTTCCAGCGTGCTCAAGGCCGGTGGCAACGTGAGCTTGAATGCGGGCGAAGATTTGCTGCTGCTCGCCAGTAACGTCAGCGCCGGCAATGAAGCGTACCTGGTGGCCGGCAAGAATCTGGCCCTGCGGGCCGCCGAGGATCAGGACTACAGCTTCTACAGCAAGACCAAGAAAAGCTCCTCGGGGAAAAAATTCCGTCTCGACGAGACCGACACCATCAACAACGTTGGCAGCAGTGTCAGCTCTGGCGGCAACAGCACCCTGGTAGCCGGTGAAAACCTGCTGCTGGCGGGTAGCACCGTGGCCGCCGACAAAGGCGCGGCAAAACTGGTGGCGGGCAAGGATGTGCAAATCGTCGCGGTGACTGATGCCGAAAGTGCCCGGCATGAGCGCAAGGAAAGCAAAAGCAGTTGGGGCGGGCTGAAGTCGAGCAAGGTCCAGGACAAGGTCGACGAGAAGCGCACCGTGGCCGTGGGCAGCATGGTCTCGGGCGAGACGGTCAGCGTGGTGGCGGGGCAGGATGCGACAGTGACCGGCTCGGCGCTGGTCAGCACCGGCGACCTGGCCGTGCAGGCCGGGCGTGACCTGACGATTGATGCGGCGCAGAACACCTTTTCGCGCACCGACATGCACAAGGAAAAGAACCGCGACCTGACCGGCGTGTTGACCGGCAATAAGCTGGGCCTGGACGACATCACCGGCAATCAGCACCTGTCCATCAGCAGCAGCAAACACAACGGCACCGCCCAGGAAACCACCCTGACCGGCAGCACCATTGGCTCCAGCGAAGGCAACGTTGCGTTGATTGCCGGGCGTGAATTGAACGTGGTCGCCAGTGATCTGGTGAGCACCAAGAACATGGACCTCAGTGGCGCCAACGTGACCATCACCGCCGGCGCTGAAACCGCGCGGCAAACCACCGAAGACAGCTCCAAAAGCCTGGCCGTGGGCCGGGTGATTGGCGGTGCGGTGATCGACACCGCGCGCAGCATTCACGATGCCACCGAGGCGGCGAAGAACGCCGATGACCCGCGCCTCAAGGCGGTGAAAATCGCCCAGGCCGCCCTGGCGGCCTACAACCTGGGTGGCCAGGCCTCGGACGCCAACGGCCAGAGCGCCGGCTTCAAGAACAAGCAGGGCGGCTCACCCAGCAACGGTTCGTTGATCAAGATTGGCACCGAACTGGCCAACACCCGCAGCAAGGCCAGCAGCGAGTACAACAGCCTGACGGCGCGCCAGAGCACGCTCAATGCCGGGCAGGATCTGTCGATTGTCGCCACCGGCGAAGCGCCCGGCACCCAGGGCAATATCGAGATCACCGGCAGCAGCCTGAAAGCCGCCAACACCTTGTTGCTGGCCAAGAACAACGTGTTGCTGCAAAGCGCCCAGGACACTGTCGACCGCAAGAACGATGGCTCGACCAACAAGACTGCAATTGGCGCCAGCTTCAACATCGGCGAGCAGAACGGTTTCACCCTCGACCTCGGCGCCCAGGGCGCGAAAAACAACGGCAATGGCAACTCGGTAACCCAGGTCAATACCACCCTGGACACCGGCTCGCTGCTGCTCAAAAGCGGTGGCGATACCACCCTCGCCGGCGCCCAGGTGCGCGCTGACCGCATCCAGGCCGACATCGGCGGCAACCTCAATATCCTCTCGCGCCAGGACAGCGAATCGTCGCGCAGCAAGCAGAGCAGTGCAGGCTTTGGCGCGAGTATCTGCATCCCGCCGTTCTGCTACGGCTCCACTGTCGCCGGCTCGGCCAGTATTGCTGCGGCCAAGATGAACAGCGACTACAAGGCCGTGACCGACCAGACCGGCCTGTTTGCGGGTACCGGGGGCTACGACATCAATGTCGGCAAGACCACCACCTTGCAGGGCGGGGTGATTGCCAGCGAAGCGGCGGCGGTGAAGAACCGCTTGAGCACCGATCGCTTGATCGTCAGCGATATCAAGAACACCAGCGAGATCCAGAGCCAGTCGGCGGGGCTCTCCGCTTCGTTCAGCAGCAGCGGCGGCACCTCGCCGGGTGGCAGTATTCCGGTGGCGCTCAAGGAAGACGAGCGCAGCCACACTCGCAGCGCGGTCAGCGAGGGCACGATTGTGGTCCGCAACCCTGAGGGCGCCAATGACCTGGTGGGGCTGAACCGCGACACCGCCAATGCCAACCAGAAGCTCGAGCGCCCAGATGAAAAGGCCATGCAAGAGCGCATCGACTTGATCCAAAGCTCGGCGCAATTGGCCAGCGGTGTGATCAGTACGGTGGCCAAAGCCAAGGCGGATGAAGCCAAGAAGCTTGGGCAAGAGGCAAAAGACCAGGCCAGCGCGGGCTCGCCAACGGCGGGGGCTGCGGCCCAGGCGTACGAGGCGGCGAATGCCGAGGCGCTGCGCTGGCAGGTGGGTGGCGACAAGAAACTGATGGCTGACATTGCGTCCGGGCTGATTGCGGCCGGGCTGGGCGGCGCTACCGGCGGCACGGCGGTGGGGATCGTGGCCAATACATCGGCCAGCGATATCTTCAATAAAATCGGGAGTTTTGCCGACGAGCAGAAAAACCGCAAAGACATCGACAGTGCGACCAAGGCCGCCTGGGCCGAAGGCGGCGCAGCGCGCGTTATGTTGCACGCATTGGCGGGGGCTGCCCTGGGGCTTTCCAGCGGCAATGTGCAGAGCGGCGCGCTGGGTGCAGGCGCCTCGGCGGCGCTGATGCCCTCGATTCTGCAAGCGCTGGAAGACAGTGGCATGAAAGAGGCCGACCGTAAGGCCGTGGCTACCCTGATTGCCTCCGGCGTGGGTACGGCGGTCGGTTCCGGGCATGGCACCGGCGGCGCCATTGTGGGCGGTGGCACTGCGGCCAGCGTGGATCGGTACAACCGTCAGTTGCACCCGGACGAGATCAAGTTCGCCTCCGACAAAGAGCGCGTCGATCGCTACGCCGCCGAGCAAGGCATCACCGAGCAGCAGGCGCGCATTGAGTTGCTGCGCACCGCCGCGGCGATGGTCGATCGCGGCTGGAATACCGTGTTGGGTGCCGAGGATGGCAACACCACGACTGCCGCCAGTTTCCTGCGCAGCGAGCTTTCGCAGTCCAAAAGCGCTGACCTGTTCCAGGTCAGCCTGGCCGATTACAACAATGAGCGGTTGGGCCTGTCGCGCCTGATGAAAGACCGGAACTCGGTTGAGAACCTGGTCAAGTACATCGAACTGGTCGACCCCTACAAGTACCTGCACGACCCGAAAAACATGGCCGAAATTCTCAATGCCAAGGGCCAGGGCAGTGCCGAGGGTATTGCCAATGCCGTAGAGGATCTGGCCAGTTTCGGTTCCAAGACGGCGCTTTGGGCGATGAGTACCGTCAATTGCCCAAGCTGTGGCGGTCGGCAATTTATCGCGGCGGTAGAGGCGGTGCAGAGCTTGCCCGAAGAGCTGAGGCTCAAGGGCTATCTGGACACCCTGCATATCATGCAGGGCTATGGCGCCGACGTGCTGCGCCAGAACGAGATGATCGCCACCTCTACCGGCGTGGGCCTCGGCCTGGGCGGCGCGGGTGTCAGTAGTGCTGGCGCGACCACTACCCGCCTGACCGGCGAGCTGGCAGGGGCTGTGGGCAAACGCTTCACCGGTATCATCAACGAAGCGGCCGAGCAGGCACTGCTCAAAAGTGGCGGTATCTTTGGTCCTGATGGCAAACCGCTGATGGATCTGAGCGTGTTGACCCGGGAACAGAAAGGGGTCATGGGCGACTTGTTTGGCGAGCGTTCCGTTAAGCAAATCGTGCCAGACGGACAGAAATTGGCACGGGTACCGGGTTTGGGTGAGACGGGGGTTGATGATCTTTACAAGGTCAGCCGCCCGGATGTCGACTTTGTCGTTATCGAATACAAGTTTGTCAGCGCCGACAAAAAGTCCGGATCTTCGGGGCTGGGCAATACGCTGGATGGCAAGCAAGGCTCCACAGCCTGGACGCTGGGCGGTGATCGCCTGATCCGTGCAGTGGGCAGGGAGCAGAGCCGGGATGTTCGGGCTGCCATCGAAATGAACCGTACCGAAACATGGGTCGTCAGATCGCGGCCGGATGGCTCGACAGAAATTGAGGTGTTGGATGCGCTTGGTAAGGTCAAACCGGTAGACACCTCTAGAATACTACCTTCCAAAAATCTGAATGGGGTTCTTCCATGATTCGTGCACCGCTGGGAGATAAGCAGTATTGGGAGGGGCGTGAGTCAAAGGACCAGCAGTGGATTGAGCGGGCCCGTAAGCTGTTGGCGGAGCCCTCAGCCAACCCCGTCTATAGGCCGCAATTTGCGTTCGACGTTGCCAAGGATAGTTTGACCTCAGGCATCAGAGCCTATTCCCAAGGGCGCAATGTCGTAGAGATCGCGACCTGTTTCCCGCTCCTGCTGGACGCCTGGGAGATGTCCAATAGTGCTGCCCACGAAGTCTGTGCACAAAACAATCTTCAGGTTTGCCGAGACTGGACTTTCGAGCTGACGGATCTCAGCCACTACATCTGGTGTTTCTGGTTGGTGAGCCTGGCGCTGGCGCTGGAGATTCCCGACGACCAGTGGCGTCGACTGGTTGCCTTGATCGGCGAAGGTGGGCACGACGTTCTGCTGGATCGAATCATCGCCGCCCGCGAGCCCGGGCGGGTGATTGGGGAGCAGCTACTGCACGCCAAGCCTTACTCAAGATTGCTCAAGGCAATCGACGCACCCCAGGAACAACAGGCCTTGCTGTTGCTGGCGTTCGTAGAGCATTGGTACCCGGAGTTGAACCGGCGCGGTAAACAGCAACCCTGGTGGTACGTTTATGGTGACCCGGTAAAACACCCCCTTGAGATGGAAGGCTACTTCGGCCGCTGGTGCTTTGAGGCGGTTGCCGCTGTCAAGGCGTTCGGGCTGGATGACAGCGCTTGTATCGGGCATGAACATTACCCTGCCGACTTGCTCCACCCCAGTGAAGCCGTTATCCCCGCACCAGCTCCTGCCCGCGTAGAAAAGGCCGGCTGGCTGGCGCGGTTGTTTGGGCGCTCGGATGAATGAGCCGTCACTTGTACCAGTACCGGCATGGCATTGGCGTGGCTTTGGTACTGGCTGCGTTGTTGAACGGCTTCTTGCGATTTGATGGCAGTTGGAAGCGTTTTTTGACCATGGTGTTAGTGCAGCTGTGGTTTGGCCAGGCGGTTTACAACTATGCGCGTGGCGCCCGGGTGGCCATAGCACCGGGTGGCATGAGCAAGGACGCCGACCCGGAGTGGCGCGCGGCCTTGGCCGGCTTTGCCCTGTTTTTATATGGGGGCGTGTTCTTTTTGAGTTTTTGACTCTTGCAGGGCAACCCCAGCCCTTTATTGCCACGGAAGACCCTTTATGAAAAAAGTTGCCTTTATCCTCGCGGCCCTGGCCCTTGCGGGCTGCCACTCCACTGCCCGCGACTCGTCGCCCAGCCTGTTGAAAGATGGCGTGCAGTTGCGGCAGAACAAAGTCGTGGCGGACGCCGAACACGCCAAAGTGATCATGCGCGCCACCGGCTTTACTTACCCCGTGCAGTTCTCCGTGCGCCGTGGCGGCGATGCCGATCAGCGGCCGGAGATCCTCGGCACGGTGGTGGATTCTGGTCGGGGCAAGGTGTTTGGCTGGATCGCCAAGATGAGCGAGGTGGCCAACAGCGCTGCCGTCAAACGCTTCCCGCAGTTGGAAGTACTGGCCGATCCGGGGCAGACGATCGAGGTGTTGGGCGAGTCGCGAGTGTATGACTCGAACTACTACAGCTACGCCGAAAAAACGGTCTACGCCTGCGGCCCGATGACCTCGGCGTTCAAACCGCAAAAGCAAAAGGTTTACCTGGTGGAATTCGTGATTGTCGGCGCCGGCTGTGAGCAGCATGCCTATGACATCACCGACCCTGCGCAGCGCATCCCCGTCCCCGCGTCCTGAATCATGCACCCTACAACCGCCGGGCACATTGGCGGTGTTGTCCGTAGTAAATGGAGTTTCAAATGAAGCGCAAGCAGTTCCAGAAAACCCTGTTGGCCATGATGGTCAGCGCAGTTGCCGCACAAGTCAGCGCGGTGGAGTTTGACGTCAGCACCGGGCATAACAACGTATGGGTCTCCCAGACGTTCAACGAGCCTGTGACCCTGGTGGGCACGCGCAACGTGGTGTCGACCCAGCCCAGTGCCGATGGTGTGAATATTGCCCTGACGAATATCCAGGGCACGCTGCGCAACGACGCCAACCTCACCCTGGATGCCAGCGGCCGAGCCATCCGTGGCCTGATCGTCGATGGGGCGCTGGATCAAATGCTCACCACCACCGGCAGCAACATCACCGGCGATATCATCCAGGCCGGCAATATTCACCTGAGCAACACCATTTGGGCCGAAGGCTTTGAAGTCGGTGCCAGCAACGTGGGCGGCAGCATCATCAACTCGGGCAACATCACCCTGGTCGAAGTCCCCGGCTCCGGCGATGAATCCGACGCCGAGGGTATCTACCTCAACGGCACCACCGTGGCGGGCGACGTGGTCAACAGCGGTGTGGTGGATGTCACGTCCTACTACGGCTACGGCCTGATCCTCGATACCCACAACAACCTGCCGGTGACCATCGGTGGCAAGCTGCTCAATTCCGGGACCCTCCGCGTTACCGGTGAAGAGGCCCTGGGGATCGAGATCGAAACCGATACCAACCCCCTGCGTATCGAAAACAGCGGCCTGGTTTCCGTCAACGGCGGGCAGGCGATTGCCGTGCAGCTCGATGCGGGCACCTACGATTACCTGCTCAACACCGGCACCATCGAAGCCAGCGGCAGCAACGCCATGGCCTTCAACGTGCAACGCGCGACCTTTAATACCACCTCGCCGAGCGGTGAGCGCGGCCTGATCAACCGTGGCGTGATCAGCGCCGACGCGACGGCGATCAAGGTCAACCCGAAGTCCCAGTTGACGCCGTTCGAGATCAACCAGCAAGCCGGGGAAATCCGCAGCAACTCCGGCACCGCCATCGACGCGGCCAACCTGGCGAGCCTGAACTGGAGCGGCGGCAAAATCGTCGGTGATGTGATCGGTGTCACGGCTGTGAACATCAACGGCCAGGCCGACTTTACCGGCGCGCGCATTGGCAGCCCGGTATCGGTCAACGCGGGTTCGTTGAACCTGTCCGGCGCCGGCACCACCATCACTGGCGACCTGAATGTAGCCAGCGGCGCTGGGGTTGATATGCGCCTGTCCAATAGCGTCGTACCGACCACGCCTTACCTCACGGTCAGCGGCGCCGCGCACTTCGCCCAGGGCTCCAACGTGACCTTGAGTGCCAAGCCCGGTGATTTCACCGCAGCCCCCAGCGGCACCGAATACACCCTGCTGCAAGCCAGCAGCGTGCAAAACAACGGCCTGACGGTCGCCAGCAGCTCGTCGTTGCTCGATGTGCTCAGCTACTCGGCCGATGCGCAGACGGTCAAGGCCGTGGTGGGCTTGAAGCCAGACGAGCAGGTGCAAACCGACCTCGGCGGCGTGGGCGCCAGCACCTCGGCAGTCACCGCCGTGAACCTGCTGAAAAACGAAGTGCTGGGGCAACTGAGCCAGGACGACGCAGTGTTCCAGGCCGTGGCCAACGCCGGCAGCGCCCAGCAACTGGCGCAGATTGGCGAACAGCTCAAGCCTGACGTAAACCGTGGTGCGCTGGACGTAGCCCTGTCCGGGCAGACCGTGATCAACGGCGCGATCCTCAACCGCCTGGCCGGTCAGCGCGATGGCAGCGAGCGTGGCGGCGTGTGGGTGCAAGGCCTGAGCAGCAACATGGACCAGGACGGTCGCGGTGGCGATAACGGTTACTCGGCCAACAGCAGCGGCGTGGCCGTCGGCGTGGACGGGCGTTTGAACGACAGCACCCGTGTGGGTGTGGCGTACAGCTACCTCAACTCCAATATCCATTCGGACCTGGGCAACAAGACTGAAGTGCAGGGCAACGCGCTGTCGCTGTATGGCAACTGGTCGCTGCAGAACTGGTTTGTCGATGGCAGCCTGAGCTACGGCGTCAACGACAACGACAGCAAGCGCCACATCGCCGGCACCACGGCCAAGGGCAGCTACGACAGCCAGGCGTTGTCGGCCAGCGTGATCGGCGGCTACAGCTTCAAAGCGTCGGACAGTGTGCTGATCGAACCGCGTGTCGCCGCGCGTTACTCCAGCGTGCACATGGAGAGCCTGCATGAGAAGGGCTCTTCGGCAGCCCTGAACACCGGTTCCCAGCGTTACGAAGTCGGTGAACTGGGCGCCGGCCTGCGTGTGGCAGGCAACCTGGCGCTGGGTGCTGGCACCCTGCAACCGGAAGCGACCTTGATGGCCTATCACGACCTGATGGGTGATCGCGTGGCGCAGACTTCCAGCTTTGTGAACGGCGGTTCGACGTTCAGCGTGACCGGCGCTTCGGTGGCGCGTGACAGCTATGAAGCCAGCGTGGGTGTGAACTATCAGGTCTCGGCGTTCAGCGTCGGCGCCAGCTACACCCGCCAGGCTCGCAGCGGGTTTGATGCCGATGGCGTCATGCTCAAGGCCCGTTACGCGTTCTAAACCGTCCTGGTAGGAGCGAGCTTGTGTGGGAACTGGCAAGCCTGCTCCCACATAAGCCTGCTCCCACCAGTGCGAAACAACTTGAGAACCGCTCTCAACCCCGTAAAATGCGCAGCACTTAATCAGGGATGAATTTGAAGATGCGCATTTTTGCCTTGCTGCTGGCTCTTTCCTTTCTGGCCGGCTGCGCTTCCAAACCCCCGTACTACATCTCTCCAGCACCCGTGACCATTCCCAAGACTGCCACCTTCTGGGTCGATACCTTCGACGTCAAAGTGGTGGGGCAGGGCCGAATTTTCATGTCGGACGCCAAAGTCCGCGAGCAACTGGGCGTCGACCTGGTCGACCGTCTGCTCAAGGCCAAGCGCTACGCCAGCAGCAAGCAGACCGCTGACTACCTGCTGGACGTGGATATCGTCTACGTGCGCCATATCCTCGACTCCAAGGGCGGTATCACCAGCCTGGTGGTCGACGACAACACCATCCTGCAAAGCATCGACTTCGGCTACAAGGTCAAGGTCAAGAAAGCCGACGCCGAGGTGCTGCATTTTGCCCAGGATCGGGGTGGCCTAGTGCCCAATAACTGGGGCGGCCAGGTGCAGCAATGGAAGACCATTGGCGGGGTCCTGACCAATGAAGGCAACGCCAATATCGAGCGCCATTTCACCGGTGGCTTGAGCAATTACATCGTGCACGACCTGCGCGCCATACCCTCACGTTAATACCCCGGATTTATTCACCTAGGAGCACCCTGTGAAATCACTCTGCAAAATCCTGCTGTCCGGCCTTGCCGCCACGGCACTGCTGACCCTGGCCGGTTGCGCCACGGAAAGCTCCCGCGCACTGCCGATCGAAAAAGTCGCCAGCGCCAGCGTCGCCTACTCCGGCGTACGCGTGCCGATTGCCGTGGGCAAGTTCGATAACCGCTCCAGCTACATGCGCGGGATCTTCTCCGATGGCGTGGACCGCCTCGGTGGCCAGGCCAAGACCATCCTGATCACCCACTTGCAGCAGACCAACCGCTTCAGCGTGCTGGACCGCGACAACATGGGCGAAATCTCCCAGGAAGCGAAAATCAAGGGCACCGTCCAGAACCTCAAGGGTGCTGACTACGTGGTGACCGGCGATGTGACCGAGTTCGGCCGCAAAGAAACCGGCGACCGCCAGTTGTTCGGCATTCTCGGGCGTGGCAAGACCCAGGTGGCCTACGCCAAGATCAACCTGAATATCGTCAACATCAGCACCTCCGAAGTGGTGTATTCCACCCAGGGCGCCGGTGAATACGCGCTGTCGAACCGTGAAGTCGTGGGCTTTGGCGGCACCGCCAGCTATGACTCCACCCTCAATGGCAAGGTCCTGGACCTGGCCATGCGCGAAGCGATCAACCGCCTGGTCGACGGTATCAACGCCGGCGCCTGGAACCCGCGTAACTGATTTAAGTGTTTTCAAGGAGCAGTACACGGATGAGCAAGGCAGTTAAGTTAGCGCTGATGCTGACAGCAACCGCGCTGGTTGCAGGGTGCCAGACGGCACCCAAGCCCCTGTATCAATGGGAAAGCTACCAGCCACAGGTTTACGAGTACTTCAAGGGCGAGCCCAAGGAAGCCCAGGTCGAAGCGCTGGAACGCGACCTGCAAAAGATCAACGCCAGTGGCCGCCAGGCCCCGCCGGGCTACCACGCCCACCTGGGCTTGCTGTACCTGAGCATGGGCAAGGATGACCAGATGGTGCAGCAGTTGCGCACCGAGAAGGCGCTGTTCCCCGAGTCTGCTGCCTACATGGACTTTTTGCTCAAGAACGCCAAGGCCCCAGAGGTGAAGAAATGAGCTTTTTGAAACTCACCGGCGCCTTGCTCGCCCTGGCCTTGCTGGGCGGTTGCGCGGCACCCAAGACCGTCGATTACTCGGCCTACAAGCAGGCGCGGCCGAAGTCGATCCTGGTGCTGCCACCGATCAACGAGTCCCCTGAAGTGCAGGCCTCCTACAGCCTGGTATCGCAGGTGACCTACCCGTTAGCGGAAGCCGGTTACTACGTGATGCCGATTGCCCTGGTGGACGAAACCTTCCGCCAGAACGGCCTGACCACCGCCAACGATATCCAGGGCGTGCCGCCGGGCAAGCTGCATGAAATCTTCGGCGCAGACGCGGCGCTGTACATCACCGTCAGCGAGTACGGCACCAAGTACATGCTGATCACCAGCGACACCTCCGTGACAGCCTCGGCCAAACTGGTCGACCTGCGCACCGGCACCACCCTGTGGACCGGCTCGGCACGGGCGTCCAGCGAGGAAGGCAACAACAACGGCGGCGGCCTGGTGGGCATGCTGATCACTGCGGCGGTCAAGCAAGTGATCAACAGCTCCACCGACGCGGCGCACCCGATTGCTGGTATCACCAGTGCGCGCCTATTGTCGGCCGGGCAACGCACCGGGATCCTGTACGGCCCGCGCTCGCCCAAGTACGGCTCGGACTGATCTGGACCAGTCACTGCCGATCCAATGTGGGAGCGGGCTTGCCCGCGATAGCGGTAGGTCAGTCACCGTATGTATTGACTCGCCCACCGCTATCGCAGGTCAAGCCAGCTCCCACATAGGTTGAGTGACCAGACGCTAACCCGAATCCCGACGCTCCTACGTCTGACCTTGTGAACGCATCATTCACACACGAGGTTCAGCCCATGTCCCATCCTCTTCTCCTCCTGCGCCCCGCTGCCCAGGGCTTTGCCGTGACCTTGCTGGTGGCACTTGCCGGGTGTGGGCTGTCATCCCGTGACGAGGCCAAGGCGCCCGAAGCGGCTGCCGTCCCCGAACTGCAAAGCGTGCCTGTCCAGGCTCAGGGCGCCATGCTCAAAAGAATGGCGATGCCGGCACCGATGGCCATGCATGACGCTGTGGCGATGGAGTACCGCGCGGAGCCGCGTGAGCAGTATCAAAACCTGCCGGACAACCCGGTGCACAGCGTTGCCGAAACCCCGGTCTCGACCTTCAGCGTCGATGTCGATACGGGCAGCTATGCCAATGTCAGGCGTTTCCTAAACCAAGGCCAGCTGCCGCCCGAAGGTGCCGTGCGACTTGAGGAAATGGTCAATTACTTCCCCTACGACTACCCACTGCCGAGCGATGGCTCACCGTTCGGCGTGACCACCGAAGTCGCCGCCACCCCCTGGAACCCCAATACGCGCCTGCTGCGCGTCGGCATCAAGGCCTCCGAGCGTGCGGTGGCCGAACTGGCGCCGGCCAATCTGGTGTTCCTGGTGGATGTTTCCGGCTCCATGGACCGCCGCGAAGGCCTGCCGCTGGTGAAAAGCACCCTCAAGCTGCTGGTCGACCAACTGCGCGATCAGGACCGTGTGTCGCTGGTGGTGTATGCCGGCGAGTCGCGGGTGGTGCTCAAGCCCACGTTCGGGCGTGACAAGGCAAACATCCGCAACGCCATCGAGCAACTGACCGCCGGCGGCTCCACGGCGGGCGCATCGGGCATCGAACTGGCCTACCAGATGGCCCGCGAAGGGTTTCTCGACCAAGGTATCAACCGCATCCTGCTGGCCACCGACGGTGACTTCAACGTCGGCATCAGCGACTTCGACAGCCTCAAGCAGATGGCCGTGGACCAGCGAAAAAGCGGGGTATCCCTGACCACCCTGGGGTTTGGTGTGGACAACTACAACGAACACCTGATGGAACAACTGGCCGACGCGGGCGATGGCAACTACGCCTATATCGACAACCTGCGCGAAGCGCGCAAGGTCCTGGTGGAGCAACTCAGCTCGACCCTGGCCGTGGTGGCGCGGGATGTAAAGCTGCAGGTGGAATTCAACCCGGCCCAGGTCAGCGAATATCGCCTGCTGGGCTATGAAAACCGCGCCTTGAAACGTGAGGATTTCAGCAATGACAAGGTGGACGCCGGCGAAATCGGTGCCGGGCATACCGTGACAGCGCTGTATGAAATCGTACCCAAGGGGTCAAAAGGCTGGCTGGAACCGCTGCGCTATACCCAGGCCAAGGCTGGCGAGGGCAACGCCACAGAACTGGCCATGTTGCGGGTACGCTACAAGCCGGCGGCGGGTGGCAGCAGTCGCCTGATCGAACACCCGATCAAGAGTGCTCAACACACGCCCAGCGACGACCTGCGCTTCTCGGCCGCCGTGGCCGCCTTCGCCCAACAGCTCAAGGGCGATGGCCGCTACACTGGCAGCATGAGCCTAAAAGACACCGCCGCCCTGGCCCGCTCGGCCCGGGGTGATGATCCCTACGGCCTGCGTAATGAATTCGTACAGTTGGTGGAACTGGCCCAGAGCCTCAAACACTGATCTTGCACACGATACAGCTCTAATGTGGGAGCTGGCTTGCCCGGCTCCCACAGGTAATCTGCAGTGATCCATCGAAAGGAGTTCGCCACTTAACATGGCCGTACCAGATGATCCACCCAGCGACGAATCGCTGCTGGCCCGCTACCGCAGCGGCGATGCAGGCGCCTTCGAAATCCTTTATGCCCGGCACCGCCAGGGCCTTTACCGGTTTCTCGTGGGCCTCTGCAATAAGGCCGAACTGGCTGAGGAAATCTACCAGGACACCTGGCTCAGCCTGATCCGCAGCACTACCCAGCCACAAGGCCGCGCGAGTTTTCGTACCTGGCTGTTCCAGATTGCCCGCAACCGCCTGATCGACCATTGGCGCAAGCACGGCATCCACAACCCGCTGCACGACAGCTACGACGAACAACTGCACGCCCAGCCCGACGCCGGCGCCGGCCCCGAGCAGCAACTGAGCCTGAGCCGCGACCAGGGCCGTCTCGATGCAGCGTTGCAAGACCTGCCCGAAGACCAGCGCGAAGTGTTTATGCTGCGCCTGCACGGCGACCTGGAACTGCCACAAATCGCCGCCCTGACCGGCAGCCCACTGGAAACGGTAAAAAGCCGCTTGCGTTACGCCCAGCAGAAATTGCGTCGGCTGCTGGCCGAGGAGGTACCCGTATGACTGACTCCCGACACCCCCAGGATCCGACTGACGAAGGGCTGATCCAGCACTTTCGCCAACACAGCGCCAACGAGCCGCCTGCGTCCCTCGACGCCTTCATCCTCGCCGCCGCCCGCCGCGAAGCACCGGCACCCGGGCCAAACCTGTGGCAACGCTGGCTGCAAGCCTGCCAACGACCACGCTGGCAGATGGCGTTTGCCACCGTGGCCGGGGTCGCACTGATGATTGGCGTGGTAATGCGCTCGCCAGTACCTGATATCGACCTGCCCGAAGCCGCCGAATATGCCGCTGCGCCACCGCCGCAGGCACTGTCTGCCCCAGCCGCCCCCGCGCCCATGGCCCGTATGGCGATGGCACCACAGGCTGACAGCGCGTCGGTCCAGGCCGAGATGGCGGCGGTCGTGGCCGATGAGCCCGTGGCGAAAATGAGCAAGCAGATAGCCGCCAAACCGCAGTCCCTGGAGCAGGGGCTTGAGGAGATTGTGCATCTGCGCGAGGCGGGAGAGAGCAGGGCGGCGGATGAGAAGCTGCTGGCGCTGCACAAGCGCTTTCCTGACGAAGACCTGCCCGCCCGGTTGGAAGCGTTGCAAAAGCGTTGAACCCGCGCCCACCAAAAAGCCCCAGGTCTTGCGACCTGGGGCTTTTCGTCTGTATCTGCGGCTCCCGGCCCGATTTGAACTAAGACCTACAGGCAGCGGTTTTATAGGCTGTCTTGATACGCCACGACTTGGTCTTTGAGCCAGCTGTGCAGGGAGGTTAATTGCGCCGAACGTTTAATCCCCAGTGGCCAGACCAGGTAGTAGCTCGAAGAATGCGCCGGTTCGATGTCGGTGAGTTTGACCAGCTCCCCACGTTGAATCAGTGAATGGGCGATCGAGCGGCGCGTCAATGCGACGCCGTGCCCGAGCCGTACCGCTTCGAGCAGCAAGGTGGAGTCGGTGAACTCCAGCGAGGCGTGAGGGCGCTGTCCCTCCACGCCTGCGGCGCACAGCCAGGTTGCCCAGCTTTCACTGGCGTGTAGCAGTGGCTGCTCGAGGATGGCGTGCGGCGTGTCTGGCAATACACCGTGGTTGAAGTCGCGAGCAGCGACCACCAGCAATGAGTCGCTCATCAGTGTTTCGCAATGCATATCGGGCCATTGGCCGTGACCGAAGCGGATTGCGCAATTGACCAGGCCCTGTTCTAAACCGGCGAACGCCATGGTCGATTCCAATTTCAGGCGCAACCCGGGATGGGCACTCATAAAACCGTGCAAGCGCGGCAATAACCAGTGCATGGCATAGGAGGGCAGCACTGACAGGGTCAGTTGCGGGAAATTGCTTCTCGCCAGAAACTTCTCTGTGACCCCGGCGATTTCACCCAGCGCCTGCCTGATCTGGTAGGCATAAATGCGCCCCTCTTCCGTCAACACCAGGGAACGTCCGCTGCGCATCACCAAGGCAATACCCAAATACTCTTCAAGAGAGCCAATCTGATGGCTGACGGCACTGTGGGTCACGTGCAGCTCAACGGCCGCCAAATTCACCTTGCCCAGCCGGGCCAAAGCCTCGAAGGCGCGCAATGCGGCGAGTGGAGGGAGCTTCAATAGGTGAATTCCTTTCACGGAAAAGTCTAATAATAGCCGCTATACGTGAAGCGAGCGAGATACCGATAATAGCGACGATTTAATTATTTAAATAATGTCATGCTAATAAAGCGGGAGTTGTTCGCCATGATCAATGAAATCCAGTCGTTTCTGAAAAACTACTTTGATGTATTGCAAACCCAGGACTTGAATCTGTTTGATCGGGTCTTTCATCGGGGTTGCGTGTTATATAGCGCACAAGACTCGACCGTGGTCGTCCGGTCTTTTGATGAGTACAGGGCCATGGTTCAAGGCCGTCAGTCGCCACAGGAAGGTGGTTTTCCACAACTTGATGAAGTGTTGATGATTGATGTGATGTCTGCGGAAATGGCCATCGTTAAAGTGCGTTTGCGCCTATTCAATAACGTCATGGTCGACTACTTGAACTTGATGAAAGTCGATGGCCAGTGGATGATCTTCGCCAAGCTCTTTCACAAGGCCGGTGAAGTGACAACTCAGTAAGCTAACGGCCAGATGCAAAATGAGAACAAACTTATGTAGTGCACTCTTCGCGTTGCCAGTTTACGCACTCCAACTTACAACGCAAAAGCGCTTTGCCTAGTTGGATATGGCCGGCAGAAGAGTCTTTGTGACAGCGCCCACAAAAAAGCCCCAGGTCTTGCGACCTGGGGCTTTTTTCTGTATCTGGTGCACCCGGCGGGATTCGAACCCACGACCCCTGCCTTCGGAGGGCAGTACTCTATCCAGCTGAGCTACGGATGCTTGTGCGGGCGCCATCATACCCATGTCGACCTTGGGCGTCCATGCTGGTTTTTGGCCGTCTGCCGGTAGGATTCTGGAGCGGCGAGGCTCTGTACCGGGCGGTGTGTGCCCTTGGCGCTGAATCCGGCTGTTGTGCGCCTGTCAGAATAATTCGGCTAATGCGCCGTTTTCGTTCTTTTTTTCGAACAGACTATTGCCCTGCCCCCCCATTGATCCTAGGATTCGTTTGAGATTTCAAACGCACTGTCTCCCGTGCGCGATGTTTCAGCTTGCGCCCAGTGACTGATTTCCCTGACGGCAGCCTTCGAGGCGCCTTTCAACAACTCTAATTTGCCCCGCGCGCGCGCGGTGCTGTTAAGGAAAGCCGACATGCAGCTTAAAGACACCCAGTTGTTCCGCCAGCAAGCCTTTATTGATGGCGCTTGGGTCGATGCGGACAACGGTCAAACGATCAAGGTCAACAACCCCGCGACTGGCGAGATCCTGGGCACCGTGCCGAAGATGGGCGCCGCCGAAACCCGTCGTGCCATCGAAGCCGCCGACAAGGCCTTGCCGGCCTGGCGCGCACTGACTGCCAAGGACCGTGCAAACAAGCTGCGTCGCTGGTTCGAGCTGATCATCGAGAACCAGGATGACCTGGCGCGTCTGATGACCCTGGAGCAGGGCAAGCCGCTGGCCGAAGCCAAGGGCGAAATCGTCTACGCCGCTTCGTTTATCGAGTGGTTCGCCGAAGAGGCCAAGCGTATCTACGGGGACGTGATCCCTGGCCATCAGCCAGACAAGCGCCTGATCGTGATGAAGCAGCCGATCGGCGTCACCGCCGCCATCACGCCGTGGAACTTCCCGGCCGCGATGATCACCCGTAAAGCCGGCCCGGCCCTGGCTGCCGGTTGCACCATGGTCCTCAAGCCTGCGTCGCAAACCCCGTTCTCGGCGTTTGCCCTGGCTGAGCTGGCCCAGCGTGCCGGGATTCCAAACGGCGTGTTCAGTGTGGTCTCCGGCAGCGCTGGCGATATCGGCAGCGAGCTGACCAGCAACCCGACCGTGCGTAAATTGTCCTTCACCGGCTCGACCGAAATCGGTCGCCAGTTGATGGCCGAATGCGCCAAGGACATCAAGAAAGTTTCCCTGGAACTGGGCGGCAACGCGCCGTTCATCGTGTTCGACGACGCCGACCTGGATAAGGCCGTCGAAGGCGCGATCATCTCCAAGTACCGCAACAACGGCCAGACGTGCGTGTGCGCCAACCGCCTGTACATCCAGGATTCGGTGTACGACGCGTTCGCGGAAAAACTCAAAGTGGCCGTAGCCAAATTGAAGATCGGCAACGGTCTGGAAGAAGGCACCACGACTGGCCCGCTGATCGACGAAAAAGCCGTGGCCAAGGTCCAGGAACACATCGCCGATGCCTTGAGCAAAGGTGCGACCCTGTTGGCGGGCGGTAAGGTTATGGAAGGCAACTTCTTCGAGCCGACCATTCTCACCAACGTGCCGAAAAACGCTGCCGTGGCCAAGGAAGAAACCTTCGGCCCGCTGGCGCCGTTGTTCCGCTTCAAAGACGAAGCCGAAGTGATCGCGATGTCTAACGACACCGAATTTGGCCTGGCCTCCTACTTCTATGCCCGCGACCTGGGCCGTGTGTTCCGTGTGGCCGAGGCCTTGGAATACGGCATGGTCGGCGTCAACACCGGGCTGATCTCCAACGAAGTGGCGCCGTTCGGCGGTATTAAGGCGTCGGGCCTGGGCCGTGAAGGCTCCAAGTACGGTATCGAGGATTACCTGGAAATCAAATACCTCTGCCTGGGTATCTAACCGGCAAGGTATCGCTGCAAACGCAAAGGGCACGAGAGCGCTGTCCCTTTGCGTGCTTCAAACCGTTATTCGAAGTGGCCGGGAAAGCTGTGGCAGTCGATCATCGCATGCTGCCGTAGTTGCCTCCCCGTCACGTATTCCTTGGACCACGCCACCCGATGAGTGGCGAATGAGGACTTTATGAGCAACAAGACCAACGCTTCCTTGATGAAACGCCGCGAAGCCGCTGTACCGCGCGGTGTTGGCCAGATTCACCCGATCTTCGCCGAATCCGCGAAGAACGCCACCGTGACTGACGTTGAAGGTCGCGAGTTTATCGACTTCGCCGGCGGCATCGCCGTACTGAACACCGGTCACCTGCACCCGAAAATCATCGCGGCCGTGACCGAGCAGTTGAACAAGCTGACCCACACCTGCTTCCAGGTCCTGGCTTACGAGCCGTACGTGGAGCTGTGCGAAAAAGTTAACGCCAAGGTGCCAGGTGATTTCGCCAAGAAAACCCTGCTGGTCACCACCGGTTCCGAAGCCGTGGAAAACGCCGTGAAAATTGCGCGTGCCGCGACTGGCCGTGCCGGCGTGATCGCTTTCACCGGCGCTTACCACGGCCGCACCATGATGACCCTGGGCCTGACCGGCAAGGTTGTACCGTACTCCGCTGGCATGGGCCTGATGCCAGGCGGTATCTTCCGTGCGCTGTACCCGAACGAGTTGCACGGCGTGAGCATCGACGACTCCATCGCTAGCATCGAACGCATCTTCAAGAACGATGCCGAGCCGCGTGATATTGCTGCCATCATCATCGAGCCGGTACAGGGCGAGGGCGGTTTCTACGTAGCGCCTAAAGCCTTCATGAAGCGCCTGCGCGAACTGTGCGACAAGCACGGCATCCTGCTGATCGCCGACGAAGTGCAAACCGGTGCCGGCCGTACCGGGACCTTCTTTGCCATGGAGCAGATGGGCGTTGCTGCCGACCTGACCACCTTTGCCAAATCCATCGCGGGCGGCTTCCCGCTGGCTGGCGTGTGCGGCAAGGCAGAATACATGGACGCCATTGCCCCAGGTGGCCTGGGTGGCACCTATGCCGGTAGCCCGATCGCGTGCGCCGCGGCCCTGGCCGTGATGGAAGTGTTCGAAGAAGAGCATCTGCTGGACCGCTGCAAGGCTGTTGGCGAGCGTCTGGTCACTGGCCTGAAAGCCATCCAGGCCAAGTACCCGGTGATCGGCGAAGTGCGTGCCCTGGGCGCGATGATCGCGGTCGAGCTGTTCGAGGACGGCGACAGCCACAAGCCGAACGCTGCTGCGGTGGCCGCGGTGGTTGCCAAGGCGCGTGACAAGGGCCTGATCCTGCTGTCGTGCGGCACCTACGGCAACGTGTTGCGCGTGCTGGTCCCGCTGACCTCGCCGGACGAGCAGTTGGACAAAGGTTTGGCGATCATCGAAGAGTGCTTCTCCGAGCTGTAAGTGCAGGTTGGCTGGATCGAAAAAAACCCGCTTCGGCGGGTTTTTTTGTGGGCTATGCACCTATTCAGGCCTTGTTCCTTGTACGCAGGCGCTTCCTTTGTCTAATGTGCAAGGATTGCCGATGGAGCGTGCTGCATGACTGCTGTTGATTTACCTGCTGTACCCCGTGTGCTGATTGCCGAGCCCGACCCTTGGTCGCGGGATCTGCTCAAGCAGGTGTTGTTGAATGTGCGCTGCGACGCGCGGCTGGATGTGTGCGCCGACGGGCAGCACGCCGCCGAGCTGCTGCGAGACAAATCCTACGATTTGATCATTGCCGATTGGGAGCTGCCGGGCGTTGACGGCCTGAGCCTGTTGCGCAGTGTGCGTCAGCGTCGGCGGGTGCCCGTGTTGCCGTTCATCCTGCTGAGTACACGCAATGACGGCGCCAGCGTGCGCGAGGTATTGCCGCTGGCGCCCACCGCCTACCTGACCAAGCCACTGAACATGGAGGGTCTTACGCAACGCCTGCAGGATTTGTTGCTCAACGAAGGCGAAACGGTGTATTGCGAACCCCCCGCCCTGGCGGCGGGCGTGTCCTTGCCGGTGTTCCTGGAGCAGCGTCGCGAGCTGTCGGACGGCGCGCCGCTGCGGGTTGACGTCAAGGCGGCCGTGCAACGCAGCCTCACGCCGCAGGGGCTGGATCTCAAGCAATTGGAAGAGCAGGTCAAGGTTGATCCACAGATCACCGCGGTGCTGATCGCCGCCGCCAACAGCGCCGGCCAGCACGGCACACCGGTGCAGACCCTGTCCATGGCGCTGCACAAACTGGCCGCCGGGCAGAGCATGAACCTGATCCTCGGCCTGGCCCTCAAGCACAACGTGATCCTCAGCGATGCCAGCCTGATGGAATACGCTGAGCGTTACTGGCAATTGTCCCAGCGGACGGCGCAATACGGTCGTTCACTGGCGCGCATGCTCGACCTGGAACACGAACGCTGTTACAGCGCCGGTATTCTCCATCGGTTGGGTGACCTGGCCCTGCTGCGCAGCTTGCAGGAGTGGCGCCAGGGCGGTGGTGAACTGGATGAGGCGTTGATTGGCGAGTCATTGTCCACCTTTGGCGCCAGCTATGGCTCGGCGCTGCGCACGCGCTGGCGCTTGCCCCTGGAGCTGCGCCAACTGATCGCGGCGACCTACTCCCTGGAAGGCGGGGTGTATTCCCGTGAGGCGCTGGTGATGAACATCGCGGCGCAACTGGCAGGGCTGACGGAGCATGAAGGGGTCGAGGTGTTAGCCAAGGGCAAGACGGCGAGGTTGCTCAAGGTCGGGTTTGCAGAGCTGACGCGCATCCGCAAGCCTGGGTAGGCGCTGTGTCTGGCAGCAACAATGCTGAATGTGCCGCCGCCATCGTAGCCTCGCTAAAGCTCGACAACTCCCACATTTGATTTGTGGTGTGTCCAGAACTCCCAGCCTGGTCGAGCTCCCACATGGGGTTTGTGGAGTATCCAGAACTCCCAGCCTGGTCGAGCTCCCACATGGGGTTTGTGGGGTATCCAGAATTCCCAGCCTGGTCGAGATCCCACATGGGGTTTGTGGAGTATCCAGAACTCCCAGCCTGGTCGAGCTCCCACATGGGGTTTGTGGAGTATCCAGAACTCCCAGCCTGGTCGAGATCCCACATGGGGTTTGTGGGGTATCCAGAATTCCCAGTCTGGTCGAGATCCCCTGTGGGAGCGGGCTTGCCCGCGATGGCGGTGGTCCAGGCGCTATTTTTTAGGGCCGTGAAAGGGCAGGCATTCAGCCGACAATCACCCGGTTCTTGCCCTGGCGCTTGGCTTCATACATGGCCGCATCAGCCCGGGCGAACAGGCTGTCCAGGGTTGCATCTGCGGCGGTGAGGCTGGCCAGGCCCTGGCTGACGGTCACGCCATAGGGCCGGCCGTCATGGCTGAATTCCAGTTGGCGCACTTCCTGCCCCAGGCGTTCGGCGACCTGCATGGCCCTTTCCGGTTCGCACCCCGGCAGCACCGCAGCAAATTCCTCGCCGCCAATGCGCCCGAACAGGTCGCCACGGCGCAATACCCCGCGGCCGCTCTCGGCGATACGCAATAACACCTGATCGCCCTCCAGGTGGCCGTAGGTGTCGTTGATGGCCTTGAAGTTATCTATATCCAGCAACAGGAAGGCCAGGGGCAGGCCTTGGGTGCAGGCACGTTCGAATTCGTGATGGGCGCACTCGAAGAAGTGGCGACGGTTGCTGCTGCGGGTTAGCACGTCGGTGGTGGCCAGGCGCTGCAGCTCGAGTTCCAGGTGCTTTTTTTCGGTGATGTCCTCAGCGATGCCCACCACAATCAACGGTTTCCCTGGGGTGGCCTGTTGGTTGGTGAAGCACTTGTCGCTGAGCCAGCGGATCTGCCCGTCTGCGGTGATGATGCGGTACTGGCGATTCTCGACCGCCCCCAGCTCCAGCACCTGGGCCAGGCTGTGCTCGGCGTAATGCTGGTCTTCAGGGTGGATGCTGTCGCGCCAGCCACGGTGCTCGGCCAACAGTAGGCTGGCCGAGCGCCCGAAGATGCGCTCATAGGCCGGGCTTACGTACAGCACGCGGCGGGTCTCCCACTCGATGGCCCAGAGCACGGCGTTCACACTGACCAGCAGCGAGCTCAACAGCTGTTCACGCTGGCTCAGACGCTCCACTTCGCCCTGGGCATGCATCAACGCCAGCAAGGTAGCGGCAGCCGGCCGTGACGTATCCGTTGAGTCAGGTGTGGTGGGGATCGGGGAGTCCGTTTCGTGGACCATCGGCACAATTCTCTCTGGACATGCCGCAGCATTGAACAGCAGTCAAAACAAGGCCCGCCAGGATGGCGAAGTGTTGTTTGAGAGAGGGGAATTGCAGCTAAGTTCCGTTATCAGTCGCGATTGAGACGGAATGTTCGGTGACTGTGAAATGGCGCCAAAAAACTGTGGAGCCGGTAAGGACTGGGCGTCCTCCCGGCTCCTGCAACACCTAGGCGTTTGCGGGGCGCAACGAATAGGTTTTCAACTGGTGGGCAAAGTCGCGCAGGGATTGGATCCCGCTGGCCTCGGCCTCGTGCACCCACTCCTTGATGGCCGCGAGCATGTCATGCCCGTTACTGCTGGTCTTGAGCCAGATCTGTTGCAGCGCCAGGCGCTTTTCGTAGATCACCTTCAAGGCCTGGCTGTGCTCCAGCATGCTCTGGATGCGCACATGGTGGCGCTCATCCAGCAGGCTGGTTTCCCGTGACAGCAGGCGCTTGGCCCGGTGGAACTGGTGGCGTACCGAATGATCGACCTTCTCCAGCTCCTGCTTGACCAGCGGCGCAATCACCAACTTGCGGTACTGGGCCATGATCTGGAAGCGGTTGTTGAGGATCGCCATGGCGGTGTCCATGTCCAGGTGGCCCTTGCCTTCCACCCGATGGGCAATCGGCGCCACGCGCTGCACCTTGGCCAGGCGCAGGAAGCTGAACACTTGGATCCAGGCCCAGCCCAGGTCGAATTCCCACTTCTTCACCGACAGTTTGGCGGAGTTGGGGTAGGTGTGATGGTTGTTATGCAGCTCTTCGCCACCGACGATGATGCCCCACGGCACCAGGTTGGTCGCCGCGTCGCGGCATTCGAAGTTGCGATAACCGATGGCATGCCCCAGGCCGTTGATCACGCCGGCGGCCCAGAACGGGATCCACATCATCTGGATCGCCCAGATGGTGATGCCGATGGTGCCGAACAGCAGCACGTCGATAACGCCCATGAGGGCCACGCCCAGCAGCGGATAGCGGGTATAGAGCTTGCGTTCGATCCAGTCGTCCGGGCAGTTCTTGCCGTAGATGCGCAGGGTCTCGGGGTTTTCCGCCTCGGCGCGATACAGCTCGGCACCTTTGCGCAGGACCGTGGACAGGCCCTTGATCACCGGGCTGTGGGGATCGTCGACGGTTTCGCACTTGGCGTGGTGTTTGCGGTGGATAGCGGTCCATTCGCGGGTATTCTGCGCCGTGGTCAGCCACAGCCAGAAGCGGAAGAAGTGTTTCAGGCCAGCATTGAGCTCCAGGGAGCGGTGGGCTGAATAGCGGTGTAGATAGACCGTGACACCGATAATGGTCACGTGGGTCATCAACAGAGTGACTGCCACCAGTTGCCAGGCTGACAAGTCAAGAAAACCGTTGTACCACATAGGCTGTATGGCCCTCAGATAAAGATAAGAACAACTGACGCATTATCACTTAGCCTACAGATAAAACCAGTCACCCTTTCAGATAGGAGTGACGAGATGTTACTTGTCCTATAATCCGCAGCCTCTGTAGGGCGATTCTGTTTTTTAGTAAGGATTACTAGTCATATGCTGCTTTCATACCGAGGTGCCCTACGTGCAGGGCTGGTGTACTTGTTGCTTTCGGTCTTGTGGATACAGCTCAGTCAGCAGGTATTTAACAATTTTATCGATGAACCCAAGGAAATGATTCACTGGCAGATGCTGCGCGGCTATCTGTGGGTGACCCTCAGCGCCCTGTTTATTTTCCTGTTGTGCGCCCGCAGTGCGCGGGCCCATCGCATCCAGCAACCCTTGACGGAAAATCGCGAGCGCCTGCGCCAGGCGGCGGCGGTGTTCGATTGCACCCGCGAAGGGGTGCTGGTCACCGACGCCCGCGGGCAGATAGTCCACGTCAACCGCGCGTTTATTGAAATCACCGGTTACCAGGTGGAAGACGTGATGGGCCACCAGCCGAGCCTGTTCAAGTCCGGGCGCCATTCGCCGGATTTTTATGAGCAGATGTTTCGCGCCCTCAACCAAGAGGGCGAGTGGAGCGGCGAGATCTGGAACCGCCGTAAAAGCGGGGAAATTTATCCACAGTGGCAAACCATCCGTGTCATCCACGATGACCAGGGCCAGGTCAGCCATTACGTGGCGGTGTTTTCCGACATCAGCGCCATCAAGCATTCCGAGCACGAACTGGCGCACCTGGCCCACCACGACCCGTTGACCGACCTGCCCAACCGCCTGTTGTTCACCGACCGCGCCGAGCAGGCGCTGGCCTCGGCGCAGATTCACAAGCGTGGCTGTGCGCTGTTGATGCTGGATCTGGACCACTTCAAGATCATCAACGACAGCCTGGGTCACAATGTAGGCGACCAGTTGCTCAAGGCCGTGGGCGAGCGCCTGCAGGGCTTGTTCGGTCCCGGCGTGACTTTGGCGCGCCTGGGCGGCGATGAGTTCGCGGTGCTGGCGGAAAGTTGTCCACAGGTGGTCCAGGCGGCCGCCCTGGCCCAGCGCATCATTGACAGCATGAAGCAGCCGTTCGTGTTCAACGGCCACCAGCTGTTTGTCAGCGTGAGTATCGGCATCAGCCTGTTCCCCAGCGATGCCCTGAGTGCCGAACAGCTGCTGCGCAACGCCGACTCCGCGTTGTTCAAGGCCAAGAGTTCCGGGCGCGAAGGCTACGCCCTGTACACCGAGGAACTGACCGCCCACGCCCAGCACCGGATCGAGATCGGCAATGAGCTGCGTCGCGCCCTCGATCAGCAAGAGCTGCGGGTCTACTACCAGCCGGTCCACGACCTGCAAACCAGCCGGATGATTGGTGTGGAAGCCCTGGTGCGCTGGCAGCACCCGCTGCGCGGCCTGGTGTCACCGGCAGAATTTATCCCGATTGCCGAACGCACCGGGTTGATCGCCGAGATTGACGGCTGGGTCATGGAGCAGGCCTGTCGCCAGATGTGCCAGTGGCTGGCAGACGGCAAGAACCTGTCCTTTATGGCGGTCAATATCTCCAGCCGCCTGTTTGCCCGCCACGAATTGTTCGAGCAGGTGGCCAAGGTGCTGCACGACACCGGCCTGGACCCGGCGAAGCTGGAACTGGAAGTCACCGAAAGCGCAGTGATGGACGACCCGGAAGTGGCCCTGGAACAACTGCACCGCCTGCGCGAACTGGGCCTGAGCCTGGCTATCGACGACTTCGGCACTGGCTATTCGTCACTGCTGCGCCTCAAGCGGTTGCCGGTGCAGAAGCTGAAAATCGACCAGGGCTTCGTCGCCGGCCTGCCGTGGGATGAAGACGATGCGGCGATTGTGCGGGTAGTCATCGCCCTGGCGCAGAGCATGGGTATGCAGGTGCAAGCCGAGGGTATCGAGCAGATGGAACAGGCGCGGTTCCTGTTGAATCACCAATGCGACCTGGGCCAGGGCTACTGGTTTGGCCGGCCGATGCTGGCGGCAGAGATTGATTGGGCCCTAGCCCCCGCCATCCACTAACCCCACCCCCCGGGGTTGGAATGCAATAAAAAATGTGGGAGCGGGCTTGCCCGCGATAGCGGTGTATCAGTGCCAGATTTACTGGCTGACACTCCGTCATCGCGGGCAAGCCCGCTCCCACATTTTTATCTGCGCACGCCTTAACGTCGTGTCCTGCCTGAAAATTCTTTCTGGTTATATAAACATTCTTAAATAGTATTTTTAAGAATATCCGCGCTTATCTACTATCGCCCTCACGCCGCAAGCAGTGCCGCCACTGCCAGGCACTTCTCATTTCAGGAGCACGACCATGAGCGCATCTCTACGCAGCGTTGACGGCCAGGACGAAGCAGCCATTTTGCGCGAGATCCAAAGCGCATTGCGTGACCTGCGTTTCGGCGCAGTGGAAATCACCGTACACAACGCCCAAGTGGTGCAGATCGAACGTAAAGAGAAATTCCGCTTGCAGAGCCCGGGCAACAAAACGAGCTGAGCCAAGACGGCGCTTCGATTGCAGGACCCGTACTTATAAGAAAAGCCAACACCCAAGAATTTCAGGAGCTTGTCTA
The DNA here is from genome assembly GCF_012985645.1 of Pseudomonas sp. WS 5410. Lineage (NCBI taxonomy): Bacteria > Pseudomonadati > Pseudomonadota > Gammaproteobacteria > Pseudomonadales > Pseudomonadaceae > Pseudomonas > Pseudomonas sp. WS 5410. The sequence continues at coordinate 325,508 of NZ_JAAQWS010000003.1, read as the reverse complement.
TGTCGTCGATTCGCCGTTACGCCCTGGCCGCCCTGGCCAGCGCCGTGTTTGCCGGTTCCGCAGTGGCCAAGGATTACGAGCTGCTTAACGTTTCCTACGATCCGACCCGTGAGCTGTACCAGGAGTACAACGCCGAATTCACCAGTTTCTGGAAAAAGGCGCACCCTGGCGACAACGTCAAGATCCAGCAATCCCACGGTGGTTCGGGCAAGCAGGGCCGGGCGGTGATCGACGGCCTGCGCGCCGACGTGGTGACCCTGGCCCTGGCCGGCGACATCGACGAAATCGCCAAGCTGGGCAAGACCCTGCCAGAGAACTGGCAGACCCGCCTGCCTGAAGCCAGCACGCCATACACCTCGACCATCGTGTTCCTGGTGCGCAAGGGCAACCCCAAGGGCATCAAGGACTGGGGCGACTTGATCAAGAACGACGTCTCGGTGATCACGCCGAACCCGAAAACCTCCGGCGGCGCCCGCTGGAACTTCCTCGCCGCCTGGGCCTATGGCCTCAAGGCCGGTGGCAGCGAAGCCAAGGCCCAGGAATACGTGAAAGCGCTGTTCAAGCACGTGCCGATCCTCGACACCGGTGCGCGCGGTTCGACCATCACCTTCGTCAACAACGGTCAGGGTGACGTGTTGCTGGCCTGGGAAAACGAAGCGTTCCTGGCCCTCAAGGAAGATGGCGGCGCTGACAAGTTCGACATCATCGTGCCGTCCCTGTCGATCCTCGCCGAGCCGCCCGTGGCCGTGGTCGACAAGAACGCCGAGAAAAAGGGCAACACCGAAATCGCTACGGCGTACCTCAACCACCTGTACAGCCCGGCTGGCCAGGAAATCGCGGCGAAGAACTTCTACCGCCCGCGTGACAAGGATGTGGCCGCCAAGTACGCCCAGCAGTTCCCGAAACTGGAACTGGTGACTATCGACAAAGACTTCGGCGGCTGGAAAACTGCCCAACCGAAATTCTTCAACGACGGTGGCGTGTTCGACCAGATCTACACTGCCCAATAACCAACACGGCCTCCCTGTGGAATGCGGCTTGTGTGGGAGCGGGCTTGCTCGCGAAAGCGGTATGTCAGTCACTAAATGCGTTGACTGGCACACCGCTTTCGCGAGTAAGCCCGCTCCCACATGAGTTCGTTCCTGCAGTGGTATTGAACTGTTAACCAAGGACTTTTATGTCGCGTCGTATCTCCCCCGTCATACCCGGCTTCGGGCTGACGCTGGGCTACACCTTGGTGTACCTCAGCCTGATTGTGCTCATACCGCTGGCGGCCATGTTCGTCCACGCCGCCCAACTCACCTGGGATCAGTTCTGGGCCATCATCTCGGCGCCGCGGGTCTGGGCAGCCTTGAAGTTGAGCTTCAGTACCGCCCTGTATGCCGCGCTGATCAACGGCGTGATCGGTACGCTGCTGGCGTGGGTGCTGGTGCGCTACACCTTCCCCGGGCGCAAGATCATCGACGCGATGATCGACCTGCCGTTTGCCCTGCCCACCGCCGTGGCCGGTATTGCGCTGACCGCGCTGTACGCGCCCTCCGGCCTGGTCGGCCAGTTCGCCACCGACATGGGCTTCAAGATCGCCTACACCCCGCTGGGCATCACCCTGGCCCTGACCTTCGTCACGCTGCCTTTCGTGGTGCGTACGGTGCAGCCGGTGCTGGCCGATATCCCCCGGGAAATCGAAGAAGCCGCCGCCTGCCTGGGCGCCAAGCCCTGGCAGGTGTTTCGCTACATCCTCGTGCCGGCGCTGCTGCCGGCCTGGCTGACCGGGTTCGCCCTGGCGTTCGCCCGAGGTGTGGGTGAGTACGGTTCGGTGATTTTCATCGCCGGCAACATGCCGATGAAAACCGAGATCCTGCCGCTGCTGATCATGGTCAAGCTCGACCAATACGACTACACCGGCGCTACCTCCATCGGCGTGCTGATGCTGGTGGTTTCCTTTGTCCTGCTGCTGCTGATCAACTTGTTGCAGCGGCGCATCGAACACCCATAAGGAGGCGCGGAACATGTCCCAATCGTCTATTTCCGCCGCGTCTTCGGCCAATGCTGCCCGCCGTGGCAGTGCGGTGTCGCGACGCATCCTGATCGGCCTTGGCTGGCTGATCTTCGCCCTGTTTTTGCTGTTGCCGCTGTTTATCGTGGTGTCCCAGGGCCTCAAGCTCGGCCTGGGCGCATTCTTTGCCGCGATCTTTGAGCCGGACGCGCTGTCGGCCTTGAAGCTGACGGTGATTGCGGTGCTGATTTCGGTGCCGCTCAACCTGGTATTCGGCGTCAGTGCGGCCTGGTGCGTGAGCAAGTACTCATTCCGTGGCAAAAGCATGCTGGTGACCCTGATCGACCTGCCGTTCTCGGTCTCGCCGGTCATCGCCGGTCTGGTCTATGTGCTGATGTTCGGTGCCCAGGGGTTCTTCGGCCCGTGGCTGCAGGATCACGATATCCAGATCGTCTTCGCCTTGCCGGGCATCGTGCTGGCGACGATCTTCGTCACCGTGCCGTTCGTGGCCCGTGAACTGATCCCGCTGATGCAGGAGCAGGGCACCCAGGAAGAAGAAGCCGCACGCCTGCTGGGCGCCAATGGCTGGCAGATGTTCTGGCATGTCACCGTGCCCAACATCAAGTGGGGCCTGATCTACGGCGTGGTGCTGTGTACCGCGCGGGCGATGGGTGAGTTTGGCGCGGTGTCGGTGGTGTCCGGGCACATTCGCGGCGTGACCAACACCCTGCCGCTGCACGTCGAGATTCTCTACAACGAATACAACCACGTCGCCGCGTTTGCGGTGGCGAGTCTGTTGCTGATCCTGGCGCTCTTCATCCTGCTGCTCAAGCAGTGGAGCGAGAATCGTATTAACCGCCTGCGCGCCGGTGCGGCTGAGGAATAAGTCATGTCGATCGAAGTCCGTAACGTCAGCAAGAACTTCAACGCCTTCAAGGCCCTGGACAGCATCAACCTGGATATCCAGAGTGGCGAGCTGGTGGCTTTGCTTGGCCCCTCCGGCTGCGGCAAGACCACCTTGCTGCGCATCATTGCCGGCCTGGAAACCCCGGATGCCGGGAGCATCGTGTTCCACGGTGAAGACGTGTCCGGCCACGATGTGCGTGATCGCAACGTCGGCTTTGTGTTCCAGCACTACGCGTTGTTCCGCCACATGACCGTGTTCGACAACGTCGCCTTCGGCCTGCGCATGAAGCCGAAGAACCAGCGCCCGAACGAAACCCAGATCGCCGCCAAGGTCCACGAACTGCTGAACATGGTGCAACTGGACTGGCTGTCGGACCGCTACCCGGAACAACTCTCCGGCGGCCAGCGCCAGCGGATCGCCCTGGCCCGTGCCCTGGCGGTGGAGCCCAAGGTACTGCTGCTCGACGAGCCTTTCGGCGCCCTGGACGCCAAGGTCCGCAAGGAACTGCGCCGCTGGCTGGCACGTCTGCACGAGGACATCAACCTGACCTCGGTGTTCGTGACCCACGACCAGGAAGAAGCCATGGAAGTTGCCGACCGCATCGTGGTGATGAACAAGGGCGTGATCGAGCAGATCGGCTCACCGGGCGACGTCTACGAAAACCCGGCCAGCGATTTCGTCTATCACTTCCTCGGCGATTCCAACCGCCTGCACCTGGGTGAAGACCAGCACCTGCTGTTCCGCCCCCACGAAGTGTCGTTGTCACGCCATGAACTGGAAGACCACCATGCTGCGCAAGTGCGCGACATCCGCCCGCTGGGCGCCACCACGCGGGTCACGCTGAAGGTCGAAGGCCAGAGCGAACTGATCGAAGCGGAAGTGGTGAAGGATCACGACAGCCTGACCGGGCTGGCGCGGGGTGAGACGTTGTTCTTCAAGCCCAAGGTCTGGCAAAAGGCTTAAAAAATTGCAAAAAATCTGTGGGAGCGGGCTTGCTCGCGAACGCGCAGTGTCAGTCACTGGATGTACCGACTGAACCACCGCTTTCGCGAGCAAGCCCGCTCCCACATTTGGATTACCGGTGCTTCTCAGACCGTGGCGTTCTTGTGACGCGCGCGCACCGGCCCCGCCCGCTCTTCAATCTGCCGCTTGAGCTCATGGCGCAACCCCAGCAGAAACGCCAGCTCCGCCACCACAAACAACGGCCCCACGATCAGCCCGGACACGTCATCGACGAACGCAGGCTTGCGCCCCTCGTAGTAGTGGCCGACAAACTGGATCACCCAGCCCAGCACAAACAGGCCGATACCACTGCTGAGCCACACCAGCGTGCTTTGCGCCGCCAGCACATGCCCGGCCCACACCGACAGGCCCATCAGCACGCTCATCAACACCCCCAGCGCCAGTTCCAGGCGCAGGTAGAACCCCGCAGAAAACAGTGCCAGCAGCACCGCCGGTGACAGCCACAGGCCGGTCACTTGCCATTCGGGGCGTGACAGCAGCACGGCGACGGCCACCACGATCATGGGGATGCCGATAAAGTGGCTGGCGATGTTGCGGGGGTCGCGGTGGTAGGCGGCGTATTGGCTCAGATGGTCGACGAGGCTTTTCATTGTTATTCCTCCTGTAGGATGCTTGATCATGCCCTGTAGGACTGCGACAAACTGTCAACTGGGCGACAATCTTTGGAGTTCTCATGGACGCAGAGTCTTGGCATGGGCGCCTGTCCAGCGGCCACTGGTACCGCCATCTGCCTGCTCCTTTGCAGCATAGCTTGCTGGCCAACGCCCGCGTGCGGCAGCTGGCGGCGGGGCAGGTGCTGTTCAAGCGCGGCGACCCACCGTGCGGCTTGTATGCGGTGCTCGATGGCAGCCTGCGCATCAGCGCGGTGAACGAGCAGGGCAAGGAAGCGTTGTTGAGCCTGGCGCAAGCGCCTTTCTGGTTTGGCGAAATCGCCGTGTTCGACGGCCTGCCACGCACCCACGACGCTTGTGCGGTCGGGCCTTGCACGCTGTTGCAGGTCCCGCAGTCGGCGATCCTGCACTTGCTTGCGCACAGCCCGGCCTATTGGCGGGACATGGCCTTGCTGATGAGCCAGAAGTTGCGGCTGACCTTTATCAATATCGAGCAGTTGAGCCTTGCGCCCGCGTCGGTGCGGGTGGCCCATCGGTTGTGGATGATTGCCGAGGGTTATGGCGAGATCGACGGCTCGCGGCGTGTGGTGCAATTGGCGCAGGAGGATTTGGCGGCGATGCTGGGTGTGTCGCGCCAGACCACCAATGCGCTGCTCAAGGCGTTGCAAGAGCAGGGCGTTGTGCGGTTGGGGTATGGGGAGATTGAGATACTCGATGCCCAGCGGTTGCGGGAGATGGCGCAGGGGTAGGCGGTGCCTGTAGCGGCCCTTTCGCGAGCAAGCCCGCTCCCACATCCGACCACATTCCAAAGAATGTACTCGGTCAAATGTGGGAGCGGGCTTGCTCGCGAAAGGGCCCTCCCAGGCACTAAATAACCTCAGTCCGGCTGAAACGGCGAAGCACTCAGCACCACCCCCGTCTCCTCCACATACTGTTGCCAATGGCCAATCAAGGTCGCCAGCTTTTCCGGCTGGCTCGACGCCAGGTCATGGATCTCTCCGGGATCCCTGCCCAAGTCATACAGCTGCCAGGTCGCCGGCCCCACGGGACCTGGGATGTACACCGCCTTCCACTGCCCCTGGCGAATCGCCCGGCGGCCGAACAGTTCCCAGCCGGTGACGGTGTGTTCATCGTGCACCTGCAGGGTCTCCCCGGACAAAAAGCCCAGCCACGACTTGCCCCGCAGCGGCGCAATCGGCTTGCCGCGCCACTGTTTACCGGGGTGGCGCACGCCGGCCAGGTCGAGAATGGTCGGGGTGATATCCATCACCGTGCCAAAGCCATGGCTGATCCGACCCTTGAGTGCCAGCTGCGGGTAATGCACCAGCGCCGGCACGCGGATCCCGCCTTCGGTGGTGAAGGCCTTGAACAGGCGCGACGGCGCGGTGGCCACCTGGGCCCAGGACGGTCCATACCAGACATAGGAGTTGGCGCGGCCGATGTTGCCCAGGCTGTTGTCGTAATGCTGGTTGAGGTAAGTCAGCAGCTCAGGCCCGAATTTGGGGAAGGCTTCCAGCAGCGCGCCCTCGGCGCCGTTGTCGGACATAAACAGGATGAAGGTATTGTCCAGTTGCCCCTGCTGGCGCAGGTACTCCACCACCCGGCCGATGTTCCAGTCCATGCGCTCGACCATCGCCGCATACACTTCCATGGCCCGCGCCGAGACCTGGCGTTGTTCATCGCTCAGGGCCGCCCACTGGGTGTTCAGTTCGATCAGCGGATGGGGCTCGACATCGGCATCGATCAGCCCCAGGGCCTTGAGTTTTTCCAGGCGCTCCAGGCGCAGCACCTCGGGGCCGGCGTCGTAGCGGCCACGGTATTTGTCGACGATCTCTACCGGCGCCTGCAACGGCCAGTGCGGGGCGGAAAACGGCAGGTAGGCGAAGAACGGCCGGGCCTGGTCGCGTTCCTTGAGGTACTGCAAGAGCTTGTCGCCAAAGGCATCGGAGGAATAGAAACCTTCGGGCAATTGCTCGACGAAGTGGTCGTCCTCGATATACAGCGCCGGGGTGGATTTGAGCAGGCCAGGGGTGGTGTCGTCGTAGGTCGGCTCGAAGCCATAGTGGTTGGCCGCCCCCGGCAGCAGCGAAAACGAGCGCTCGAAACCCCGGGCGTGGGGCGCCAGTTCAGCGGTCAGTCCCAGGTGCCATTTGCCGCTCATCAGGGTCTGGTAACCGGCGTCGCGCAGCAGTTCGGGCAGGGCCACCACCTTGTCGTTGAGGTAGCCTTCATAGCCCGGCTTGCCGATCAGTTCCGGGGTCAGCGCCTCGGCCATGGTGCCGATGCCGGCGATATGGTGGTCAGTGCCGGTGAGCAGCATCGAACGGGTCGGCGAGCAGGTGGGCGCGGTGTGAAAATCGGTCAGGCGCAGGCCGTTGAGCGCCAGGGCGTCCAGGTGCGGTGTAAAGATTTCCCCGCCAAAGGCCCCGAGGTCGGAGAAGCCCATGTCATCGGCCAGGATCACTAGAAAGTTGGGACGTTGCGACATCAAGACACTCCTCAATCAGCAGGCAATAAACGCCAGGGGCAGGTCACGGATCTGTTCACGCAGCGGCGGCTGGTAATGGTCGTCGCTGATCAACTCGTGCAGCAGTTCTTCGCGCAATTGGTGGAAGTCGAAACTGCTGCGCTGGCGCGGATGGGGCAGGGCGATGTCCACCACCTGCTTGATCCGCCCGGGCCGGGGCTCCATCACCACCACGCGGTCGGCAAGAAAAATCGCTTCTTCCACATCGTGGGTCACCAGCACCGTGGTGATCCTGGCGCGGGCGCGGATCGCCAGCAGTTCATCCTGCATCTGCTGGCGGGTCAGGGCGTCGAGGGCGCCGAAGGGCTCGTCCAGCAATAGGATGCGCGGGCTGGCCACCAGGCCGCGGGCGATTGCCACCCGTTGCGCCATGCCGCCAGACAATTGGTGTGGGTAGGCGCGGGTGAAATCGGTGAGGCCCACCAGCTCGATAAAATCGCTGATGCGCTGTTGGCGCTGGGCCTCGCTCAAGGGCTCGTTGACCAGGCCCAGGCCGATGTTTTCTGCTACCGTCAGCCACGGGAACAAACGGTGTTCCTGGAACACGATGCCGCGCTCGCCGCCGATGCCTTGCACTGCCTTGCCATCGACGCAGATTTCGCCGCGAAACTGCGTATCCAGGCCGATCAGCAGGCGCAGCAAGGTGGATTTGCCGCAGCCGCTGGAACCGACGATCGCGACGAACTCGCCCTCGGCAATGTCCAGGTTGAATTCGCGGATGGCCTCCAGCTCGAAGCCATCGACGTCGAAGGTCTTGCCCACATGGTTGAAGCTGACGATAGGTGCAGTCATGCGTGTCTCCAGCGCGTGGCGCGGGTTTCGATGCGTTGGCCGATAAGGTTGAGTGCCGCGCCCGTGAGGCCGACCAGGAGCATGCCGCTCATGATCAGGTCCATGCGCAGCAGCTGTTGGGCGCCGATCATCAGGCTGCCGATGCCGCCATTGGACGGCATGAAATATTCCGCGCCGATGGTGCCCAGCCAGGCGTAGATCAGGCTCAGGCGCAGCCCGGCAAAAATGCCCGCCGCCGCCCCCGGCAGCACCAGGCGGCGCAGGCGCAGGGCCAGGCTCAGGCGCAGCACCTGGGCGGCTTCATTGAGCTGCGGCGAGAGGTTGAGCACGCTGCGTTGGGTGGCGATAAACAGCGGGAAAAACGCGGCAAGGGCGATAAACACCGACTTGGCCAACTCCCCCAGGCCGAACCAGGCGGTAAGCAGCGGTACCCAGGCAAAAATCGCGATCTGGCGCAGGGCCGCCAGGGTTGGGCCCAGTACCCGCTCACTGCGGCGCGACAGGCCCAACAGCAGGCCAAGGGCAAAACCCAGCCCGCCGCCAAGGAGCAAGCCACTCAAGGTGCGTCCCAGGCTTTTGCCCAGGGCGCTGAGCAGGCTGCCATCGAATATGCCGCTGGCGGTGGTGTACAACACGGTCCACGGGCTGACCAGGATATTAGGATCGACCCAGTCCAGGGCTGTCGCCGACTGCCACAGCGCCAACAGGCTCAAGGGCAGCAACCACGGTTGCAGGCGTTGCCAGCCCTGGTAGCGCGGGCCACGGCGGATCTGCGCGGTCGCCGGATGGGGCCAGTGCACCCACTTGCGATCCAGCCAGCCAATGCCGCGATCCATCGTCACGCCCAGCACGCCAATGACCACGATGCATACAAATACGATATCGAGCATGAACAGCTGCCGTGCCCACACCATCAGGTAGCCGATGCCTTCGCTGGAGGCCAGCAATTCCACGGCCAGCAACGAGGTCCAGCCGGCGGCCAGGGCCAGGCGTACACCTGCCATGAATGCGGGCAGTGCGGCGGGCAGGATCAGCCGGCGGATCAGCAGGTGCGTGGGTAAGCGCAGCACCCGCGCGGCCTCGCGTAAACCGGGCTGGGCATCGCGCACGCCGACCAGGGTGTGCAGGGTCACCGGCACCACAATCGCCTTGACCAGCACCACCAGCTTAAGGGTTTCGCCGATCCCGAAAAACACCATGAACAGCGGGATCCAGGCCAGGGTCGGGACTTGCGACAGGGCGCTGAAGGTCGGGAACACCAGGCGCTCGGCGCGTGCACTCAAGCCCAGCAGCGCACCCAGCAACGCCCCGGCGCCGACCCCTGCGAGCAATCCCCAGAACAGCCGTTGCAGGCTGATCGCCAAATGGCTCCACAACTCGCCGCCGGCCAGTTCCACGGCGCTGCTCCAGACCAGCGCGGGGGCGGGCAATATCTGCTCGCTCATCCAGTGCTGACGGCTGGCCAGCCACCACAGCGCAAACAGCGTGAGTGGCAGCAGCCACGGCAGCAGGCGTTCCCTCAGGTTCGGCCAATGTGCCCGCCCGGCCTTGGCGGGGGCGGCGAGCGGCAGGCTCAACAGTGAGATTCGGGCCATGGAAGACCTCCGTGGTCGGCGAGTGCGTTATGTGATTTTGATCTTATAAACAAACAATCAAGATTATTTAGGGATAAGAAAAACCATTTAAAGCCTCTGCCCGACACGCATCCAATGCATTTGGAGAATATTTTCCATGCTGTTGATGCATAACCCTCTGGAACCGGCGTCTGTGGCTGCATAGTCCAAAAAGCTATTAAATTGTGAATTTATAGTATTTAAAGTTTTTATCGTGTTGTGCGTACTTTCTGCTCACCAGGCCACCGTCGCCCACAGGAGCACCTCTATGAAACTGCCCTTCAAACGCTTGATTACCCTGGTTGCCGGCACCGCGCTCGCCGGGCTGGTGCATGCCGCCGACCTCAAGGAAATCCGCATCGCCGTGCCCGACCTGAGCGCCGGTACCCAGAACAGCGGTGGTGGCTTGACGGATGTGCTGAGGAGCCAGCAGATCTTTGAAAAAGCCTTCGCCGACCAGGGCATCAAGATCCAGTGGAATTACTTCAAGGGCGCCGGTCCCGTGATCAATGAGGCCTTTGCCAACGGCCAGGTGGACCTGGCTTACCTGGGCGACCTGGCAGCGATCATCGGCCGTTCCAATGGCCTCGACACTCGCCTGTTGAGCGCCACCGCTCGCGGGGTGAAGCAATACCTGGGCGTGGTGCCGGGCTCGGGGATCAAGACCTTGCAGGACCTTAAGGGCAAGCGCGTGGCGGTGTTTCGCGGCACGGCCACCCAGTTGTCCCTCAACGGCGCCCTGGCCAGCCAGGGTTTGAGTGAAAAGGACCTGAAGATCATCAACCTGGATTTCAACGCCGCCGTGGCCGCCCTGGCTGCCAAGCAGGTCGATGCGACCTGGGGCGGGTCGAACCTCAGTTCATTGCAGGCCAAGGGCCTGGCCGAAATCCCCCTGACCACCAAGGACCTTGGCGGCGCAGGCAGCATCCAGGCGGTGCTGGTGGGCAGCGGCACGTTTGTCGACGCCCATCCCGAGGTGGTGGCCAAGCTGCTCAAGGCGCAGCAGCAGGCGGTGCAGTGGTTGACCGATGACAACAACAAGCAGGCGTATATCGATTTGGTGTCGGGGCTGGCGAGTTATCCGCCGGTGATTCTGACCAATGATCTGAAGGACCAGAAACTCAGTGAGATTTTCCCGTCGACGTTGGATCCGGTGTTCCTGGGCAAGCTGCAGGACGCGGTGGATCTGGCTTCGAAGGAGCGGCTGATTCGCAAGTCGTTCCAGGTCAGTGATTGGGTGGTGCCGGGGTTGGTGGCGGCGGGGCTTTGAATTAAGTGGTGACTGTACCGGCCTCATCGCGAGCAATCCCGCTCCCACATTTGACCGCATTCCAACGGATGTAATCGGTCAAATGTGGGAGCGGGCTTGCCCGCGATGGCGCCCTTCAGACCGCCACATCCATCGCCTGCCGATCCACCGCCACCAACGTCTCGATCATCGCTTTTGCCGCCGGCGACAAGCGCGAGCCGGTGCGGCTGACGATCCCGCACCGCGCGCTCATGGTCTCCATGTTCTGTGGCAGGTTGCGCCAGTGCAGCAGCACCAGGGCGCCGCGGGCGATGTCCTCGGCAAAGGCTTCCTCAGTGCCCACGCCAATGGCGTTGGACTGCAACACGATCTTCACCAGCGCCGGGAAGTGCTCGGTCTGGATGCTCGGTGAAAAGTCCATGCGCCCGCTGAGGTTCGCCAGCAGTTTGCGAATGCCCTGGGAGATCAGCGGCGACGCCAGCGGGTAGTCGAACATGTCGTTGGTCGAAAGGCTGTCCTTGGCCAGCAGTGGATGCCCAGGCCTGCAAAAAAATACCCCGCGCTTGGGCGAAAGCGCCTGGGTCTGGAAATTCGGATCGGCTTCGAACTGGCGGATGTCGGCGATAAAGAATTCGATCTCTTCCCGGCTCAGGCTGCGGCTCAGCGTTTCCCAGTTATCCACCTGGAACCGCGTGCGGATTTTCGGGTGGGCGTTGACGAAGCGCGCCACCGCGTCCGGCACCAGCTTCACCGCTGGCGCCGGGCCGCAACCGAAGCGCAGTTCGCCGGCATCGAGCTTGGTCATGCGCGTCACTTCACTGCTCAGCAGCGCGGCGCCGTGCACCAGGCTCAGGGCATGTTGCAGCACCACCTGGCCTTCCGGGGTGGGGCGCAAATCCTTGTGGCCACGGTCCACCAGCACGCAGCCAAATTCCTGTTCCAGGCCCTGGATGCTGCGGCTGAACGCCGGTTGCGTGATGCCCATGGCGTCGGCCGCGCGCACAAAACTGCGGTGTTCGTTGAGGGCGATGAAGTAGCGCAGTTGGCGAAGATCCATATGCTTTCCCGGCATTTTAAAAATAGGTCGAAGGCATTTGCGACCAGGGGAGCTGAGGTTTTAAATGCAAGCTCTTATTCCGTCAACGAAGCATGTGTTCATTTGCTAGACCTAAATTGCATATGAATAGAGCGTTGGCACAGCGTCACCCAACCGTAAGCAGACACATGAGGGTCATCCAATGAGCAATGCCGCACTCGCTGTTCAACCCGTCGCCCTGGCGCTGGATATCCACCCGGTCGCCGGGCGTATCGGCGCCGAGATCCGGGGCATCAAACTGTCCGGCGACCTCGACGCCGCCACCGTCGACGCCATCCAGCAAGCGCTGGTGCAGTACAAGGTGATCTTCTTTCGGCAGCAGACTCACCTCGATGATCAGAGCCAGGAAGCGTTTGCCCACTTGCTCGGCGAGCCGATTGCCCACCCCACGGTGCCGGTGCGCGATGGCACGCGGTTTTTGCTGGAGCTCGATGGCGCCCGTGGTCATCGTGCCAACTCCTGGCACACCGATGTGACCTTCGTCGATGCGTACCCCAAGGCCTCGATCCTGCGTTCGGTGCTGGCGCCTTCATCGGGTGGCGACACGGTCTGGGCCAACACTTCCAGCGCCTACAACGACTTGACGCCCGAAGTGCGCGCGCTGGCCGACATCCTGTGGGCGGTACACAGCAACGAATACGACTACGCCGCGCGCAAGCCGGATGTGGCGCCTGAAAAGCTCGAGGAATACCGCAAGATCTTCACCTCGACGGTGTACGAGACCGAGCACCCGGTGGTGCGCGTACACCCGGTCAGCGGCGAGAAGACCTTGCTGCTGGGGCATTTCGTCAAGCGCCTGAAGGGCTACTCGCAGGCCGATTCCGCGCACTTGTTCAACTTGCTGCAAAGCCACGTCACCCGCCTGGAAAACACCGTGCGCTGGCGCTGGAACACCGGCGACGTAGCGATCTGGGACAACCGCGCCACCCAACATTACGCAGTGGATGACTACGGCACCCAGGAACGCATCGTGCGCCGCGTGACCCTCAAGGGTGATGTGCCGGTCGGGGTGCAGGGGCAGCGGAGCCAGACCATCAAGGGCGTGTAGCCCAGCGCAGATCAAATGTGGGAGCGGGCAAGCCCGCTCCCACACAAGCCCGCGTCCCACAGGGGGTTTGGGTGTTTACCAAACCCCGATCTGCACCACCTTTTCCGCTTCCGGCTCCCCATAACGAAACCGTTGGCCACGCAGGTCAATCTCCGCGTGGCTGATGGTGGTGCGCCGCTTCAAACCCCGCAGCCATTCGAACAGATAGCCCTGATGCTCTTCTCGCACCGGGGCATACGCTGGGTCAGCGCCCAAATCGTGCAGTTCCTGGGGATCGTTTTCGAGGTCGAACAGCTGCGCGCGAAAGCCGTCATAGGCCAGGTATTTCCAGCGTTCGCTGCGCACCATGGTCATGCGGCAACGGTCGATCGGCTGCGCCAGGCGTTCGCGGGCCGGGGCCTGGAAGGCGTAGTCGTACTCGGCAATGGCGTAGCGGCGCCAGTCGGTTTCCAGGCCATGCAGCAGCGCGATCAACGAGCGGCCTTCCAGGCGATGCTCGGCGTTGGGCAGGCCCAGGGCCTCAAGGAACGTGGGCAGGGCATCGATGGTTTCCACCAGGCGTGCGTCCACCGTACCCCGACTGATATCGGCAGCGGCACGCGGGTCGCGGACAATCAGCGGAACCCCCACCGCCGGCTCCAGCAAAAACTCTTTTTCACCCAGGTGGTGGTCGCCGAGGAAGTCGCCATGGTCGCTGGTGAACACAATCAGCGTGTCATCCCAGCGGCCAGTGCTGTGCAGCACATCGAACAGCCGGCCGAGCTGGTCATCGACCTGCTTGATCAGGCCCATATAGGTGGGAATCACCCGTAGCCGTACCTCGTCGCGGGAAAAATTCAGGCTCTCCTGGTGTTGGCGGAAGGCCTGGTACACCGGGTGATCACTGGCCTGCCCGGGCTCGGCGCGCAGGGGCGCCTGCACCTGATCGACGCCATACAACGCGTGATACGGCGCAGGCGCGATATAGGGCCAGTGCGGCTTGATGTACGACAGGTGCAGGCACCAGGGCTGCTCGCCTTGTTCGTGGATAAAGTCGATGGCGCGGTCGGTGGTGTAGACCGTCTCCGAATGCGCCTCGTCCACCCGCGCCGGCAAGTGGGCGTTGCGCATGTGCCAGCCACTCAGGACTTCCCCGCCTTCGCCGGCGGCGGCGTTGGCCCATTCATGCCAGGGGTTGGCGCCGGCATAACCCTGTTCGCGCAGGTAGTGGGTGTAGGGCGCGGACTCGCGCTTGCTTTCGAACAGCGGGCTGTCGGGGAAGATCCCGTCATGGCGAAAGTACGCCTCGAATCCGACCTCGTTGAGTGGCTGCGCTTGCGCGCTGTCGGGGTCGATCTCCAGGCGTTGCAGTGCGTCGAGATTGGGCGTGGCGTGGGTCTTGCCCACCAGCGCGGTGCGGATGCCGTGGGGGCGCAGGTAGTCGCCGATGGTCAGCTCTTCCAGGGGCAGCGGCACAGCGTTCCATGCCACTTGATGGCTGCTGACGTAGCGCCCGGTATAGGCCGACATGCGCGACGGCCCGCAGATCGTGCCCTGGGTGTAGGCGCGGCTGAAACGCACGCCGGCGGCGGCCAGGCGATCGATATTGGGCGTGTGCAGGTGGGCGTGGCCGTAGCAGGAAAGGTAATCGCGACGCAGTTGGTCGCACATGATGTAGAGCACGTTGCGCACAGGGGACATGAGGGTTTACCGAACGGGGAACAGGCAGTGTTTTTCGCCGGTGAAGCGGGGGTGAGGCAAGTGCATTTGGGGAATGAGGTTTATGCAGGCGGTGCATGGTCAGCCCACATTGGAATGCGATCAACCTGTGGGAGCGGGCTTGCCCGCGATAGCGGTCTTTCAGACCGCAAGATTCTCCAGCGCACACACCTGCTCATCCTGCTCATCCACCTCCTTGATCTGCTCGATCATCGCCTCCGCCAGCGGCGACAACCGATACCCCGCCCGGCTGACAATGCCATAGCGGGTGTAACGCTCCTCCAGGTCCTCGGCCAGGCCGTCGATCTTCAAGCACACCAAGTCGCCCCGGGCCATGTGCAGCACGTCGCTGTTGGCGCTGACGATACCGATGGCGTCGGAACGCAGCACCACCCCCAGCAGGCTATAGCCGTTCTCGCATTCGACATTGGGCGTGTAGTCCGGCCGGCCGCTGAGGTCGACGATGACCTTGCGCAGGTTCGGCGGGCGGATGGTCACGGCCAGGGGATAACTCATCAGCTCGGCGGCGCTGACACTTTCGCGCTGGGCCAACGGGTGCCCGCTGCGGCAGCAAAAGTGCCATTTGCGCGGGCGCAGGCGGTGGGTCTGGTAGTCGGGGTTGGCTTCGAAGTGGCGGGTGTCGGCGACGAAGAATTCGAACTCTTCGCTGAGCAGGCGCTTGCCCAGGCTTTGCCAGTCATCCACCTGGAACTGCACGCGAGCCTTGGGGTAGCGCCCGATAAAGCTGCCGATCGCACGCGGGATCAACCCGGCCGCTGGGGCCGGGCCGCAGCCAAAGCGCAGTTCGCCGGCTTCCAGGCCGTTGAACTGGCTGATCTCGTTGGCCAACTGCTGCGCGCCGCTGACCAGGCGCCGTGCATGTTCCAGCAGCACCTGGCCTTGCTTGGTCGGGGCCAGGTCCTTGCGCCCGCGATCCACCAGTTGGCAGCCGGCACTGTGTTCCAGGGCCTGGATGCTACGGCTGAAGGCCGATTGCGACAGGTTCACGGTGGTCGCGGCCGCGACAAAGCTGCGCTGTTCGGCGAGGGCGATGAAGTGACGGAGCTGACGCAAGTCGATATGCATTTTTCACATTAAAAATATCGGGGAAATGCATTGGCTATGCATTAGGTCGACTCCTTATAAAGGCTATCTCTTATGCAGTAAATGTTTGTAAAAACATAAATAAATAACTTTATAGAATATGTAACTGTGCATATTCCGCGATTCCGGAGCCGCTTATGAGTGTGTCGAAGCCCGCTGTACCGTCTTCCCCCTGGCGGCTCAAGCGCCTGCCCCTGGCGCTGTTGCTGGCGGGCAGTGCCAGCTGGTTGCCGAGCCAGGCCGCCGAAACCCCCGCCCCCGCGCACAAGGGCGAGAGCGCCAGCGGGCAACTGGAAACGGTCACCGTGACGGCTCGCCGCCGCACCGAAAGCGCCCAGGAAGTGCCCACGCCCATGAGTGTGATCGGTGGCCAGGCGCTGGAAAGCCAGCGGGTCTACCGGATCCAGGATTTGCAGCAACTGGTGCCCAGCGTCAACGTCGCCTACATGCATGCGCGCCAGTCCAGCGTGTCGATTCGCGGCCTGGGCAACAACCCGGCAAGCGATGGCCTGGAAGGCAGTGTCGGGCTGTATATCGATAACGTGTACCTCGGGCGCCCGGGCATGGCGGTATTCGACCTGATGGACATCGAGCAGCTTGAGGTCTTGCGCGGCCCGCAGGGCACGCTTTTTGGCAAGAACACCACGGCCGGGGTGATCAATATCAGCACCCGCGCGCCGAGCTTCACCCCGGAGCGCAGCATCGAGACCTCGGTGGGCGAAGACGGTTATTTCCAGACCAAGGGTACGATTTCCGGGCCGCTCAACGATGAGCTGGCCGGGCGCTTTTCGGCCTATCGCACCCGCAGCGACGGCGATATCCAGAACCAATACAACGGCCACGACCTCAACGGCGGTTCACGCCAGGGCTTTCGCGGGCAACTGTTGTACAAGCCCAACGAGGCGTTCAACCTGCGCTGGATCGGCGACTACAACGAAGAAGACTCCAGCGCCGGCACCCGCGTGCTGTACAGCACCGGCCCGACCATCAACGGCACCAACCTCTACCAATCGCGGGCCGATGCGGCCGGGGCGACCCTGGTCAACGGCTCCCACCGCAAGGTCAACCTGGACAACGACCAGCGCGTCACAGTGTTCCAGGGTGGCACGTCCCTTGAGGCCAACTGGACACTGCCCAGCGACTTCACCCTGACCTCGGTCAGCGCCTACCGCTGGTGGAATTTCACCCCGCGCAACGACGACGGCCTTAACGTGCCGGCCTCGTATAACGCTGGCGTATCGGTGGAAGATAAACAGTGGTCCCAGGAGTTTCGCCTGGCCTCGCCTACCGGTGGGTTCTTTGATTACGTGGTGGGCGCTTACTACTTTGGCTCCGACCTGGACAACAAATCCTTCGCTTACTACGGGCCCCAGGCCGATATCTGGAACGGCACGCCAGCAGGGGCCTTGAGCAATGTCAGCAGCGTCGGCAACGGGCATATCCGCACCGACAGTTTTGCCCTGTTCGCCCAGGGCACCTGGCACCTTACCGAACGCCTGGATTTCACCGCCGGCCTGCGCGGCACCTATGAAGAAAAAAGTGCCTCGGTCAGCCGCAACGCGCCGCTGGGTGGCGCAACGGTGACGGGCGCGGCAGCCACTGCACGCCGTGGCCGTGCCGGAGCCTACGATTCGGGCGATCTCAACCAATACAGCACCAGCCCTTCTGGCCTGCTCAACCTCAGCTACCGTTTCAGCGATGACTTGCTCGGCTATGCGACCTTGTCCCACGGCGAGAAATCCGGCGGGGTCAACCTGGCAGTGGGCTCTGCCCCGACCGCTGGCGCAGACTCGCTGTTGATCGGCACCGAGCGCGCCAACAACGCCGAGTTGGGCTTTAAGAGCACGCTGTGGGACCGTCGCCTGCAACTCAACGCCAACCTGTTCTGGACCCAGGTCAACGGCTACCAGACCAACGCCTACGACTATGGCAACCGCGTGCAGTACCTGACCAACGCCGGCTCTGTGCGCTCGCGTGGGGTGGAGCTGGAAAGCACCCTGGTGCCGATCCGTGGCCTGACGCTGAACATCAATGGCTCGTTCAACGATGTGCGCTACCTGTCGTACAAAGATGCGCCATGCCCACCGGAAGTCAGCCTGCGCCCTGGTGCACCGGCCTCGTGCGATCTCAGCGGGCACCCGGTGGTGGGCGCCTCGAAGTGGATTGCCAACGCCAACGGCGAATACAAGTGGAACCTGGATAACGGTTTGGAGCCCTACGTCACCGCAAGCTATGCCTACCGCTCCAAGGCGGTGGGTACGGTCGAGGATTCGGATTACGGGCAGATCCCAGGTTATGCGGTGGTCAACCTGTCCACCGGCCTGCGCGGCGATTTCCAGCAGGGTCAGTGGGACGTGTCGCTATGGCTGAAAAACGCCTTCGACAAGACCTATTACACCACCCTGTGGACAGGCGGCAACGGTGGCTATGAAGGGCTGCTGGGCACCCCGCGCACGCTGGGGGTGACCGGGCGCTACGACTTCTAGCCAGGGACGGTGGCGCTGCGGTAGGTGGCCGGGCTGAAGACCCGGGTCACCACCAGCATCGCGATCACCGTCACGGCCAGCACCACCCAGGCGCTGACAAAACTGCCGGTGAGTTCGCGCAGCCAACCGGTCATCCATGGCGACACAGCATTGATCAGAAAACCCACGCCCTGCACGAATGCCGCCAGTTGCCCGGCTTCCCGTGGGTCGCGGCGATGGTCCAGGGTCAACAGCAGGCTCAGGGCAAAGCACGCCCCCAGGCCGAAGCCGATCAGCGCCACCCACAGGTGCGGGTATTGCAGCGGCGCCAGCAGCAGGCCGAGGTAGCCCACGGTCTGGGCCAGCAGGCTGATGGTCAGCAAGGGCCTGCGGTCGATACCGCGTTGCGCCAGCGCCGGCATCAACAGCGCGGCGATCACCTGGAAAATTGTCATGAACGCCAGCAGCGAGCCGCTGGGCAGCACGCCCCAACCCAGTTGCTGGTAGTACGCCGGCAGCCACGCCACCATGCTCATGTACCCGCAATTCACCAGGCCGAAATACAGCGCCAGCAACCAGGCACGGCGATTGCGCAGGCCCTTGAGCGGCGCCGTCGCCTGCAGGTTTTTCGCCGCACCCAACGGCAGCCATGCCCACAGCAGCAACGCGCCGAGCGCCGGCAGCAGCCAGATGCCGAGGCCGGCCTGCCAGTGCTGGAAATGGCTGGCCACCAGCGGGCTGAGCAGCGCCGCCAAGCCACCGCCCCCCATCAACGAGGCCGAATACACCCCCATCGCCAGCGGCACCCGGTGGTGGAACTGGCGCTTGATCATCGCCGGCACCAGCGCCTGGATCAGCGCCACCCCGGCCCCGCCCAGCAAGGCCGTGGCCAGCAGCGCCGGTGCCTGACCCAGCAGCCAGCGCGCCAGGCACGCCAGCAGGATCATCATCAAGCCCAGGGCAATCCCGCGCCGCTCGCCCAACTGCGCTTCGACGCGGATGCCCACCAGCGCCACCAAACCCATGCACACCACCGGCAGGCTGGTGAGCAGGGCACTGCTCTGGAAACTCAAGCCGGTGGCCAGGCGGATTTCCCCGAGCAACGGGCTGATAGAGCTGAGGATCGGCCGCAGGTTGAGGCCCAGCACGACCAGCAGGCCCCAGCCGGCGAGGGATTTATTCAGGGTCATGCAGGGTCTTCCATTGGCGGTAAAGGGCTTGCATGGCCGGCACCGGCAGGTGCTCGACGGGCAGTTGCTGGGCGGTCAATGGCAGGCTCATCTGTTGGTAAATCGCTGCGGTCGACAGGCCAAAAGGTGCCGCCATTTCATTGCTCGCGGCAAACACCACGCGGGACACGCCGCACAGGTACATCGCGCCCAGGCACATCGGGCACGGCTGGCCGCTGGCGTAGATCACACAGCCTTCAAGGCGCGTACCGAGCTGTTGGCTGGCGCGGCGCATGGCGAGCATCTCGGCATGGGCGGTGGGGTCCTGGTCGAGGTGGATCTGGTTGACCGCTTCCACCAGCACTGCACCGTCCTTGACCAGGACGGCGCCAAACGGCCGTCCACCCTGGGCCACGTTGTCCTGCGCCAGGGCCACGGCGCGCTGCAGCCAGGCTTGATCGCTCTGTGAACTCATTGCGCACCTGCTGCTTGCAGGCGTTGGGCGATGGCGACCTGACCACGTTTTTGCGCCTGTTGCAGTGGGCTGACGCCGTCGCGGTCGGGCAGGTTCACGTCGGCGCCGGCAGCGATCAGCATGGCGACGATTTGCTGATGCGGCGGCCCGCCGTCCGAGAGCACGATGGCTTCCATCAGGCCGGTCCAGCCCAGGCGGTTGACGTGGTTGACGTCGACTCCAGCGTCGATCAGCAGGCGCACGGTTTGCACGTGCCCGCGCTCACAGGCAGGAATGAGGGCGGTGCCACCGTAGCGATTGGTGCTCTTGAGATCGGCGCCATGGGCCAGGGTCATGGCCAGGATCTGATCGTGGCCGCTGGCGCCGGCCAGCAGGTAGGGGCTGTCTTGCATCAGGTTCTTGCGGTTCACATCAGCCCCGGCTTCGATCAGGGCGCGGGCGATGTCGATGCGATTGGCCTGGGTGGCCAGCAACAGCGGGGTGCTGCCATCAATGGCGCGGACATCAAGGTCAACGCCCTTGGCCAGCAACTGTTCGACCTGTGCCAACTGCCCGCCGCGCACGGCGTCGAGCAGATCTTTATCGGCCGCCATGGCGCTACTCGCCACCATCAACCCCAGCGCCAGCACGGCGGTTTTGAAAGGAATGGGCCATGCCATGGGAACCTCGCTTCAGTGCAATGAACGCGAAGTATGGCCACCGCCTGGGGTATTCTGAAATTAAATATAACCATGCCAACCAGTGGCAAATGAGATGGTGGTGCCCATGTTCGACCCCGTGCTGTTGCGCAGTTTTGTCGCCGTTGTCGATTGTGCGAATTTCACCCGCGCCGCCGAACGCCTGCACTTGACCCAATCCACGGTCAGCCAGCAATTGCGCCGTCTGGAAGACAGTGTCGGCTGCCGCTTGCTCGACCGCGATCAGCGCCGGGTGGTGGCGACGGTCGAGGGCGAGCGCTTGCTGGCCTATGCACGGCGCATCCTGGCACTCAACGAAGAAGCCGCCGATGTGCTGATCAACCAGCAGAGCGACGGCGTGCTGCGCCTGGGCGTGCCCGAAGACTTCGCCGCCGAGCGCCTGATGCCGTTGCTCTCGGCGTTTGTCGTTGCCTATCCACGGGTGCGCCTGGAGGTCACCAGCGGTCTGGGGCCGGCGCTGCTGCGCCAGTATCGCGGCGGTGAGTTCGATGTGTTGCTGGTCAAGCAGATGGGCGACAGCGACGACTGCCTGGCCTCCTGGCCGGAGCCGCTGTGCTGGGTCGACAGTCGCCACATGCCGGCCCTGGGCCGCGACCCATTGCCCTTGGTGGCGTTCCCGGTGGGCGGTCTGTACCGCAATGAAATGCTCCAGCATCTGGAGGTCGGTGGCTGGCGCTGGCGCATTGGCTATTCCAGCGCGAGCCTGGCCGGTGTGTGTTCGGCGGTGGCGGCGGGGTTGGGCATCAGCCTGCTGCCTGAGCGAGTGGTGCAGGCCGGGCATGTGGTGCTCGGCGCCGACAGTGGTTTGCCCGCGGTGCAGGGCGTGCGGCTGGCGTTGTATGGGCGCAATGGGATGGGGGCGGCGGGGCAGAGCCTGCAGGGGCAATTGTGGGATTTATGCGAGGCCAACCCGCGCTGATCCATGCCTTTGAGGAATGTTTTTCATGCCCGCAAAGCATCATGATTTTGCCTCTCGCCGGCAAGCCCCGTGGGGCGTGGCTTTGGGCCAACCGCTGATTTTTTATATTCCTGTTTGGTCTATGCATAACTTTAAAGATTACTTTAAGAGATAAGCGTCTGCCCCCGATGATTCAGCTCTCGACGGTCGCCCCGCAGGCCCGTCGGTTTTTTCGCTGAAGACAGCAGGGAGTGAATCAATGGGCAATGTCCAGACCGCCGCCAGTGCACATGAGGCGCAGTGGCGCCAGGCACCGAGTGGTGAGTTGGTCGACCTTGGCCGGCCGCATCGCGCGCCCTTGGGGCAGTTGCGTTTGCAGAAAACCCCCAAGGGGATCTTGAGCCGCCGTGAAGGCATTTTATTGGGCCTGTTGGCGCTGGCGCTGCATGGCGCGGTGATCTACTGGGTCAGCCAGAAACCGGTGCCGGTGCTGCCGATTGTGCCGCCGGAAATTCCACCGATGACCATCGAGTTTTCCCAGCCGGCGCCGCCGGTGGTGGAACCGCCGTCGCCTGTACCGCCACCGCCGCCAGTTGTAGAACCACCGCCACCGGTGGTGGATGAGTTGGCGGCCAAGCCGGCACCACCCAAGCCGGTTCCCAAGCCCAAGCCAAAACCTGTGCCCAAGCCGGTGCCCAAAGCCGTCGAACAGCCGCCTGCGCCACCCCAGCCGGCTCCCCCCGCGCCCACGCCAGCTGCGCCTGCGCCGGCACCGGTGACGCCTGCTTCGGCCAACGCTGCATACCTGAAGAACCCGGCGCCCGAGTACCCATCACTGGCCCAGCGCCGTGGCTGGGAAGGCACGGTGTTGTTGCGGGTGCATGTATTGGCCAGCGGCAAGCCCGGTGAAATCCAGGTGCACAAGAGCAGCGGTCGCCAGCAACTCGACGACGCCGCACTCAGCGCCGTGAAGCGCTGGAGCTTCGTGCCCGCCAAGCAGGGCGACGTGGCCCAGGATGGCTGGGTCAGCGTGCCTATCGATTTCAAGATTCATTGAGCCGTTGCTCGACACTCTATCGCTTACACCGAGGACCACATCATGACGTTACTGGCATCTCCACTTGAATCCATCGAAAGCGCGGTGATCTGGCTGCTGGTGGTTTTTTCCGTCGCCACCTGGGGCCTGGCCCTGCTCAAGGGCGTGCAGTTCGGCCGCCTCAAGGCCCAGGATCGCAAGTTCCACAAGCAGTTCTGGGCGGCGTCGAGTCTCGATTCGGCCGCCGAACTGAGCGAAACCCACCCCGGCGCCGCCGCCCGTGTTGCCCAGGCCGGTTATGCCGCGATCCAGGTCGGTGATGCGCCGCACGCCGTTGACTTGAGCCAGGCGATCAACCACCAGGACCGCCTCGAGCGTGCCCTGCGCCAGCAGATCGTGCGTGAGCGGCGCTCCCTGGAAACTGGCCTGGCCGTGGTCGCGAGTATTGGCAGCACCTCGCCCTTTATCGGGCTGTTCGGCACCGTGTGGGGGATCATGGAAGCGTTGAAAGGGATCAGCGCCGCGGGCTCCGCCAGCCTCGAAACCGTGGCCGGGCCCATCGGTGCGGCGCTGGTCGCGACCGGTGTGGGGATCGCCGTCGCCGTACCGGCGGTACTGGTCTACAACTATTTCCTGCGTCGCCTGAAGCTGACGGCTGCCGACCTGGATGACTTCGCCCATGACTTCTACAGCCTGGCGCAGAAAAATTCGTTCCGCGTGCTGGTCCACCCGGCGCTGCACAAAAACGCCGCCCAGGGCAGCGCGCAAAAAGTGAAGGAGGCGTCCTGATATGGCCTTCTCCACCCAAGACAGCGACGAGGTACTGAGTGAGATCAACGTCACGCCCCTGGTGGACGTGATGCTGGTCCTGCTGGTGGTGTTTATCGTCACCGCCCCGCTGTTGACCAATGCGATCCCGATCAACCTGCCCAAGACCGAGGCCGTGGCCCCGGTGGAGCAGAAAGACCCGCTGGTGGTGAGCATCGACGGCGCCGGCAAAGTGTTTATCAACAAGGACGAAATCCAGCCGGACCTGCTGGAATTCAACCTGCAGGCCGCCAAGGTGAAGGACCCAGAGGTGCGGGTACAACTGCAGGCTGACGATGGTGTGAACTATGGCGAAGTGGCTCGGGCCATGGCGTCGATTGAGCGAGCGGGAATTACCAAGCTGTCGGTGATTACTGCGCGTTAGTGTCAACAGCCTCGACAATTTTTTGGCCGTCTCCTTGGCAGGGTGCGGCCTTTTTTTTGCCTGTGATTTAAGCCTCGGCAAAAAATCGTTGGGGTGGGCTCATGTGGTAGCGGGCTTGCCCTAATGCCAGTCAGTTAAGCGCTGATCCCTGTGGGAGCGGGCTTGCTCGCGAAAGCAGTGGGTCAGTCAACATCAATGTTTGCTGGGCCGACGTCTTCGCGAGCAAGCACGCTCCCACATTTGAATGATTCGACTGTGTTTTTGGTTATTAATAAATAGCTTCTTATTCCTTAACGAATATATGCCCCGTCCCTATACTGGTCAGCAACGTTAAACGCTGCAGGAGGGCACACCCATGCACAGCGAGTTGATCCGTTACCTGATCGTGCCGGGCTGGCAAGGATCGCCAGAAGATCATTGGCAAACCCATTGGCAGAACAGCCTGCCCAACAGCGCCCGGGTGGAGCAGGCCGACTGGTTGACCCCGCGCCGTGAAGACTGGGTGGCGGCCCTGGCCGAAGCCATTGCGGCCGACAGTACCCCGGTGATTCTTATCGCCCACAGCCTGGGTTGCATCACCGTGGCGCACTGGGCGGCCAGCGCGCCGTTGCAGTTCCTGCGCCAGGTGCGTGGGGCCTTGCTGGTGGCCCCGGCAGATGTCGAGCGTCCGGCGTGTGCGCCGGCGTTGCGCAACTTTGCACCGATTCCCCGTGACCTGCTGCCGTTTCCCAGCCAGGTCGTCAGCTCCGACAACGACAGTGCGGTCAGCGCCCCTCGGGCCCTGGAGCTGGCGCGTAACTGGGGGGCTGAAGCCGGGATTCTCGCAGGCGCCGGGCATATCAACGTGAAGTCCGGCCACCAGCGCTGGGAGCAGGGTTTCGCCTACCTCTATCGCCTGCAAAACCGTCTGGAGCATCACTCCCGACGCCGCGCCTAATA
Source organism: Pseudomonas sp. WS 5410 (assembly GCF_012985645.1). Classification (NCBI taxonomy): domain Bacteria; kingdom Pseudomonadati; phylum Pseudomonadota; class Gammaproteobacteria; order Pseudomonadales; family Pseudomonadaceae; genus Pseudomonas; species Pseudomonas sp. WS 5410. The sequence goes on along the minus strand of NZ_JAAQWS010000003.1, from coordinate 300,972 downwards.
CCTTTTCAACGCCCCGTCCCTTGAATGGAAACGGGGCGGGAGCCTGCCATGAGCCTGCATGAAACCTTCGGCCAGCCGTTGCTGACCTTCCCCGACGCCGAAAAAAGCCCCTTGAGCATCCGCGCCAAGGCGCTGGTATTTGTCGACCCCCGTTCCCGGCAACTGCGCGAAGACCTCGAAAGCCTGGCCCCGCGTGCCTTGCCCGTACTGATTCGCGGCGAAACCGGCAGCGGTAAAGAGCTGCTGGCGCGCCATGTCCATCGCGGCAGTGACCGCAGCGGCTTGTTTGTGTCGGTCAACTGCGGTGCGATCAGCCCGACTTATGCCGATGCCGAACTGTTCGGCTATGCCGCCGGCAGCCACAGCGGCGCGGCCAGCAGCCGGGCCGGTTGGTTCGGCTCGGCCAACGGCGGCACCTTGTACCTCGATGAGATCGGCGACTTGCCGCTGCCGATCCAGATCAAGCTGCTCGCCGCCCTGGAAAACCACGAAGTCACCCGCGTAGGGGCGCATCAACCGAGCCCGGTGGATGTGCGCCTGGTCGCCGCCACCAGCATCGACCTGGCCCAGGCCGTGGCCGTCGGCAAGTTCCACGAGCGCCTATTCCATTACCTCAGCGAAGGCCAACTGGAGCTGCCGGCGCTGCGCGAGCGCGTAGGCGACATCCTGTCCCTGGCCGAGTACTTCCTGGGCATCTACAGCCAGCGCCTGGACTTGCCGGTGCCGCTGATCAGTGAGGACGCGCAGCGGCTGCTGGAGCAACACAGCTGGCCGGGCAATACGCGGGAGCTGGAGAACGTGATCCACTTTGCGCTGCTGGTCAGCAGTGGCGATGAGATCCTGCCGGAGCATCTGAACCTGCCGGTGGCGTCGGTGGCGCAGATTGAGCAGCAGGTGCGACAGATCCTGAGCAGCGGCAGCGAAGTCGAGCGCGCAGCGTTGACGCGTCTGTTTCGGGGCTTGGGCTCTGTATGAACAAAATGGAATATCAACGTGAATAAAAGGTATTGTTCGGGAATAAAAAATATCGGTATTGTCCATTCCACGCCGCGATAGCACATCGATGGCACCCCCATAAGAAGTGGCCGTCACCGACGTCCCGGATTTTCGATTAAGGACACTGCATGAAAAAGGTTCTGTTGTTCACCGCCCTGGCGGCTGCCCTGACTGCCGGTATCGCTCAAGCCAACGAAAAACTGGTGATCGCGGCCACGCCGGTGCCGCACGCCGAGATCCTTGAGCTGATCAAGCCGACCCTGGCCGAAGAAGGCGTGGACCTGGAAATCAAGGTCTTCACCGACTACGTGCAACCGAACGTGCAAGTGGCCGAGAAGCGCCTGGACGCCAACTACTTCCAGACCCTGCCGTACCTGGAAAACTTCAACAAGGGTAAAGGCACCAACCTGGTCACCGTGATTGGCGTGCACGTAGAACCGTTTGGCGGCTACTCGAAGAAAGTCACCAAGCTTGAAGACCTGAAAGACGGCGCCACCGTGGCCATTCCCAACGAAGGCTCCAACAGCGGTCGCGCCCTGTTGCTGCTGCAAAAGGCCGGCCTGATTACCCTCAAGGACCCGAAAAACGCCCTGTCCACGCCAAAGGATATCGCCAGCAACCCGAAGAACCTGAAGTTCAAGGAGCTGGAATCGGCCCTGCTGCCGCGCGTCCTGGACCAGGTCGACCTGGACATGATCAACACCAACTACGCCCTGGAAGCCGGCCTGAACCCAGCCAAGGATGCGCTGATCATTGAAGGCGCCGACTCGCCGTACGTGAACTATCTGGTGGCTCGTCCAGACAACAAGGACAGCGCCGCGATCCAGAAACTGTCCAAGGCCCTGACCAGCCCTGAAGTCAAAGCCTTCATCGAGAAGAAATACAGCGGCGCGGTCTTGCCAGCGTTCTGATTTGCCAAACCCCCTTCAAGAAATGTGGGAGCTGAGCTTGTGTGGGAGCTGGCTTGCCTGCGATAGCATCACCTCGGTAATACTGATAAACCGAGGTGTCTGCATCGCAGGCAAGCCAGCTCCCACACAAGCCTGCTCCCACGTTGGGTTGGTGTTATGCCTGTTAATCCCGGCGGTTGATCGCCCGCCGCAGCGCCACCAGCCACTTCACCAAGTCCTGCGGATCAATCGGTTTCGCCTCGTTCATCTGTCATTCCCTCGCTGGTTAACTGGCCCTCAGTCTGGCCATGCGCTGTCCTTCCTTGTGGTTCAGCGCTGAAAAAAGACCCTTCCTACATCCCCCAGAACAATAGCTGTCACCTGCCATCCCGGCGAATCCGCAGGTTAGCTTTTTGGGTGATATCAATATGCTATTTCGGTATTTAAATTTTGGTTTTTATACCTTTAAAGTCAGCGTCTGCCGACGTTACCGCGTCGAACCGGACTGCGTTTACGCCGCATTACCCCTGCGGCGCCCAGGACTTGAAATGACCTTAGACTACGCGTTTATCCTCAGCACCCTGCCGGCGTTTCTCAAGGCCGTGGGGGTAACCCTGCAAGTGGGCTTGATCGCCATCGGCACCTCGCTGCTGGTGGCGCTGATCAACGCGGCCCTGCTGGTGTTTCGCACGCCCTACCTGTCGCGCCTGGTGGCGCTGTATGTGGAACTGGCGCGTAATACGCCGCTGCTGATCCAGCTGTTCTTCGTGTACTTCGCCTTGCCGGCCCTGGGCTTGAATATCTCCGGGTTCTGGGCGGCGATCATCACCATGACCTTTTTGGGCGGCGCCTACCTCACCGAAGTGCTGCGCGCCGGTGTGGAAGCCGTGCCGCTGGCGCAGATCGAGTCGGGCAAGTCCATCGGCCTGTCCGACTGGCAGTTGCTGCGCCATGTGATCCTGCCCCAGGCCGGGATCCTCAGCCTGCCGGCGCTGTTCGCCAATTTCATTTTTTTGCTCAAGGAAACCACGGTGGTTTCGGCAGTGGCGGTGCCAGAGATTCTCTACACCACCAAAAGCTACATCGCCCTCTACTACAAGACTTACGAAATGCTCGCCGTGCTCACGCTGATTTGCGTGCTGCTGTTTTTGCCGCTGTCGCTGCTGCTCAGCCGTCTGGAAAGGAGGCTCCAGCATGGCCAGTTCGGGTCTTGAGTTGTTGTGGGTGTCGTTGCCGCAACTGGGTAAGGGCGCTGCGCAAACCCTGTCGATTTCATTTTTGAGCATCGCCTTCAGCACGATTGGCGGGGTGCTGTATGGGGTGCTGCGCACCTTGAATGTGCGCGCGATCAACCTGTTGCTGCGCATCTACCTGGAGTTGTTCCGCGCAATTCCCGTGCTGGTGTGGCTGTATCTGCTGTTTTTTGGCCTGCCGATTTTCACCGGCCTGAGCATCCCCAGTTTCTGGTGCGCGGTGCTGGTGTTGTCGCTGTGGGGCGCCAGTGAAGTGGGCGAAGTGGTGCGCGGGGCCTTGCATTCGCTGCCGCGCGGGCAGCGGGAGGCGGGGCTGTCGATTGGCTTGTCGGCGCCGCAGCTCTACGGCTACGTGCTGCTGCCCCAGGCGCTCAAGCGCATGACGCCGCCGACCATCAACGTCTACACGCGGATCATCAAGACCAGCTCCCTGGCGGTGCTGATCGGCGTGGTGGACGTGATCAAGGTCGGCCAGCAAATCATCGAGCGCACCTATGAGTCGGTATTGATCTACGGCGCGCTGTTCCTGTTTTTCTTCTTTATCTGCTACCCGTTGTCGGCCGCCTCCAAGGTGCTGGAACGGCGCTGGGCCCAAGCATGAGCGCATTGATCGAGTTCCAGGGTTTCAATAAATTCTTCGGCGAACAGCAGGTGCTCAATGGCATCGACCTGAGGGTGCAAAGCGGCGAAGTGCTGGTGATCCTCGGCCCCAGCGGCTGCGGCAAAAGCACCTTGCTGCGCTGCCTCAATGGCCTGGAAGTGGCCCACAGCGGCAGCCTGCGCTTTGCCGGCAAACAGCTGCTGGATAAACACACCGACTGGTGCCAGGTGCGCCAGGACGTGGGTATGGTGTTCCAGAGTTACCACCTGTTCCCCCATATGAGCGTGCTCGACAACATCCTGCTGGGCCCGCTGAAAGTACAAAAGCGCGAGCCCCGCGAAGCCCGCGAGCAGGCGCAAAAACTGCTGGAGCGGGTGGGGCTCGCCGACAAGCGCGATGCCTTCCCGCGCCAGCTCTCGGGCGGCCAGCAGCAACGCATCGCCATCGTCCGTTCGCTGTGCATGAACCCCCAGGTCATGCTGTTTGATGAAGTCACCGCCGCCCTCGACCCGGAAATGGTCAAGGAGGTGCTGGAAGTGATCCAGGGCCTGGCCCGCGATGGCATGACCCTGCTGATCGTCACCCACGAAATGGCTTTCGCCCGCGCCGTCGCCGACCGCGTGGTGTTTATGGAGGCCGGCCGCATCCTCGAACACAACACCCCCGAGGCCTTCTTTACGAACCCGCAGACCGCACGCGCGCAGCAGTTCCTCGAGAAATTCTCGTTTGTTTCAACACTGCCCAAGAAAATCAAGGAACTGGAGCTGTCATGAAAACTGCCAAGTTGTTACTGCCGCTGCTCGGCCTGGCCTTACTGGCCGGCTGCAACAAAACTGAAGAACCGGCCAAACCCGCCGCTGCCGCGCCGGCGGCGGCGGTGAGTTATATCGACAAGATCAAGGCTCGCGACAAGCTGATTGTCGGCGTGTTTACCGACAAGCCGCCGTTCGGCTTTGTCGATGAAGCCGGACGCTACGTCGGCTTCGATACCGATATCGGCCGCCGGTTTGCCAAGGACCTGCTGGGCGACGAGAACAAGGTCGAGTTCGTGGCCGTGGAACCGGCCAGCCGCATCCCGTTCCTGCAGAGCGACAAGGTCGACCTGATCCTCGCCAACATGACCGTGACCCCGGAGCGCAAGGAAGCGGTGGAGTTCACCAACCCCAACCTGAAAGTCGCGGTCCAGGCCCTGGTGCCTAACGACAGCGTGGTCAAAAGCCTCGACGACCTGGCGACCCGCACCACCATCGTCACCACCGGCACCACTGCCGATATCTGGCTGACCAAGAACCACCCGGACTGGAAACTGCTCAAGTTCGAGAAAAACACCGAGTCGCTACAAGCCCTCTCGGCTGGGCGTGGCGATGCCTATGCCCAGGACAACCTGGTGCTGTTCAGCTGGGCCAAACAGAACCCGGGCTACCGCGTGCTCGAACAGAAACTGGGTGATGAAGCACCGATTGCGCCGGCAGTGAAGAAGGGCAATATCGAACTGCGCGACTGGGTGAATGCCGAATTGGCGAAGTTGGGCGAAGAGAAGTTCTTGCTCAAGCTGTATGACCAGTACGTGCGCAAAGAACTGAGCGATGAGACCAAGCCTGAGAGTGTGATTGTTGAAGGGGGTAAGTGGCAGGGTTGATCCCCGGCCTCTGTGTTGTTTGATCTACTGCCATCGCGAGCAAGCCCGCTCCCACATTTGCATGTATTCACTAATCAAATGTGGGAGCGGGCTTGCTCGCGATGGCGGCAGTACAGACGCCGCTTACTGAGGCCAATGCCAGGCCGGCTCATCCAACACCCGCTGCCCCACAATCTGCGTCTGCCCCAGCACCTTCTCCAGCACAATCGAATTGCATCCCTCATCCTGCTGCAACGCCGCAATCAAGCGGCTGGCATGGGACACCACCCACACCTGGCAGTGCTTTGATGCCTGGATAATCAGGCGCGCCAAGGCCGGCAACAGGTCCGGGTGCAGGCTGGTTTCCGGTTCGTTGAGTACCATCATCGTCGGCGGGCGTGGCGTCAGCAGGGCGGCGATCAGCAGCAGGTAACGCAAGGTGCCGTCCGACAACTCTGCCGCCGACAGTGGCCGCAGCAAGCCCTCCTGATAAAACTCAATGGCGAAACGTCCGCCCTGCAACGGCTCGATATGCAGGCGTGCGCCGGGGAACGCATCACTCACCGCCTGCTGTAATGCCTCGGGATTGCCGATTTCGCGGATGGTCTGCAACGCGGCCGCGAGGTCGCGGCCATCGTGATGCAGCACCGGCGTGCGCGTACCCAGTTGCGGCTGGCGCACAGGTGCATCGGCGTCGCTGCGAAAGTGATCGTAGAAGCGCCAGCCACGAATGCTTTCGCGCAGCATCAGCACTTCCGGCGAGCCGCGCAGGCTGCCGACCTGGTCGAACAGGCTGTGGTAGTTCGGCGTGTGTTGGGCCAGCACATCCCAGGCCTGCCCGTCTCGGGCGCGCACCATCGCCCCGGAGCGCTGCACCAGCAGGCTGGCCGGGCGATAGACGTGACCGGCCCAGATGCATTCCTTCTTGATCTCGGGATCGAGGGAAAAATACGACGAGCTGGGTACTGGCAAGCCCAGGGAAATCGCGTAGCTGAAATCCTCCCCGGCAAAGCCCAGGCGCAAGCGCTTGGCGCCTTGGGCCACGCTGCCTTGTACCGGGATTTCGCCATTGAGCATGCGCCGGCTGACGTTTTCGGGGCCGGCCCAGAACGTCGAATCCAGGCCCCCTTCACGGGCCAGCGCATTGATCACGCCGCCCTGGGCGGTTTCTGCCAGCAGGCGCAAGGCGCGGTACAGGTTGGACTTGCCGCTGCCATTGGGGCCGGTGATCAGGTTCAGCCGATCCAGCGGTACCACCAATTTATTGATCGAGCGGTAATTGGCTACCGCTAAGGTCTTGAGCATTGAGGGCGTTCCGCGCCGGCATGGACCAACATCTTATCGTGTAGAACCGCATCATCGCAGGCCTGTAAATCACTCAGATGAAGGTGGAACCCTGAACTAAGCTCACAGTCGCATACACACTGGCACGTCAGTATTACGCGAAAGGAGTCTGCATGGGCGGTCCCACCTCAACAGTTATTTGTGGCCTTGCCCTGCTGGCATTGCTGAGCGGCTGTGGCCAGGAAAAACCTGAACCCAAGGCCCATTCCAGGGTGTTTGTGCAAACGGTGCAGCCGACCGATTTCGCCGCCGCAGTGACCCTTACCGGAGATATCCAGGCGCGGGTGCAGACCGATTTGTCGTTCCGCGTCGGCGGCAAAATTATCCAGCGCATGGTCGATGTCGGCGACCGCGTGACAGCCCGGCAAGTGCTGGCCAAGCTCGATCCCAAGGATTTGCAGACCAATGTCGATTCCGCCCAGGCCCAGGTGGTGGCGGAACAGGCACGGGTCAAACAGACGGCCGCGGCCTTTGTGCGCCAGGAAAAACTCCTGCCCAAGGGCTACACCAGTCGCAGCGAATACGACGCCGCCCAGGCTGCATTGCGCAGCAGCCAAAGTGCCCTGGCGGCCGCGCAGGCGCAGTTGGCTAACGCCCGTGAGCAACTGGGCTATACGGCGTTGATCGCCGAAGCGCCGGGGGTGATTACCGCGCGGCAGGCTGAAGTCGGCCAGGTGGTGCAGGCCACCGTGCCGATTTTCAGCCTGGCCCGTGATGGCGAGCGCGATGCGGTGTTCAACGTCTACGAATCGCTGCTGGCGGAGCCTGTGCCGGATGTACCAATCACTGTCAGCCTGCTGGACAACCCGGGCATCAAGGCCGTGGGCCGAGTGCGTGAAGTGACCCCGGCCGTCGCCGCCAACAGCGGCACGGTGCAAGTAAAGATCGCCCTGGATGCCTTGCCCAAGGGCATGCAACTGGGGTCGGTCGTCAGTGCCACTGCCAACGGGCAAGCCAAACCCAGCGTCGAGCTGCCCTGGGCGGCACTGACCAAAGACCTCAGCGAGCCTGCCGTGTGGCTGGTGGACGGTGACGGCAAGGCGCAATTGCACAAGGTCACTGTCGCGCGCTACCTGACCGGCAAAGTGATCATCAGCGATGGCCTCAAAGGCGGCGAAAAAGTCGTGGTGGCCGGCGGGCAATTGCTGCACCCAGGCATGTTGGTGGAGATCGCCCAGGCGCCGGACCAGGCCCAGGCCAACGGAGTGCAGCCATGAAGCGCCTGACGCTGATCCTCGCCAGCAGCCTGTTGCTGATCGCCTGTTCCAAGGAAGAGCCGGCGCCGGAGCCTATAAGACCAGTGCTCTGGGTCGAGGTGAAAGCTGAAGACCAGGAAAACCTCGGACGCTTCGCCGGCACGATCCAGGCGCGCTACGAAAGCAACCTGGGCTTCCGAGTGCCCGGTCGTATTGCCCGGCGCGCGGTGGATGTGGGCGCCGAAGTGAGCAAGGGCGCCTTGCTGGCGGTGCTTGACCCCACCGACCAGCAGAACCAGTTGCGCGCCGCCCAGGGCGACCTGGCGCGGGTCCAGGCGCAATTTATCAATGCCCAGGCCAATGCACGCCGCCAGCAGGAACTGTTCAACCGTGGCGTCGGCGCCCAGGCGCAACTGGACATTGCCCAGACCGACCTGAAAACCACCCAGGCCTCTCTCGACCAGGCCAAGGCGTCGGTGGCCCAGGCCAGGGATCAGCTCAACTACGCCGAACTACGCACCGACCACGGCGGCATCGTGACCGCCTGGAATGCCGAAGCCGGCCAGGTGGTCAGCGCCGGCCAGCAAGTAGTGACCCTGGCCCGCCCGGATATCAAGGAAGCGGTGATCGACTTGCCGGCTGGCCTGGCCGAGCGCTTGCCGCCCGATGTGGTGTTTCTAGTGGCCAGCCAGTTGGAGCCCGGCATCAACACCACCGCCACCGTGCGCGAGATCGAGCCCCAGGCACAAAGCGCGACCCGCACCCGTCGCGCGCGCCTGACCCTGGCCCAGACGCCCCCGGCGTTCCGGTTGGGCACGGCGATCAGTGTGACCTTGAGCTCGGCCATCGCCCCACGTATCGAACTGCCCGCCAGCGCGGTGCAGGACGTCGAGGGCAAGACCCGCATCTGGGTCATGGATCTGCAGCAGCAGACCGTGCAGCCCCGTGACGTGACCCTGGTCAGCCGTGATGCCAGCAGTGTTGTGCTCAGCGGTGGGGTGCAGCCTGGCGAGCGTGTGGTCAGCGCCGGCGTCAACAGCCTCAAGCCCGGACAAAAAGTCAAAACCGACGAGGACAGCCCACGATGAAAGGGAGCTTCAACTTATCCGACTGGGCGCTCAAGCATCAGTCCTTCGTCTGGTACCTGATGTTCGTTGCGCTGCTGATGGGCGTGTTTTCCTACATGAACCTGGGGCGTGAAGAAGATCCGTCCTTCACCATCAAGACCATGGTGATCCAGACCCGCTGGCCGGGCGCAACCCAGGAAGAAACCCTCAAGCAGGTCACCGACCGCATCGAGAAAAAGCTCGAAGAGCTGGACTCGCTGGATTACGTGAAAAGCTACACCCGGCCCGGTGAGTCCACGGTTTTCGTGTTCCTCAAAGACACCACCAGCGCCAAGGCGATCCCCGAGATCTGGTACCAGGTGCGCAAGAAGGTCGACGACATTCGCGGCACCTTCCCCCAAGGCTTGCAGGGTCCGTCGTTCAACGACGAGTTCGGTGATGTGTTTGGCTCGGTGTATGCCTTTACCGCCGATGGCATGTCGATGCGCCAGCTGCGCGACTACGTCGAACAGGTGCGCGCCGAGATCCGGGCGGTGCCGGGGTTGGGCAAGGTCGAGATGATCGGCCAGCAGGACGAAGTGATTTACCTGAATTTTTCCACGCGCAAACTCGCCGCCCTGGGGATTGACCAACGGCAAGTGGTGCAGAGCCTGCAATCGCAGAACGCGGTGACCCCGGCCGGGGTGATCGAGGCCGGGCCGGAGCGGATTTCGGTACGCACCTCCGGGCAATTTGCCTCGGAGAAGGATCTGGCCGACGTCAACCTGCGGCTCAATGACCGCTTTTATCGCCTGGCGGATATCGCGGATATCAGCCGTGGCTATGTGGATCCGGCGCGGCCGATGTTTCGTTTCAATGGCCAGCAAGCCATCGGCCTGGCCATCGCCATGCAGAAGGGCGGCAATATCCAGGAATTCGGCAAGGCGCTCCACCAGCGTATGGATGAGCTGACTGCCGACCTGCCGGTGGGCATCGGCGTGCATAAGGTGTCGGACCAGGCCGAGGTCGTGGAAGAGGCCGTCGGTGGTTTCACCAGTGCGCTGTTCGAAGCGGTGATCATCGTGTTGGTGGTGAGCTTTATCAGCCTCGGCCTGCGCGCCGGGCTGGTGGTGGCGTGCTCGATCCCGCTGGTGCTGGCGCTGGTATTTGTCTTTATGGAGTACAGCGGCATCACCATGCAGCGGGTGTCGCTGGGCGCGTTGATCATCGCCCTCGGTTTGCTGGTGGATGACGCGATGATCACTGTGGAAATGATGATCACGCGCCTGGAAAAGGGCGAGACCCTGGAGCAGGCGGCGACCTTCGCCTACACCTCCACCGCGTTCCCGATGCTCACTGGCACCCTGGTGACCGTGGCCGGCTTTGTACCGATTGGCCTTAACGCCAGCTCGGCGGGTGAGTACACCTTTACCCTGTTTGCGGTGATTGCCGTGGCGATGCTGGTGTCGTGGGTGGTGGCCGTGTTGTTTGCGCCGGTGATCGGCGTGCATATCCTCAGCACCAAGGTCAAACCCCACAGTGACGAGCCGGGGCGGGTCGGGCGGGTGTTCAACGCCGGCATGCTGTGGGCCATGCGCAATCGCTGGTGGGCGATTGGCCTGACGGTGCTGCTGTTTGCGGCGTCGGTGTTTTCCATGCAGTTTGTGCAGAACCAGTTTTTCCCGTCGTCGGATCGCCCGGAGATCCTCGTCGACCTCAACCTGCCGCAAAACGCCTCGATCAATGAAACGCGCAAGGCTGTGGACCGGCTGGAAGCGATCATCAAGGACGACCCGGATATCGCGCGCTGGAGCACCTACATCGGCCAGGGCGCGATCCGTTTCTACCTGCCCCTGGACCAGCAACTGGAGAACCCGTACTACGCGCAGCTGGTGATCGTCAGCAAGGGCCTGGAGGAGCGCGGCGCGTTGATCGAGCGCCTGCAACAGCGCTTGCGCGATGATTTCGTGGGCGTCGGCAGCTTTGTCCAGCCCCTGGAAATGGGCCCGCCGGTCGGGCGGCCGATCCAGTATCGGGTGTCGGGCAAGGACATCGACCAGGTGCGTAAACACGCCATCGAGCTGGCGACGTTGCTGGATAAAAACAGCCACCTGGGCGAGATCATCTATGACTGGAACGAGCCGGGCAAAGTGCTGCGGATCGATATTGCCCAGGACAAGGCGCGCCAGCTCGGGCTGTCGTCCGAAGACGTGGCGCAGTTGATGAACAGCGTGGTCAGCGGCTCGGCGGTGACCCAGGTGCATGACGATATCTACCTGATCAACGTGGTCGGCCGTGCCGAAGACGCCGAGCGCGGCACTCCGGAAACCTTGCAGAACCTGCAGATCGTCACGCCCAGCGGCACCTCGATCCCGCTGCTGGCCTTTGCCACCGTGCGTTACGAGTTGGAGCAGCCGCTGGTGTGGCGTCGCGATCGCAAGCCGACCATCACCATCAAGGCCGCCGTGCGCGACGAGATGCAGCCGACCGATCTGGTCAAGCAGCTCAAGCCGGAAATCGAGAAATTCAGCGCCGGTTTGCCGGTGGGCTACACGGTCGCTACCGGCGGTACCGTGGAGGAAAGCGGCAAGGCCCAGGGCCCGATTGCCAGCGTGGTGCCGTTGATGCTGTTCTTGATGGCGACCTTCCTGATGATCCAGTTGCACAGCGTGCAGAAGATGTTCCTGGTGGCCAGCGTGGCCCCGCTGGGCCTGATTGGCGTGGTCCTGGCGCTGATTCCCACGGGTACGCCCATGGGCTTTGTGGCGATCCTGGGGATCCTCGCGCTGATCGGCATCATCATCCGCAACTCGGTGATCCTGGTGACCCAGATCGACGCCTATGAACAGGAAGGCTACACGCCATGGGACGCGGTGGTGCAGGCCACCGAGCACCGGCGCCGGCCGATCCTGCTGACGGCGGCGGCGGCCAGCCTGGGCATGATCCCCATCGCCCGGGAAGTGTTCTGGGGGCCGATGGCCTACGCGATGATTGGCGGGATCATCATCGCCACCCTGCTGACGCTGCTGTTTTTGCCGGCGTTGTATGTGGCCTGGTACAAAATCCGCGAGCCTGAGGCCGCGCCATAAGGCAAACACGCTGTTGGGCATCACTACTGTGGCGAGGGAGCTTGCCCCCGGTTGGGCTGCAAAGCAGCCCCAAAACCGGCCACCTCAGTGTGTCTGATACAACCCGGTGGATCTTACAGGGGCCGCTGCGCAGCCCAACGGGGGCAAGCCCCCTCGCCACAGGGGCAGGCAGTGGGAAAACTCTCTAAATGTGTATTGGATTAGTTCCGGTCAACGAACTGTTTTACCCTCGGGCTTTCGCTCCTGTGAAGGCCCACGTCATGACCCTTAACCTGCGCCGAGCCTTGTGCATCTGCGTGCTGCTGCTGTCGCCACTGGCCGTTGCCGGCACCGTTCTGGAAAACCCCCAATGGCGCATCGAGCTCGACCCGGCGAACCTGGCCGTGCGCGTGACCCCTTCCGGCGGCGAGCCGGTGCAGGCCTCCAGCGGCGTGGCTACCCATAAGGTCAGCCAGTTGCAGCAGTCCACTCAACACGCCAACTGGCAATGGGACAACGGTGCCTATCGGCTGAGCGCCACCCTGGACCAGCGTGACCTGATCCTGACCATCACCGCCCGCGAGGCCGGCGAGCTGGAGATCGTCCGCCAGCCGGCCAGCGCCATGGGCAAGGGCCTGATCTGGCCGCTTGCCGAGGGGCATTACGTGCCCGCCGGCAACAGCCTCTGGCAGCGCTTTTTGCTGGAGCAGGGGGATGTCAACAGCACCCAGGACCTGAGCCTGCCGTTATGGGGCGTCGATCACGCAAGCTTCACCCTCAACTGGCTGCTGACCAACCCCTACAACAACCGTTTGCAGTGGCAGGCCGAGGGCCCGGGCCTGGGCTTGTCGTTGCATCATGAATTCACCGCCCTGGACCCCACCGCGCCCATGACCCTGCGCCTGAATCTGGGCGAGGCCGATTTGCTGGCCGGTGCCAAGCGCTACCGCCAATGGCTGGTGGAACAGGGGCTCTACGAGCCGTTGGCCGACAAACTGCAACGCCTGCCGGCCGGCGAAAAGCTATTGGGTGCCAGCCACGTCTACCTGTGGGGCAATGACCTGCTGGGCCTGGGCGATGTGCGCGATTGGGAGCAGTTACGCACCGTGCTGCGTGGACCCGATGGCTTGGGCGCACAACTCAATGGCCTGCTGGATTCGGAGGCGGCACAGGTGGTGCAAGCCCCCCAGCCGTTTCTGGATCGCTACCAGCAAGCTGTGTTGCTCAGAGGGCTCAACGCGGCGCTCAACAAAAAGGCGCGCCAGGGCTGGCAAGCCACGACCGAGCCCGACATGCCCGCGCTTGCCCAAGGCTACGGCGCACTGCGCCAGCAACTGGCGCTGGCGTTTGCCGGTGCCTTGCGTGCCAACCCCGAAACCTGGGGCAGCACGTTATCCTCGACGACGATCAAGACCCTGCAGGAGAGTGGCCTGCCACGCCTGCTGCTGACCCTGGGCGAAGGCTGGGAGGGCGGGCTCTGGCACCCGGAGGCGGTGCGTTACGGGGTCGCGGCCGGGTACTTGATGGCGCCTTACGACTCCTATGAAACTGCCCTGGCAGCCAGCGAGAACCCCGACTGGACCACCGCGCACCTGGGCAGCCGCGCCTATCGCGACTGCGCGATCATGTTGAAGAACGGCCAGCTCAAGACCGGCTTCCAGAAGTCCGGGCACTACACCGACCCGCGCTGCGTCCGCCCATTGCTGGAGGCGCGGGTGACGGCGGTGCAGGCCAAGGCCGGGTTCAATGCCTGGTTCCTCGACGCCTATGCCACCGGCATGCTGTTTGACAGCTATCGCTTGGTGCTGGGCATGACCCAGGCGCAGAACGCCCAAGGCAACATCGATGCCGCCCGCTGGATCGCCAGCCACCTCCAGTTGCCGGTGGGTTCCGAAGATGGCAACGCCACCACCGCTCGCGGCGTGTTGTTCGCCCATGGCATGCAAACCCCGGTCATGGGCTGGGGTGATCGTGAGATGACCCAGGACAAGCAATCACCGTACTACGTGGGGGCCTGGTATCCACCGGAGGAACCGGCGGTGTTCTTCAAACGCGTGCCGCTCAAAGAGCCGCTGCGCAGCGTGTACTTTGCCCCGGCGATGCGCCTGCCGCTGTATCAGGCGGTGTTCCATGGCTCGGTCATTACCAGCCATCACTGGTTGTTCGACAGCCTGAAGCTGAGCAATGTGCAGGCGGAAAACGAGCTGGCCCAACTGCTGTACAACGTGCCGCCGCTCTATCACTTGAGCGCCGCTACCTTGAAGCAGCGCTTGCCGATGATCCAGCGTCAGGATGGGTTCTTCCGGCCGTTGCATGAGCGTCTGGCGACCCAGGCAATGACGGATTTTCGCTGGCTGAGCAACGACCGGCTGGTGCAGCAGACCACGTTTGCCGATGGCACGCGGTTGGTGGCCAACTTTGCGCAGGAGGAGAGGGACGGGTATGCGGGGCAGAGTGTGACGGCGTGGGTGGTGGGTGAAAGTCCGGTGGTGTATCAGGTGGCTCAGCAGCGCCCTTGAGGCCATCGCGGGCAAGCCCGCTCCCACAGGGGGAGCTCGACCAGGCAGGGAATTCTGGACACACCACAAACCAATGTGGGAGCTGGCTTGTCGGGTCGCCGCATCGCTGCGATAGCGTCCGCTCAGACACCCCCTACCTTACGCCACACACTGGCCAACCAAGGCTGCTGCTCGCGCGGCAGTCCTGCCGGGCGATAGTAGTGCTCCAACTCCACAAACCCTGCGGTGGTCAGCAGCGCCTGCCAGGCCGCAAGGTCGTGATACGAGCCATAACGCGGGCCGTTCCAGCCCTCCTGGTTTTCCCCCCTGGGGTTGGAGCTGAACAACACTCCACCCGGTTTCAGCGCAGCCTGCAGTTGCTGGAGAATGCGCGGCAGTTCCTGCTTGGGGATATGAAACAGCACCGCATTGGCAAAAATCCCGTCGAAGCGCGCGGCCGGCAGATCCAGTTTGAGGAAGTCCTGGTGCAGTACTTCACAGCCGCTGTCCTGGCGCGCCATCTGCGCGAAACGCTCGGCGCCATCCAGGCCTACGGCGATATGCCCAAGCCGGGTGAAGGTCTGCAAATCCCGCCCCGGCCCGCAGCCGAAGTCCAGCACGGTAAACGGCGCCTGCGCCTGGATATGCCGCAGCAACGCGTCGATGTTCTGGCTCACATCATGGTCGCGGGTACCTTCGCGAAAATCTTCGGCCACCTGGTTGTAGTGACCCAGGGTGGTAGAGGTGATCTGGTCGAGGTCGTCGGGGGCGAGTTTCATGGCAGTCGGCACCAGGGCAAAGAGAGGTGCCGACTATACCTCAGCGCTTGTTCAGCCCGCGCGCCAGGCGATCGCCGCCCAGTTGGATCGCGGCCACCAGCAGGACCAGCAACACAATCACCGTGAGCATGATCTGGCTGTCGAAACGCTGGTAGCCGTAGCGGTAGGCAATATCCCCCAGGCCACCGGCGCCAATCGCTCCGGCCATGGCCGACGAGTTGATCATGGTCACCAGAGTAATGGTGAACCCGCCGACAATCCCCGGCAGCGCTTCCGGCAACAGCACATGCCTGACGATATGCCAGCGCCGGCAGCCCATGGCCTGGGCGGCTTCGATCAGGCCATGGTCGACTTCGCGCAGGCTGACCTCGGCGATTCGCGCAAAGAACGGCGTGGCGGCGATGGTCAGTGGTACCACGGCGGCCCACACACCGTAGGTGGTGCCCACAATCAGCCGGGTGAAGGGGATCAGCGCCACCATCAGAATCAGGAACGGGATGGAGCGGAACAGATTGACGAACGCCCCCAGCACCCTATTCAACGCGGGGGCCTGGTAGATGCCGCCCTTGTCGCTGGTGACCAGGAACACCGCCAGCGGGATACCCACCAGCAGCGCGATCAACGACGACACGCCGACCATCAACAAGGTGTCGATGGCGCCCTGCAATAAACGATCAAACCACATAGCCCAGCACCTCCACCTGTTGTGCCCAGCGCGTGGCGCGGGTGCGTAATGTGTCGGCGTCCAGGGCGGAGCCGGTCACTGCCAGCAGCAATTGCCCCAGGGCGTGGCCCTGGATGCGCTCGACCCCGCCTTGCAGCAGGCGCACGCGCCCACCCAGGGCGCTGAACAGTGCGGCGAGGTCCGGTTCATCCGCGCTGGCGCCGGTAAATTGCAGGCGCAGCACCACGGCCGCATCCGCCGACGCTGGCGTGGCCCGCAGGCGCTTTTGCAGTTCCTCGGGCAAGCCATGTTGCAGGGGCGCGAGCAGGGTTTTACTGACCTGATGCTTGGGGTTGCCAAACACTTCCCACACCGGGCCTTGCTCGACGATCCGCCCGTGTTCCAGCACCACCACGCGGTCGCAGATTTCGCGGATCACCGCCATCTCGTGGGTGATCAGCACGATGGTCAGGCCCAGGCGCTGATTGATCTCGCGCAACAGGCCGAGGATCGACTGGGTGGTCTCCGGGTCCAGGGCCGAGGTGGCTTCGTCACACAGCAGGATCTGCGGGTCGTGCACCAGCGAGCGGGCGATGCCCACCCGTTGCTTCTGCCCGCCGGACAACTGCGCCGGGTACGCCTGGTGCTTGTCCTGCAAACCCACCAGCTCCAGCAGCTCGCGGACCTTGTGCTCGCGTTGCGGCTTGGGCACACCGGCGACTTTCAGTGGCAGCTCGACGTTCTGCCACACGGTCTTGGCCGACATCAGGTTGAAGTGCTGGAAGATCATGCCGATGCGTCGCCGCAGGGCCACCAGACGGTCTTCGTCGAAATCGCCGATATCCACCTGGTCGATCAGCACTCGGCCGCTGCTGGGTTGTTCCAGGCGGTTGATGGTGCGGATCAGCGACGACTTGCCGGCGCCGCTGCGGCCGATGATGCCGAACACTTCGCCACGCTGGATCGCCAGGTCGATGCCTTGCAGCGCATGCACCGTGCCGTCGTAGGTTTTGCCCAGGTTGATAAAGCGCACATGGGCGTGGTTCAAGTCAGGGTGTAGCTCTGTCTGTTGCGCGTCCCTGGGCAATGTGCCCAGGTCGCGCAGTTGGGCATTGGCGGCGCTCATATTCAGCCTTCCCAGCCGACTTGGTACAGCGTGCCCAGGGATTTATCCAGGGCCGCGCGGACCACCGGCGAATGCTGGTAGATCTCGACGAACTTGATCACCCGTGGGTCGGTTGTGCCCTTGGGCTGGGTCACGAACTGGATCACGTATTCCGGGTGGTCAAGGCCATCGAACAGCAGCGCCGACTCGGCATTGAAGGTCTTGGACAGGCGGATATAGGCCGGGTAGCCCTGCACCAGGTCGGCGTCGTCATAGGCGCGCACCAGCTGCACCGCTTCGACCTGCAGGATCTTGAGCTTTTTCGGGTTGGCGACGATGTCGTCTTCGGTGGCCTTGTAGCCCACGCCCGGCTTGAGGGTGATCAGGCCGGCCTTGGCCAGCAACTGCAGGCCGCGCCCGCTGTTGATCGGGTCGTTGGCGATGGCCACGCTGGCGCCCTGGGGCAGCTCATCGAAGCTTTTGAATTTTTTCGAGTACAGACCGACGTTGTTGATGATCCCCGGCTTGAACGGCACCAGGTCAAAACCGGCGGCGGCCTTGGCGTTTTCCAGGAACGGAATGTGCTGGAAGTAATTCACGTCGATATCGCCGGCGGCGAGGCTGACGTTGGGCGCGATCCAGTCGGTGAACTCCACCAGCTCGACTTTCAGGCCCTGCTTACCGGCCTCTTCGACGGCGGCTTCGAGGGGAATGGCGAAGGCCGCCGTGGTGCCGACTTTCAGCGGCGCATCGGCGGCAAACACCGCCGAGCTGAACAGGCCGAGGGCCAGGGCCAGTGCTTTGACTGGGTGGGAGAGCAGTGTTGTTTTCATGGTCGATTTCCAGTCATAAGGTGTTGGTATGAGCAATAAAGGTCTAAATGTGGGAGTGGCGGTAGGTGGAACCGGTGTGTTGTTCGGGTAAGTGCGCTTCGCGGTGGAAGACCTTTTCTCGCAAGGTTCCGGTCTCATAAGCAGTCTTGTATGACCCACGCCTTTGCAACTCGGGAATCACCAGCTCGATAAAATCCACATAGCTCTCCGGCGTAACAATGCGCGTCAGGTTGAAGCCATCCAGCCCGGTCTCGCTGATCCAGGATTCCAGCTCATCAGCCACCTGCGCAGGCGAACCCACCAGGGTGATATAGCGCCCACCCAACGCGTGTTGTTCCAACAACTTGCGCCGGGTCCAGTCGTTGTTCTGCAAGGCTTTAGTGGCTGATTGGATCGCGTTGCTCTTCACGTACTGGATCGGTTCGTCCAGCTCGTATTGCGAGAAGTCGATGGCGGTGGAGGCGCTGAAATGTGCCACGCCGGCCTCGGCGCTGGCGTAGCTCAGGTACTCGGCATGCTTGGCCCAGGCCAGCGCCTCGGTGGCGCCGACAATCACGTTGAGCCCCATGAACACCTTGATGTCGTCTGGGTTGCGCCCGGCTGCGACCGCACTGGCGCGTACCTTGTCCACTTGCACCTTGGTCGCAGCCTTGTTCTGCCCGCTGATAAACACGCACTCGGCATGGCGCCCGGCAAACACCAGGCCGCGCTCCGAACTGCCGGCCTGGAACAGCACTGGCGTGCGCTGCGGCGAGGGCTCGCACAGGTGATAGCCCTGCACCTGATAGAACTCGCCATGGTGTTCGACCTTGTGCACCTTGCCCGGTTGGGCATAGATCCGTTGTTGCGGGTCGTTGAGTACCGCGCCGTCTTCCCAACTGCCTTCCCACAGCTTGTACAGCACCTCCAGGTAC
Source organism: Pseudomonas sp. WS 5410 (assembly GCF_012985645.1). Classification (NCBI taxonomy): domain Bacteria; kingdom Pseudomonadati; phylum Pseudomonadota; class Gammaproteobacteria; order Pseudomonadales; family Pseudomonadaceae; genus Pseudomonas; species Pseudomonas sp. WS 5410. The sequence continues at coordinate 282,167 of NZ_JAAQWS010000003.1, read as the reverse complement.
TCGTCGGCCTGGTCGTAGCGCCGGTCATGCTCGACCTGCTCGGTGAGGCCCATGGCCTTGGCGGCGCTGTCCAGGTAGCCGGTGACGATGTTCCAGCCCACCCGGCCACGGCTCAGGTGATCGAGGGTGGACATGCGCCGGGCGAACAGATACGGCGGCTCGTAAGTCAGGTTGGCGGTCAGGCCGAAGCCGAGGTTTTTCGTTACGGCGGCCATGGCCGAGACCAGTAGCAGTGGGTCGTTGACTGGCAGTTGGATCGACTCCTTGAGCGGCACCTCGACCGAGCCTTGATAGACGTCGTACACGCCAACGATGTCGGCGATAAACAAGCCGTCGAACAGCCCACGCTCCAGTAGTTGCGCCAGTTCGGTCCAGTATTCGACGGTCTTGTACTGGGTCGAGGTGTCCCGTGGATGCGTCCACAGGCCATGGTTGATATGCCCGATGCAGTTCATGTTGAAGGCATTGAGCAGGATCTTTTTCTTCAACATCAGAGAGTCCCCCGTAGCGGCGGGTTTTCATCGTTGAGGTAGTAATTGCCGACGGCGTGGTACTTCCAGCGCACCGGGTCGTGCAGGGTGTGCACCCGGGCGTTGCGCCAGTGGCGGTCCAGGCCATGTTCGGCGAGGGTTGCCTGGCTGCCGGCGAGTTCGAACAGGGTGCTGCCGGCGGCCAGGGAAATCTCGGTGCTCAGGGCACGTACTTCAGCCACGGCAATCGACGCCGCCGCGACGGTTTGCGCATTGCTGTCGGCCTGGGCGCGGTCGAGGAATTCGCCGGAGCGCTCCAGCAGGGCTTCGGTGGCGTGCAGGCGGATGCTCAGGTGGCCGAAGCTTTTCAGGGTCAGCGGGTCTTCGCTGGCCGTGTCATTGCCCGAGTCGATCCACGGCCGGGTCTTGGTGCGCACAAAATGCAGGGCATCTTCAAAGGCGGCGCGGGCGATGCCGGTGTCGATGGCCGCGTGAAGGATCTGCGCCAGCGGGCCCACGGTGGTCGGGCGCTCGAAGGCGCTCTGGAACGGGATCACGTCTTCGGCTGCGACCCACACATTGTCGAACACCACCGAACCGCTGCCGGTGGTGCGCTGGCCGAAGCCGCTCCAGTCGTCGATCACCGTCAGGCCCTGGCTGTCATGCGGCACAAAGGCCAGTTGCTGCACGCCGTGCTCATCCACCACCGAGGTGGGAATGCGCTGGGCGTAGATCGCGCCGGTGGCGTAGAACTTGCGGCCGCTGATGCGAAAATTGTCGCCGTCGCGCACAAGTTTCGTCACCCGGTCATGGGCGGTCTTGGTGCCCAGTTCCGCCAGGGCATTGCCAAAGCGCTGGCCGGCCAGCACCTCGGCATACAGGCGTTGTTGCTGCGCCGGGCTGCCATTGATGCGCAGCACTTCCAGGGCATAAAAATGGTTCTGCGGGATCTGCCCCAACGAGGCATCGGCCTGGGCGATCAGGGCAATGACCTTGGCCAGGGTGACGTTGGACACGCCAGCGCCGCCGTATGCCTTGGGCACGCTGATGCCCCACAGGCCGGAGCGGGAAAAGGCTTCCAGTTCGGCGAGTGGCAGGCGGCGTTCACGGTCGCGCAGGGCGCTGTCGCGGCGAAAGTCTTCGGCCAGGTCGCTGGCGACAATCAGGGCTTGTTCATCGCTGGTGATGACCGCGACGGAATGGGAAAGCGTCATGTTTTTCTCCAGAGGTCTGGTCGTCAGATCCAGGAATGCCGGGCCGGCAAGGTTCCGTTGAGGTGCCAGGCGCCCACCGCGTGATACTTCCAGCGCACCGGGTCGTGCAGGGTGTGCACCCGTGCATTGCGCCAGTGGCGGTCGAGGTTGAACTCGGCGAGGGTGGCGCGGCTGCCGGCCAGTTCGAAGAGTTTCTCGCTGACCAGCAGCGAGACTTCGGTGGTCAGCACCTTGGCTTGTGCCACGGCAATCGAGGCCCGGGCGGCGGAGTGTGCGGTGATGGGCGCGGCGCTGACCTGGTCCAGCACCTGGCCGGCCTTGCGCAGCAGGGCTTCGGCGGCGTGCAGTTCGATTTTCAGCTTGCCGATATCGGCGATCACATAGAGGTCGTCGCTGGCCCGTTCGACCTTGGCGTCGATCCAGGGCCGCGAGCGTTCACGGACAAAACTGATGGTGTCGTCGAGGGCGCCACGGGCGATGCCGGCGTCGATGGCCGCCTGGATCAATTGCGAGACCGCGCCCTGGATGCCCGGGGTTTGCCCCAGGCGCCAGATCGGTACCACCAGATCGGCGTCCACTGGCACATTGTTCAGCAACACGGTGCCGCTGGCGGTGGTGCGCTGGCCAAAGCCCGACCAGTCATCGACGATGCGCAATCCTGGGGTGCCGCGGCGCACAAACGCCATGACCTGGCGGCCTTCGTCGTCCAGGGCCTTGACCGCGACCCAATGGGCAAACAGCGCGCCGGTGGAGTAGAACTTCTGGCCGTTGATGACAAAACCGTCACCCTCGGCGCTGATCCGGGCCTTCACATCCAGGGTGTTTTTGGTACCGCGTTCCGGCCCGCCATTGCCGATGCGCCAGCCGTCGAGCACGCTTTGGAACAGCTGTTTTTTCTGTGATTCGCTGGCGGCGCCTTGCAGCACGTGCAAGATGCCAAAATGGTTCTGCGGGATCTGCCCCAGGGCCGGGTCGACGGCGCTGATAATCGCGAACACTTCAGCCAGGGTCACAAACGACACTTGCGGGCCGCCGTATTCGCGGGGGATGGAAATGCTCCCCAGGCCACTGCGGGTGAACTGTTCGATTTCGGCCCAGGGCAGTTTGCGCTGGCGGTCGCGCAGCCCGGCTTGCAGGCGGGCGGCCTGGGCAAGCGCGTGGGCAGCGGCGAGGGCTTCACTGTCGTTGCGCAGCACCTGGGTGGGCAACAGCAGCGGGGCGATATCCAGATCGCTCTGGAGGGGCGATTGCGCCAAGTTAGACATCGGTGCGCCCCTGCGTGGCGACCCGTAATGCCCTGGCGTTGTGCACCGGGGTAATGTTGACCATACCTACCTCACATCCGTGGAAAAGCTAAAAATCAGGAATGTCCGGTGGTCCGGTGCATATACCCTAAGCGTGTTTATTTTTTAAATAAACTAACTTTTAGGAATATGCATAGAAGGTCTGTCACCCCGGTTCGCACGGCGAGCCAGGACGTCGGGGCTGGTACACCGACAAAGCATCGGCTGCGCCTGTGGCGTTGGCCTGGGCGATGCTCACGATGCGCCCGGGTGCCCAGCGCGAGTTGTTGCCCACGCGGTCGATCACGCAGTAGGTGACCTCCTGGCGGGCATCGTCCCCGGCCTCCAGGATCAGCGCCGAAGGCACCCAGACCTGCACCGGGTGCCCCACCTCGGCGGCCTGGATCGGCGGCAGGTCCAGGCGCGCATCGCCCCAGCGCAGAGTGATTGCATCACCAGCGGCCATGTTCAGGTAGGGCTCGATGGTCAACGGCACGCCCCGCCGGATCTGGCTGGGGTTGACGCCATGGCGGCGGATGGTTTCAGGCAGGGCGACGGGGGCCAGGTTCTGGTTTTCTTCGGCACACAGCACTGAAGGCGGCCCACCCGGGCAAGCGGTCTTGACCTGCACCCGGGTAATCATGGAGCGCGCCGGGCCGCGCCCCACTTGCATGACCCGGTAATGAATGCGTGCAGCACCGTTTTGCACAAAGCTTTCGGGCACCCGCAGATGGCTGGTCAAGCCGATATCGGCGGCGCCTACACGCTTGGAGGCGGCAAAGCAGTTGTTCCAGAACAACTCGATCAAGTCGCCCTTGCCCATGTTCGGGTAGGGGGCGATATCGACCTGCAAATGAGTGGCGGCCTGCGCGTTGATACCTTGTTTATGAGCTTGGGGTACTGTCGGCGCGGCGAGCATGGTCAGGGGGGTAATGTGCGTCATAAATAATCTCCTTGATGCAGCCAGCAGCGATCGTTCCGAACCTCAGGCGTGGGGTTCGAAAGGAACGATTTTTTTGAAAAGCCAGGATGGGATCCAATCCTTTGAGCCCTAGATAAGAGGGTTGGCCAGGGGGCGTCAATGGCGGCAAAAGGCTAAACGGCGGGTTTGGGATTATTCAGAAGGGTCTTACTGGAGGGTGTTATTAAAGGGGGTTTTGACAGGCACTTTGCCGAATGAATACGGGGATTTTTCCGAAAGTCATAAACCTTGTAGGCGCCGGCAAGCCGGCTCCTACAGGGGGTGGGTCAGTGGGTGAGGAATTTGCTGAGGAACTGCCGGGTGCGTTCTTCCCTGGGGTTGGCAAACAGCGCCTTGGCTTCGCCTTGCTCGACGATCACACCCTTGTCGAAGAAGATCACCCGGTTGGCCACGTCACGGGCAAAGCTCATTTCGTGGGTGACGATGACCATGGTGCGTTTCTCTTCGGCGAGGCTGCGGATGGTCGCCAGGACTTCGCCTACCAACTCCGGGTCGAGGGCCGAGGTCGGTTCATCGAACAGGATCACTTCCGGCTCCATCGCCAAGGCTCGGGCAATGGCCACCCGTTGTTGCTGGCCACCGGACAGGCGCCGGGGGTAGGCGTCTTCCTTGCCCGCCAGGCCAACCTTGGCCAGCAGTGCGCGACCGAGGCGGTCAGCGGCTTCGCGTGGCATCTTCTTGACCACCAGCGGGCCTTCGATGACGTTCTCCAGGGCGGTGCGATGGGGGAACAAGTTAAAGCCCTGGAACACAAAACCCACATGCTGGCGCAGGCGCCGCACCAGGCCCTGTTGCTGGTTGAGCGGGCGGCTGCCGTCGATCTCGATGTCGCCGACCTTGATCCGGCCACTGGTGGGTTCTTCGAGGAAATTCAGGCAGCGCAGGAAGGTGGTCTTGCCCGAGCCGCTGGGGCCAATGATGGCGACAACTTCGCCTTCCTGGACCTCCAGGTCGATCCCGTTGAGCACCACCTGACCCTTGAATTGTTTGGTCAGTTTTTCAACCACGATCATGCTTCAAGACTCCAGGTCATGCCGGTTGACCCGGTCTTCCAGGCGATTCTGAAAATGCGCCAGGATGCTGGCCAGAACCCAGTAGATCAGGGCCGCGGACAGGTACATGGTGAAAATTTCAAAGGTGCGTGCCGATACCAGTTGGGCCTGGCGGAACAGCTCGGGCACCTGGATGGTGGCGGCCAGCGCCGTGTCTTTTACCAGCGAAATAAAGCTGTTGCCCAGGGGCGGCAGGGCCGTGCGCATCGCCTGCGGCAGGATGGCCCGGCGCAAGGTCTGTGCGCGGGTCATGCCGATACTGGCGGCAGCTTCCCACTGGCCACGCTCGATGGAGGCAATGGCGGCGCGCAGGATTTCACAGGCATAGGCCGCCATGTTCAGCGAGAAGCCGATCATCGCTGCCGGGATCGGATCCAGCTCGATGCCCACCTGCGGCAAGCCGTAGTAGATCAAGAACAGCTGCACCAGCAACGGCGTGCCGCGAAAGAACGAGACGTAGACCCTGGCCGTCCAGCTCAAGAGCTTGAAGTGCGACAGACGCATCAAGGCCAGGCCGAAGCCCAGCAGCAAGCCGAAAAACATCCCGCCGAGGCTGAGAATCACCGTGTAGTACGCGCCCTTGAGCAGAAAGGGCGCGGAATCGAGCGCGAGTTGGAAACCTGCTTCCATTATTGGGTGACGTCAGCGTTGAAGTATTTCTCGGACAGCTTCTTCAAAGTGCCGTCGGCGCGCAGTTTGTCGAGGGCCTGGTTGACCGCCTCAAGCAGCTCAGGCTCGCCTTTGCGCAGGGCAATCCCGGCTTCCTGGCGGGAGAAGGCTTCACCGGCAGCGGCGGTGTCCTTGGCTTTTTTCGCATATTCCAGGGCCGCCAGGCGGTCGATCAGAATCGCGTCGATACGGCCAATGCGCAGGTCCTGGAATTTGGTGGGGTCGTCGTTATAGGTCTTGATGATGGCTTTGGGCTGGTTGTCCTTGAGCCATTGTTCGTAGTTGGTGCCAAGGCCCACCCCGACTTTCTTGCCGGCCAGGTCGTCGGCGGTTTTGATGGTGTCGACGTTTTTCGCCAGGGTCAGCGCCTGGATCCCGGAGACGGTGTAGGGCTTGGAGAAATCGTATTTTTTCTTGCGCTCTTCGGAGATCGTCACCTGGTTGACCACTGCGTCGAGGCGCTTGGATTCCAGGGCGGCGAGGATGCCGTCCCACGGGGTAGCCTGCAGCTTGACCTTGACCCCCAGTTCCTTGGCCAGGGCTTCGGACAGCTCGGCTTCAAAGCCACTGAGCTTGCCGTTTTCATCGACGAAACTGAACGGTGGGTAGGTGCCTTCCAGGCCGATCTTGATCTCGCCGGCCTTCTTGATGTTGCCCAGTTGCTCGCCGGCAACTGCCTGGCCCAGCAAGCCGGCGCCAAGCGCCAGGCCCAATGTGCCAACCAGCAACGTGCGACGCAGTACAGAAATAGTCATGACAAGCCCCTGTGTTTTTTATGGTGAGCGAAGCAGGTGACGCAGTGGTCGTATCCTGCCCTAAAAACGCGGTGTGTGGGAGCGCGACTATAGGGCGAGTTTGAAAGCGTTAAAAATAATATAAATTAAACTTTATATTCCATTTTTGCATATGAAGTAGAGATTCAATGTGTCCAATCAGAACACTGAGTCATAGGCAAACAACGCCGGCGCGCCGCCGGTGTGCAGGAAGATAATCGGCCCTTCAGCGAAGGCCTGGCGACCGATACCGTCGAGCAACCCGGCCATGGCCTTGCCGGTGTAGACCGGGTCCAGCAACAGGCCTTCCTGGCTTGCCAGCAGCTTGATTGCCGCCAGGGTGCCGGCGTTGGGTTCGCCGTAGCGCGGGGCGAAGTATTCGTCCCATAAAATCACGTTGAAGGCGTCGGGTACCGCCACCCCCAGCAACTGCGCCGTGCGCTCGGCCAGGCCTTGAACCTTGGGCCGTTGCGCTTCGTCGGTGCGCGACACGGTGACGCCAATCACCGGCAAGTCCGGCAGCACTTCACTCAACGCCAGGGCCAGGCCGCTGTGGGTTCCGGCGCTGCCGGAGGCCAGGACCACTGCCGCGAACTGCAGGCCGCTGTCTTCGATCTGCCCGGCCAGTTCCAGCCCTGCCCGCACATAACCCAGGGCGCCCAGGGCGTTGGAGCCGCCAATGGGCACTATGTAGGGGTTTTTGCCGTTGCTGCGCAGGCGTTCGGCCAGAGCGTTGAGTTGCTCGTCGGCGTTGTCCAGGTTTTCGACCAATTCGACCTTGGCGTCGAACAACTCGACCAACAGGCGGTTGCCGTTGCCCAGGTAGTTGGGGTCGTCGGTGCCCGTGGGATTTTCCAGCAGGGCGACACAGCCCAGGCCCAGCTTGGCGGCGAGGGCTGCGGTCTGGCGCACATGGTTGGACTGGATCGCGCCGGCGGTGATCAACGTGTCGGCGCCTTGGGCCAGGGCATCGGCGGCGAGGTATTCGAGTTTGCGCAGCTTGTTGCCGCCCATGGCCAGCGGCGTGGTGTCATCGCGCTTGATGTAGATATCACGGCCCAGCCAGGTCGACAGTCGTTCGAGTTTTTCTAGGGCGGTGGCGCCGCCCAGCAGGTTCAGACGATTAAAACGGTCGAGCTGTTGTTTGATCATGGTTACGCACGGGTAATAGAAGATGGGGAGGACTATAGGCAGGGCTTTTTGCCGGGGCAACCGCCAGATGCTTATGCCAAAGTGTTATTAGCATCGCACCATTGGTTCTTAAGGGCCGCCCGGTTGCATACCGTAAAGTGTGGCCATTACCTCAGGAGGGAATACCGTGAGTGAGCGTTCCAGTCATTGGCAGTTACAGACCATCGTCAGCCAGTTGCGCGGCGCCCGGGATCAGTGGCGTACCCGCAATGGGCGGGTCAGCGGCGAACAGGGCGGTCGCGAGTTACCGTCGCGCGAGGCCGTGGCGCAAATTCTTGAAGCGCTGTGCGGTGCGCTGTTCCCGATGCGCCTGGGCCCGGTGGATCTGCGTGAGGAAAGTGAGGACTTCTACGTCGGCCATACCCTGGATGTGGCGCTCAACGCCTTGCTCGCCCAGGCCCGCCTGGAGTTGCGCTATGCCGCGCGCCAGGGCGGCAATGCCGATAAGGAAGTCGATGCCCTGGCCATCCGCTTGATCCAGGACTTTGCCCTGGCTTTGCCGGCGCTGCGCAGCTTGTTGGACACCGATGTGCTGGCGGCCTATCACGGGGATCCGGCTGCACGCACGGTGGATGAGGTGCTGCTGTGCTATCCGGGCATCCTCGCGGTAATCCACCATCGCCTGGCCCACCATTTGTATCGCGCCGGGCTGCCTCTGCTCGCGCGGATCAGCGCGGAAATCGCGCATTCGGCCACCGGCATCGACATTCACCCAGGCGCGCAGATCGGCCCGAGCTTCTTTATCGACCACGGCACGGGTGTGGTGATTGGCGAAACGGCGATCATTGGCGAGCGGGTGCGTATCTATCAGGCGGTGACCCTGGGCGCCAAGCGTTTCCCGGCGGATGAAGATGGGCAGTTGCAGAAGGGCCATCCACGCCACCCGATTGTCGAGGACGATGTGGTGATCTACGCCGGGGCGACGATCCTGGGGCGAATCACCATCGGCAAGGGTTCGACCATTGGCGGCAACGTGTGGCTGACCCGCAGCGTGCCGGCGGGGGCGAATATCACGCAGGCGAACTTGCAGCATGATGACGGGACGCAGAAGTAGCGACGACCTGATGGGGGAGCGGGCTTGCCCGCGATGACGGTAGGCCAGTCAAATACCTCTAACCTGACACTCCGTTATCGCGGGCAAGCCCGCTCCCACAGGGGATGGCATTTCAATTTAGGCAAGCAATCGCTGAACGTTTTACCTTTCCCACACGTCATACCCTTCCTTGAGCTAGTGTAGGAATTACCTACCACTCAGCCCTGCGATTAGTCCCAGACCGCCTATCCATGTTTAACTTGAACGTTCGTTCAAGTTAAACCGGTGGTTCGCTGCCCGCTCACAACAGGAGGCTTACCTTTGCTGAGTCCGTTTTATACAGCCACATCCAATACCCTCGAGGTGCACCGTTCATGAGTGCATCGTCTGTTCCTTCAAGCGGCCAGGTGCGTATGAATGCACCGGTGTTTTACTTCGCCGCCAGCTTCATCCTGCTGTTTGGTGTCACCGTAATCGCGATCCCCGAGCAGGCCGGCGCCTGGTTGCTGGCCGCGCAAAACTGGGCGGCCAATACGGTCGGCTGGTACTACATGCTGGCGATGACCCTGTATCTGGTCTTCGTGGTGGTCACCGCGTTGTCTGGCTACGGCAAGATCAAACTCGGTGCCGACCACGACGAGCCCGAATTCAGTTACCTGTCCTGGGCCGGCATGCTGTTTGCCGCCGGGATCAGCATCACGCTGTTTTTCTTCTGCGTCTCGGAACCCTTGACCCACCTGGTGCAACCGCCCCAGGGCGAGGCCTTGAACGCCGACGCGGCGCGCCAGGCCATGCAGGTGCTGTTCCTGCATTGGGGCCTGCATGGCTGGGGCGTCTTTGCGTTCGTCGGCATGGCCCTGGCGTACTTCGCCTACCGGCATAACCTGCCGCTGGCCTTGCGTTCGGCGCTGTACCCGCTGATCGGCAAGCGCATCAATGGCCCCATCGGCTATGCGGTGGATGGCTTCGGCATTATCGCCACGGTGTTCGGCCTGGGAGCGGACATGGGTTTTGGGGTGCTGCACCTCAACTCGGGCCTGGACTACCTGTTCGGCATCGCCCACACCCAATGGATCCAGGTCGGCCTGATCACCCTGATGATGGGCGCGGCGATCCTGGTCGCAGTGGCCGGTGTCGACAAGGGCGTGCGGGTCATGTCCGACATCAACATGCTGCTGGCCTGTGCGCTGCTGCTGTTTGTGTTGTTCGCCGGGCCCACCCAGCATTTGCTCAACACCCTGATCCAGAACATCGGTGACTACCTTGGCGCACTGCCGACCAAGAGTTTTGACGTCTACGCCTACAACGAGCCCAGCGATTGGCTCGGCGGCTGGACCGTGTTTTATTGGGCCTGGTGGATCGCATGGTCGCCGTTCGTGGGCCTGTTTATCGCACGCATTTCCCGTGGCCGGACCATCCGCGAATTTGTCTTCGGCGTGCTCCTGATCCCCCTGGGTTTCACCCTGGCCTGGATGTCGATCTTCGGCAACAGTGCGATTGATCAGGTGCTCAACCACGGCATGGCGGCGCTGGGGCAGTCGGCCATCGACAACCCGTCGATGAGCCTGTACCTGCTGCTGGAAACCTATCCATGGAGCAAGACTGTCATCGCGGTCACGGTGTTTATCAGTTTTGTGTTCTTTGTCACCTCGGCCGACTCCGGCACCGTGGTGCTGTCGACCCTGTCGTCCAAGGGCGGCAATGCCGATGAAGACGGGCCGAAGTGGCTGCGGGTGTTCTGGGGCGCCATGACCGCGCTGGTGACCAGCGCCTTGCTGTTCGCCGGTAGCATTGACTCGCTCAAGTCGGCGGTGGTGCTGACGTCGTTACCGTTCTCGTTGATCCTGCTGTTGATGATGTGGGGGCTGCACAAGGCGTTCTACCTCGAATCGCAGAAGCAGATCGCCCGGATGCATTCCCTGGCACCCGTCTCGGCGGCCTCCCGCAGGGGCCGTGGCGGCTGGCGCCAGCGCCTGAGCCAGGCGGTGCATTTCCCGTCGCGCGATGAGGTGTACCGCTTCCTCGAAACCACGGTACGCCCGGCGATTGAAGAAGTGACGGCAGTGTTTGTCGAGAAGGGCCTGAATGTCGTCACCCAGCCTGACCCGTCCAACGACAGTGTCAGCCTGGAAATCGGCCACGGCGAAGAGCGCCCGTTTGTCTATCAGGTGCAGATGCGCGGCTACTTCACGCCGTCCTTTGCCCTCGGTGGCCTGGGCTCCAAGGCAATCAACAACCGTCGCTACTACCGCGCGGAAGTGCACTTGAGCGAAGGCAGCCAGGATTACGACCTGGTGGGCTACACCAAGGAGCAGATCATCAACGACATCCTCGACCAGTACGAACGGCACTTGCAGTTCCTGCATCTGGTCCGCTGATGCAACCTTTGTAGGCGCCGGCTTGCCGGCGCCTACAGGGCGTGTCGGATCAGAACGGCACATCACCCAGAATCGTCGCCCGATGCATCACACGCCGCTGTGGCCGATAGTCGTCCACGGCGTAGTGCTGCGTCACGCGGTTGTCCCAGAAGGCCACGTCGTTGGCTTGCCAGCGCCAGCGCAGGGTGAATTCCGGGCGAGTGGCGTGGGCGAACAACAGCTTGAGGATGACTTCGCTTTCGGCCGGCTCCAGTTCGTTGATCTTGCTGGTGAAACCCTCACTGACAAACAGCGATTTACGCCCGCTGACCGGGTGGGTGCGGATCACCGGGTGGGACAGGGGCGGGTTCTTTTTGCGCGCCTCTTCCCAGCGGGCCAGGTCTTGGGCGGTGTTGCCGTAACGTTCCTGAGGGAACGAGCGGGTGAAGTCATGGGTTGCCGTCAGGCCGGTCAAAAAAATCTTCATCGGTTCCGACAGTGCCTCGTAGGCCGCAATACCGCTGGCCCACAACGTGTCACCGCCAAAGGCCGGCAGCAGCTTGGCGCTGAGCACCGCGCCCAGGGCCGGGGTGGGCAGGAAGGTCACGTCGGTGTGCCAGATGGCATTGTCGCGCACGTCGGTGACGGCGGTGTCGAGCACCAGCACTTCAGGCTGCTCGGGCACGTTGGGGTAGATCGGGTGAATATGCAGGTCACCGAAATTCGCCGCGAAGCGCGCTTGCTGCTGCGGGGTGATCGGCTGGTCGCGAAAGAACAGCACCGAATGCTGGAGCAGCGCGCGCTCGATGGCGTCGCGCTGTTCGAGGTTCAGCGCCTGGGTGATATCGACGCCACTGATCTGGGCGCCCAGGGCGGTGCTTAAGGGGGTAACGGTCAGGTGGCTCATGTTGTTCTCTTCCTAGTGGGCCTGGCCATGCCAAGGCACCCATTTACGCTGCAGGGCGCGCAGGCCCATTTCCATGGCAAAGGCGATCAGCGCGATCACCAGGATGCCCAGTACCACCACGTCGGTGACCAAAAATTGCGCGGCTGACTGCACCATGAACCCCAGGCCGCTGGTGGCGGCGATCAACTCGGCGGCCACCAGGGTCGACCAACCGACACCCAGGCCGATGCGCACGCCGGTAAGGATATCGGGCAGGGCGCTGGGCAAGATCACATGACGGATCAACTGCGCCCGTGTGGCGCCCAGGGACTGCGCTGCGCGCAATTTGGCCGGGTCGACCGTGCGCACGCCGGTGGCGGTGGCGATGGCAATCGGGGCGAAGATCGCCAGGTAGATCAGCAACACCTTGGACAGCTCACCGATGCCGCACCAGATCACGATCAAGGGCAGGTAGGCCAGCGGCGGGATCGGCCTGTAGAACTCGATCAGCGGGTCGAGAATGCCGCGGGCGATGCGGTTGGCGCCGATGGCAATGCCGATCGGCACGGCGGTCAGCACTGCAAAGCCCAGGCCCAGGCCGATACGGCCAAGGCTGGCACCCAGGTGCTGCCAGAGGGTGGAGTCCATATAGCCGCTGGTCGCCAGCAGCCAGCCTTTTTGCAGCACGGCAGACGGAGGCGGCAGGAACAGCGGCTCGATCAGCCCGCTGGCGGTCACGGTCCACCACAGCGCCAGCAGCGCACCCAGGGTCAGCCCACTGATCCAGCGTGTGCTCAGGTTGCGGCGCAGCGCGGGGGTGGCTGGGCTGACGGCGGTGGCCGGGATTTCATAACTGCTCATGCGGACTCCTGCCGTTGCGAGAACACTTTGCTCAGCACGTGTTCGCGGGTTTCGATAAACCGTGGGTCGGACTTGATCGCACGGGCCGACTCGCCGGCCGCGTAACGCTGGCCAAAGTCCAGGCTCAGGCGCTCGACGATTTGCCCGGGGTTGGGCGCCAGCAGAATCAGGTCGGTGGCGAGGAACACCGCTTCTTCGATGTCATGGGTGATCAGGAATACCGGCTTGGCCGTGCGCCGCCAGACTTGTAGCAGCAGCTCCTGCATCTGTTCACGGGTGAAGGCATCGAGGGCGCCGAAAGGTTCGTCCATCAGCAGCACCCGTGGGTCGGCAGCCAGGGCGCGGGCCAGGCCGACGCGTTGTTTCTGCCCGCCAGACAGCTGCCAGATGCGCCGGCTGTCAAAGCCGGCCAGGTCCACCAGGGCAAGCATTTCCCGGGCGCGGACCTGCCGCTGGGCCTTGGGCACACCGGCCAGCTCCAGGCCGAAGCCGACATTGGCCAGCACGTCTTGCCAGGGCAGCAGGGCGTCGTCCTGGAACACCACGCCACGCTCGGCACTCGGGCCTTGCACGGGCACGCCATCGAGGGTGATGCGTCCGGCGCTGGGTTCGACGAAGCCGGCAATCAGGTTCAACAGCGAAGTCTTGCCACTGCCGGAAGGGCCGAGGGCCACCAGCAATTGCTGGGGGCCGAGGGTCAGGGAAATATCCGCCAGCACGGGCGTGGTTGCGCCTGGGTACTGTGCGCTGATGCGCTCCAGCTGTAGCAAGGCCATCGCGATGAACTCCTGATCAGTTAGTGATGAACTTGGCGCTGACGTAAGGGGCGTAGTCCGGCAGCACGGCCTCGACCTTGCCTTGTTCCTTGAGGAACGCGGCGGTATCGGTCACGGCCTTGGTGGTCGGGGCGCCAAGTAGCGTCACTTGGTCGGCGGCCAGTGGGTAGACGTTACCTTGCAGCAGCAGCGGGATATCACTGGCCTTGGCGCCGGAGAGCTTCACCAGTTTGTCGACGTTGCCCTTATCGGCCAGCCAGGCTTGTGGGTCTTTACGGTATTGGGCGTAGGCATCAAGGGTGACTTTGGCAAAGGCGCTGACAATTTCCGGGTGCTTCTCGGCAAAGTCCTTACGCACGATCCAGGCATCGAAGGTCGGCGCGCCGAACTTGGCCAGTTCGCCCGAGGTGATCAGCACCTTGCCGTTTTCCTTGGCCACGCCCAGGGCCGGATCCCAGACATAAGTGGCGTCGATATCGCCACGCTTCCAGGCGGCGATGATGGCCGGCGGGGCGAGGTTGAGTACGGTGACTTTCGACGGGTCGATGTTCCAGTGCTTGAGCGCGGCCAACAGGCTGTAGTGGCCGGTGGAAACAAACGGCACGGCGATTTTCTTGCCGATCAGGTCCTGCGGGCTGTTGATCCCGGAACCGTTGCGCGCCACCAGGGCTTCGGCGCCACCGATCTGGGTGGCGACGAGGAAGGTCTGCACCGGCACTTTGCGGGTGATGGCTGCGGTCAGCGGGCTGGAGCCGAGGTAGCCGATCTGCACATCGCCGGACGCGATGGCGGCGATGATATCGGCGCCATTGTCGAATTTGCGCCAGTCGATAGTGGCGTTCGTGGCTTTTTCATAAGCGCCGTCGGCCTGGGCGACTTTGGCCGGGTCAACGGTGGTCTGGTAGGCGATGGTCACGTCGGCCGCCTGGGCAAACAGGCTGGCGCCGGCCAGGGACAGGGCCGCCAGGAGGCGTAAAGGGGAAGGTCGTAGCATGGAGAAGCTCCTCATCAGGCGGCCAGACGTTGGCGTGTGAGGAGACTAAATGATCTAAGAATCCGAAAATAAATAACCTTTTCGAATTAGCTTATGAGGAGAAAAGTGCAAACAGAGCTTCAGGGCCATGAAATTAATGGGGGAGCTGGCTTGCCTGCGATAGCGGTGTAACAGCCGACATCTTATTTGGATGTGACGGCCTCATCGCAGGTAAGCCAGCTCCCACTGGGGGCATCGGATGGCGTCAGTTACTGATCGCCAGGATGCTCGCCTGGTACGCCCCGACAAACACGTCGAAATCGCCCACTTCGTTCTGCTCCAGCTCCGCCTGTTGCGCCAGCGATGTACGCGCCAGCTCTTCAAAACGCGCCTGCTCGTCTGCCGGCAACGGCTCGCTACGGAAGTACTCGGCATGCACTTCGCTCTGACGCAGGGAGAACTGCGCAAAGCTTTCCTTGCGCTCCTGCATAGCGGCCAACACTTGGGCCGACGGGGTCAGGGACGAATCCTGGATCTTCGCCAACTGGGCATCCAGTGCCAGGCTGTGTTCGCTGATGCCCTGGCTCTGGTCCAGCAGGGCAGCCAGCGGGGCGATTTTCTCCAGCAGTTCGGCGGCCCATTCCTTCATTTCCACCGCCTGGCCGCGACGCTGCAATTGCAGCCCCGGCCGCCGGCCTTCCTTGACCACACTGAGGAAGTTCGACGTGGCATTGCCGCACTCGTTGTTTTCGAACAGCGGGCTGTCGTCCAACGCGCAGTACAGCAGGAACGCGTCGAGGAAGCGCGACTCCGGCAGGTCGATGCCCATCGGCAGGAACGGGTTGATGTCCAGGCAGCGCACTTCGATGTACTGGATGCCACGGGCCATCAGCGCCTGGATCGGCCGTTCGCCGGTGTAGGTCACGCGTTTGGGGCGGATGTTGGAGTAGTACTCGTTTTCGATCTGCAGGATGTTGGTGTTGAGCTGTACCCACTCACCATCCTTGTGGGTGCCGACTTCGACGTAGGGCGCGTAGGGCGTTGCCACCGCTTCGCGCAGGCTGTCGGTGTAGCTGGCCAGATCGTTATAGCAAGGGGTCAGGCCGGCCTGGGCGTTGCTCTGGTAACCCAGATCGCTCATGCGCAGGCTGGTGGCATAGGGCAGGTACAGGGTGTCGGCATCGAACTGTTCCAGCTGGTGGGAACGCCCGCGCAGGAAACCCGCATCCAGGGCTGGCGAGGCACCGAACAGGTACATCAGCAGCCAGCTGTAGCGGCGGAAGTTACGGATCAGCGCGATATAGGCCGTGGACTGGTAGTCACGGTCGGTGCCCACGAAGCCTTCGGCTTCCTTGAGCAACGGCCACAGCTCTTCCGGCAGGGAGAAGTTGTAGTGGATACCGGCAATGCACTGCATGGTCTTGCCGTAGCGCAGGGCCAGGCCCTTGCGATACACGTATTTGAGCTGTCCGATATTGGAGGTGCCGTAGTAGGCAATCGGAATATCTTCCTCGGCCGGCAACGGGCACGGCATCGATGGACTCCACAGGTACTCGTTGCCGAGCTTGCTGTAGGCAAAACGATGAATTTTGTCGAGGCTGCGCAGGGTATCTGCCGGGTTGGGCAGTGCCGGCGTGATGAACTCCAGCAGCGACTCGGAATAGTCGGTGGTAATCGACTCATGGGTCAATGCGGCGCCCAGGGCCTCTGGATGCGGCGTTTGAGCCAGGCGGCCTTCGCCGGTGACACGCAGGCATTCTCGCTCGATGCCGTGCAGGCAGTGCTCAAGCAAAGAGAGGTGTTCGCGCTTGCCGAGCAGAGCCAGGCGGCGGTTGAGAAGTTCGCTCAAGTTGGATTCCTTCACGCGTCAGTCGCCCCAATATGGGGGTGGGCAAGACGGTCTACAAGGGTGAAGTTAAAACTGGCGTTATCGCCTGGTTTTCGAGCCGGAACAACCTGCTCTGAAAGTGCCGACTTCATTCCCTGAATTTGGCTATCGCGCAGGAAGAAAATTCCGACGCTGTTTTCGCAGCGCCGAAATTAACCCAAATTGATGACAGGGAGCTATAGGACAGCGAAGGTGCCTTGTGCTTTTGCGACGAGTCTTTCGTCCTGATACACCTCGGCCTCGACCACCAGCGTGCGCCGGCCGGGGTGGATGACCCGGGCGGTGCACAGCACGTCACCGTCGGACACGGCACGGATGTAGTTGATTTTGCACTCGATGGTCGCGCTCTGCTGGTCAAAACCGTGGGAGCTGGAACAGGCCAGCCCCATGGCAATGTCCACCAGGCTGAAAATCGCCCCGCCATGGAGCTTGCCCGCGCGGTTGCGCAATTGTGGCTCCAGGCTCAGGGCAACCTCGGCAACGCCTTGGTCCAGGCGTTGCAGACGGCAGCCGAGCAGCTCGCTGAAGGCGCTGTGGGTCAAGCCGGCTGGCAGCTCCATCAGCGCTTTTTCAACTGCTTGGCGTTGGCGAACAGCGAAGCCATGGCGTTATTGGCCGGGGCTGCGGTGGTGGCTTCCTTACGCGGTGCAGTGTTTTCCGAACGGTTTTGCGACTGGCGCGGTGCTGAACCCGGGCGTGCGCCACGGGCACCGTCGATTTTCTCGCCGGGGGTATCGCTCATGCGCATCGACAGGCCCACGCGTTTGCGCGGGATATCCACTTCCATGACCTTGACCTTGACCACATCCCCGGCCTTCACCGCTTCACGCGGATCCTTGATGAACTTCTCTGAAAGCGCGGAGATATGCACCAAACCGTCCTGATGCACACCGATATCCACAAATGCGCCGAAGTTGGTCACGTTGGTCACCACGCCTTCGAGGATCATCCCCAGTTGCAAGTCCTTGAGGTCTTCGACGCCTTCCTGGAACTCGGCGGTCTTGAACTCCGGACGCGGGTCGCGACCCGGTTTTTCCAGTTCTTGCAGGATGTCGGTGATGGTCGGCACACCGAAGGTCTCGTCGGTGTACTTCTTCGGATCCAGGCGCTTGAGGAACGCGGCGTCGCCGATCAGCGAGCGGATATCGCGGTCGGTTTCAGCGGCGATGCGCTGTACCAGCGGATAGGCTTCCGGGTGGACTGCCGAGGCGTCGAGCGGGTTGTCACCGTTCATCACGCGCAGGAAGCCGGCGGCCTGTTCGAAGGTTTTTTCGCCAAGGCGTGCGACTTTTTTCAGCGCCGCTCGGGTCTTGAACGCGCCGTTTTCATCGCGATGGGTGACGATATTCTGCGCCAGGGTGGAGTTGAGGCCGGAAATCCGCGCCAGCAGGGCGACCGAGGCAGTGTTGACGTCGACGCCGACCTTGTTCACACAGTCTTCCACCACTGCATCCAGGCCGCGCGCCAGTTTCAGCTGCGACACGTCGTGCTGGTACTGGCCGACGCCAATGGATTTAGGGTCGATCTTCACCAGTTCGGCCAGTGGATCCTGCAGGCGGCGTGCGATGGACACCGCGCCACGGATCGACACGTCGAGGTCCGGGAACTCCTTGGAGGCCAGTTCCGACGCCGAGTACACCGAAGCGCCCGCCTCGGAGACCATGACCTTGGTCATTTTCATGCCTGGGTATTTTTTGATCAGCTCCAGGGCCAGCTTGTCGGTTTCGCGGCTGGCGGTGCCGTTGCCGATGGCAATCAGGTCTACCGCATGCTTGGCGCACAGGGCGGCGAGGATGGCGATGGTCTGGTCCCACTTGTTGTGCGGCACGTGCGGGTACACGGTGGCGTGGTCCAGCAGCTTGCCGGTGGCGTCGACCACGGCGACCTTGCAACCGGTGCGCAGGCCCGGGTCCAGGCCCAGGGTTGCGCGCGGGCCGGCCGGAGCGGCCAGCAGCAGGTCGTGCAGGTTGTGGGCGAATACGTTGATCGCCTCGGTCTCGGCGCCGTCGCGCAGCTCGCCCAGCAGGTCGGTTTCCAGGTGGGTGTAGAGCTTGACCTTCCAGGTCCAGCGCACGACTTCACTGAGCCATTTATCCGCAGGACGATTCTGATTCTGGATGCCGAATTGTTGGCCGATCATGCCTTCGCACGGGTGCATGGTGCCCGGCAGTTCGTCGCCGACCTTCAGCGCGGAGCTGAGAATGCCTTCGTTGCGGCCGCGGAAAATGGCGAGGGCGCGGTGGGACGGCATGCTTTTCAGTGGTTCGTCGTGCTCGAAGTAATCGCGGAACTTGGCGCCTTCTTCCTCTTTGCCGGCGATCACGCGGGCGCTGAGGGTGGCTTCCTGTTTCAGGTAGTTACGCAATTTTTCCAGCAGGTTGGCGTCTTCGGCGAAACGCTCCATGAGGATGTACTTGGCGCCTTCGAGGGCGGCCTTGACGTCGGCCACGCCTTTTTCGCTATCGACAAAGCGCGCGGCTTCGGTTTCCGGGGTCAGGGACGGGTCGTTGAACAGACCGTCGGCCAGCTCGCCGAGGCCGGCTTCCAGGGCGATCTGGCCCTTGGTGCGGCGCTTCTGCTTGTACGGCAGGTACAAGTCTTCGAGGCGGGTCTTGGTGTCGGCGAGCTTGATATCGCGTTCGAGTTGCGGGGTCAGCTTGCCCTGCTCCTGGATGCTGGCGAGAATGCTGACACGCCGTTCGTCGAGTTCTCGCAGGTAGCGCAGGCGCTCTTCCAGATGCCGCAGCTGGATATCATCGAGGCTGCCGGTCACTTCTTTACGGTAACGGGCGATGAAGGGCACGGTGGAGCCTTCATCCAGTAGAGCGACGGCCGCTTCGACCTGTTGTGGGCGTACACCGAGTTCCTCGGCGATGCGGCTGTTGATGCTGTCCATAAAACCACCTGAAATTCTTGAAAGCAGTGCGCAGGCCCGGAAAACAAGGCTCTGCGCGGCTGGTTGAGCGGCCCGACTGGCGCCGCTGCCTGGGTCAAGAGGCAGCCTATTGACCCTCGAAATCGAAAAAGTCACGACAAGCAGATGAAAAAACACCAGGCCGGCCACGGTATTGCCCGGCACTGAGGCGCGGCATTATAACCAGCGATCCGTTCTTGGGGGGATTGCGCCAGGCGCCGGCGCACTGGTGGTTGGAGAAAAATCTGCTAACAATGCGTACCGTGCGTATAACGGCAGCTAAGCCATAATGCGCGCCAGATAAGAGGAGCATCCAATGAGCAGCACTGCACAAACTGCTGAAGGCGAAAAAATTCTCATCGTTGATGACGATCCGGGGCTGAGCAGCCTGCTGGAGCGGTTCTTCACCTCCAAGGGCTACCGTGCCCGCGCGGTGCCGAACACCGAGCAGATGGACCGCCTGCTCGGGCGCGAAGTCTTCAACCTGGTCGTGCTCGACCTGATGTTGCCCGGCGAAGACGGCCTGACCGCCTGCAAGCGCCTGCGCAGCACCAACAACCAGATCCCGATCATCATGCTGACCGCCAAGGGCGATGAGCTGAGCCGTATCAAGGGTCTGGAACTGGGCGCCGACGACTACCTGGCCAAGCCATTCAACCCCGACGAGCTGATGGCGCGGGTCAAGGCCGTATTGCGTCGCCAGGCGGCTCCCGTACCGGGCGCGCCAGGCAGCGAAGATGAAAGCGTGACCTTTGGTGACTACGAGCTGTCGCTGGCTACCCGTGAGCTCAAGCGTGGCGAAGAAGTCCACATGCTCACCACGGGCGAATTCGCGGTGCTCAAGGCGCTGGTGATGAACGCTCGCCAACCGCTGACCCGTGACAAGCTGATGAACCTGGCCCGTGGTCGTGAATGGGACGCCCTGGAGCGCTCCATCGATGTGCAGATTTCCCGTCTGCGCCGGATGATCGAGCCGGATCCGTCCAAGCCGCGTTATATCCAGACAGTGTGGGGCGTGGGTTACGTGTTTGTGCCGGATGGCACGGCAACCAAGTAATCGATGATTTGCACATGCGGGTATTCCGGAGTTCGATCCCAAGGGGTCGGCCGGATGCCCGGCGTCTGCAATTCTGCGAGCGTGGCTCGCTCTTGCCAGGTGTCTAGCTGTCTTCTATGAAAACCCCGCTGTGGTTCCCCCAAAGTTTCTTCTCCCGCACCCTTTGGCTGGTGCTGATCGTCGTGCTGTTTTCCAAGGCGCTGACCCTCGTTTATCTGTTGATGAACGAAGACGTGCTGGTGGACCGGCAGTACAGCCATGGTGTTGCGCTGACATTGCGTGGCTACTGGGCTGTGGATCCCGAGAACCGCGAAAAAGTCGCCAAGGCGTCGACGTTGACCCGCGTGGATGGGGCTGGCGTGCCGGAAGGCGAGCAGCATTGGCCTTACAGCGAGATCTACCAGCGCCAGATGCAGGCCGAACTGGGTGAAGACACCGAGGTGCGCTTGCGCATGCATGTATCACCCGCCCTCTGGGTGCGCGCGCCGAGCCTGGGCGATGCATGGATCAAGGTTCCGCTGTATCCGCACCCGCTGCGGGGGCAGAAGATCTGGAACGTACTCGGCTGGTTCCTGGCTATCGGCCTGCTTTCCACCGCGTCGGCCTGGATTTTCGTGCGCCAGCTCAACCAGCCGCTCAAGCGCCTGGTGTTCGCCGCCAGGCAACTGGGGCAGGGGCGCAGCGTGCGCCTGCCGATCAGCGATACGCCCAGCGAAATGACCGAGGTCTATAGCGCGTTCAACCAGATGGCCGAGGATGTCGAACAGGCCGGTCGCGAGCGTGAGCTGATGCTGGCCGGGGTGTCCCACGACCTGCGCACGCCGCTGACACGCTTGCGCCTGTCCCTGGAACTGATGGGTAACCACACCGACCTGACCGATGACATGGTCCGTGATATCGAAGACATGGACGCGATTCTCGACCAGTTCCTGGCGTTTATCCGCGATGGTCGCGATGAAGTGGTGGAAGAAGTGGACCTGACCGACCTGGTCCGCGAGGTCGTGGCGCCCTATAACCAGAATGGCGAGCAGGTACATATGCGCCTGGAGCCGATCCAGCCCTTTGCGTTGCGCCGGGTCTCGATGAAGCGCCTGTTGAACAACCTGATCGGCAACGCCTTGCATCATGCGGGCACCGAGGTGGAAGTCGCCGCCTATGTGTCTGGTGACACCAACGCGCCTTATGTGGTGCTGAGTGTCATGGACCGTGGCGCCGGGATTGATCCTGCGGAGCTGGAGGGCATTTTCAACCCCTTCACCCGTGGCGACCGCGCCCGTGGTGGCAAAGGCACCGGCCTGGGGCTGGCGATTGTGCGGCGGATTGCCTCGATGCATGGTGGCAATGTTGAGCTGCGCAACCGTGCCGATGGCGGGCTGGAAGCGCGGGTGCGCTTGCCGTTGGGGCTGATGTTGCCAAGGGATGCGGTCTAAGCCACGACGAAAATCAAATGTGGGAGCTGGTTTGCCTGCGAAAAAAACTAACAGTGATGTTGAATGTTAGTCAGTCATCGCAGGCAAGCCAGCCACACTGGTTTGTGCTGCCCTAAAGGGCGTATTTCAGCCCTTGCCCTTGGTCCGGGTCAGATTCGGCCCGCTGTTCTTCTCCAGATGCTGAATGATGATCCCCGCCACATCCTTGTTGGTGGTGGTCTCAATTCCTTCCAGGCCTGGTGACGAGTTGACTTCCATCACCAGTGGCCCGTGGTTCGAGCGCAGGATATCCACGCCCGCCACACTCAAGCCCATGACCTTGGCTGCGCGCAGGGCGGTCATGCGTTCTTCCGGGGTGATCTTGATCAGGCTGGCGCTGCCACCCCGATGCAGGTTGGAGCGAAACTCCCCCGGCTTGGCCTGGCGCTTCATCGCGGCAATCACCTTGTCCCCCACCACGAAGCAACGGATATCGGCCCCGCCGGCTTCCTTGATGTATTCCTGGACCATGATGTTCTGCTTGAGGCCCATGAACGCTTCGATCACCGACTCTGCCGCCGTGGCGGTTTCACACAGCACCACGCCAATGCCCTGGGTGCCTTCCAGCACCTTGATCACCAATGGCGCACCGTTGACCATCTCGATCAGGTCGGGAATGTCATCGGGGGAATGGGCAAAACCAGTCACGGGCAAGCCGATGCCCCGGCGCGACAGCAATTGCAGGGAGCGCAGCTTGTCCCGGGAGCGGGCAATGGCCACCGATTCGTTGAGCGGAAACACCCCCATCATTTCAAACTGGCGCAGGACCGCGCAGCCGTAGAACGTCACCGAGGCCCCGATACGCGGGATCACCGCGTCGAAGCCTTCCAGTGGTTTGCCCCGGTAGTGGATCTGCGGCTTATGACTGGCAATGTTCATATAGGCGCGCAACGTATCGATCACCACCATCTCATGGCCCCGTTCGGTGCCGGCCTCGACCAGACGGCGGGTGGAATACAGACGCGGGTTACGCGACAGCACAGCGATCTTCATGCAACACCTGTGGCAGCAATAGTGGAGACCGGGAACACCGGCTTGTCTTGAACGTACTTGAGCCCCGGGTTGACCACTAACTGGCCGTCGATCAGGGCTTTGGAACCTAGCAACAGGCGGTAACGCATGGTTTTGCGGCAAGCCAGGGTGAACTCCACCCTCCATACCCGATCACCCAGGGCCAGGGTGGTGCTGATGACATAGCGCACCTGCGCCTGGCCGTTGGAGCTTTTAATGGTTTTCATGGCCACCAGCGGTGCTTCGCAGCGCCGGTGACGCAGTTGCACCACGCTGCCCAGGTGCGCCGTAAAGCGCAGCCATTTTTCACCGTCACGCTCAAAAGGCTCGATCTCGGTGGCGTGCAGGCTGGAGGTACTGGCGCCGGTGTCGATCTTTGCGCGCAGGCCCGCCACACCCAAATCGGGAAGCGCCACCCATTCACGCAGACCGACAACGGTCAAATGGTCAAATGTCTTCAATATGAACAACCGGCAATCAGGGAAGTTTCTACGTCATACGACACTAGCGTCCAATAGCTCACGGATTGTGACAACCCAGGACCGTTGACGAGCGCTTGGCGCCGAATTCGCGGTATTCACGCAGAATATTCACCAAATGGCGACAGATATCTTCACACCATAAAAAACCACGGCTGAAGGGAAACTGCCTGACACCTGGCGTATCTTAGGTGAGCCTTGGCGTTTGTGCGTCGAAGGGATTCGACTGTTAAGTTGCGACATTTTTCAGAGCGAGGAATTCAAGTGGCTCAAAAGCAGGAAGAGGACGAAAAAGTCCGTTTGGACAAGTGGCTGTGGGCCGCACGTTTCTACAAGACCCGGGCCTTGGCCAAGGCCGCCATCGAGAGCGGCAAGGTGCACTGCCGAGGCGAGCGCTGCAAGCCGGGCAAGGAACCGCGTGTTGGCGACGAGTTGCAGATTCGCATCGGCTTTGATGAGAAAACCGTGTTGGTGGAGGCACTCTCCATCGTCCGCCGAGGCGCGCCTGAAGCCCAGGCGCTGTACACCGAGACCCCCGCCAGTATTGCCAAGCGCGAGAATGCGGCGGCCATGCGCAAGGCCGGAGCCTTGGGTATGAGCACCGACGGCAAACCGAGCAAGAAACAGCGCCGCGACCTGTTCAAGTTTCGCGGCAGCGGCAATGATGATTGAGGGGTTACGTGCAGGAGCCGATCAGGCTCCTGCACCTGGGCTCAGGCGTTGCGGATCACGCTCAGGCGATTGATCGCGGGTACCCGTTGAAGCAGCCGGAATAGCGGTTCGGTTATGCGTAGCAGCCAAGCCGAGACCTTCGCCGCAAACGGTGTGTAATAACCCCAACCCAGCGCTAACAGCGCCAGCAGTACGCCACCGATGTAGTCGTCCTGCCCCCAGTGTGCACCTGCCACCAGGCGCGGCATCATAAACAGCAGTGCCAGGCCCCAGATCAGCACCACCTGGCCGATCCGCTTGGCAAACACGCTCATGAACATTCCCCAGATCAGCAACACTGAAGCATGATCACCGGGGAAACTCTGGCTGGAACGGTCTTTCAATTCCCAGGTTTTTTCCAGGTTCGGGAAATAGTCGCTCATATGGATCGCTCCACTGATCACCATCGACGGGCTATTGTGCTGCCAGCCCATCTGCGCCGCGAGCTTGGAAAACAGCATGCGGATAAACAGCAGTAACAGCAGAATCGCGAGGAAACCGAAAAACGCCTGGCGCACTTCAATCGCCTTGAACACCCATTCGCCGCGAATCAGCAGCATCAGCAGGATCACCCCGACCACCGCATCAAACGGCCGCAGGCTGGCGATCGCCCATATATGCAGCCAGGTCGGGTTACTGGCCAGCGGGTCGTTGAGCAGATGAAACAGCCATTCGTCGAATATCACGCAAAGCATCTGGCCTGCGGGCCATAGCCAAAAACACAGCAGCCCCAGAGCGAGTAAATTGCACATGGCCAATCGCCCGAGGTTCCACTTGGCTTGGAACAAACCCGGATTGTTCATAAACTGTTTCCTCTTCGCTCTAAACTCTCTTCACCTATCAGAAGAAAAGCGCACCAAATTGGTGCTAAAGCGCATAATTTTAGAAACATTGTCATCACTTTGTCATCAATTCAGATACCCAGACCTATGACTGATCTACCGGATACCGACTTCACCCAACGTTTCCTCTTTGACGACAACGACGCTCGTGGCGAGCTGGTTGCCCTGGAGCGCAGCTATGCCGAAGTCCTTGCCAAGCACCCCTATCCGGAGCCGGTCGCGCAGTTGCTTGGCGAACTGATGGCCGCCGCATCGCTGCTGGTGGGCACCATGAAGTTCGATGGCTTGCTGATCCTCCAGGCACGCTCCGAAGGCCCGGTGCCGATGCTGATGATCGAGTGCTCCAGTGAGCGGGAAATCCGTGGCCTGGCACGTTATGACGCAGACCAGATCCCGGCGGACGCGACCCTGGCCGACCTGATGCCCAACGGCGTGCTGGCGTTGACCATCGACCCGACCGTTGGCCAGCGTTACCAGGGCATTGTCGATCTGGACGGGGAAACCCTGTCCGACTGCTTCACCAACTATTTCGTCATGTCCCAGCAAGTGGGCACCCGCTTCTGGCTCAATGCGGACGGCAAGCGCGCCCGTGGCCTGCTGTTGCAACAGCTGCCGGCGGACCGTATCAAGGACGAGGATGAGCGCGAGGAAAGCTGGCGCGGCCTCACTGCCCTGGCCGGTACCCTGACCGCTGAAGAGCTGCTGGGCCTGGACAACGAAACCATCCTGCACCGCCTGTACCATGAAGAGGAAGTGCGCCTGTTCGATGCGCAATCGCTGCGTTTCCATTGCAGCTGCTCCCGCGAGCGCTCGGGCAATGCCCTGGTGAGCCTGGGCCTTGAGGATGCGCAGAACCTGGCGGTGGAGCACGGTGGCAGAATCGAGATCGACTGCCAGTTCTGTAACCAGCGCTACCTGTTCGACGCTGCCGATATCGCCCAATTGTTCGCTGGCGCTGGCGTTGACACCCCTTCTGGTACCCACCACTAAAACGTTTAAGCACAGGTAAATCACCTGACAAACGCCGGATTAGAGGTGTTCTGACGGGAGGGCCCTACTTTTTTTGGGCTTTTCTGGCATAATCCGGCCCACTTTTTTCGCGGTAGTAGTGCGCAACTTTCTACTACAAAACGTTTGGAGCACTCGGCCATAGGCCGACGGGGAACCTCATGACGCAAGCCAATAACGCCGTATACACCGATCTGAGTGTTGACGATCTGGTCAAAGAAGCCCTGCAGCGCGGTGAAGGCGTGCTTGCCGATACTGGCGCGCTGGTCGTAGAAACCGGTCACCGTACCGGTCGTTCGCCGGTCGACCGTTTCATCGTTGAAGAGCCATCCACCCAGGCCGCTATTGCCTGGGGCCCGATCAACCGCAAGTTCCCGGCCGACAAGTTCGATGCCCTGTGGGCTCGCGTCGAGGCTTTCAACAACGCGCAAGAGCATTTCGTTTCCCACGTGCATGTAGGTTCTGCCGAAGAACACTACCTGGCCGTGAAAATGACCACTCAGACTGCCTGGCAGAACCTGTTCGGTCGTTGCCTGTTCATCAACCCGGCCCAGTACAACCCGGCCGGGCGTGAAGAGTGGCAAGTGCTCAACGTTGCCAACTTTGAATGTGTGCCTGAGCGTGACGGCACCAATTCCGATGGTTGCGTGATCCTCAACTTCGCCCAGAAAAAAGTCCTGATTGCTGGCATGCGTTACGCCGGCGAGATGAAAAAAGCCATGTTCTCGGTGCAGAACTTCCTGCTGCCGGCCGCTGACGTGCTGCCAATGCACTGCGCTGCCAACATCGGTGAAGAAGGCGACGTGACCTTGTTCTTCGGCCTTTCCGGCACTGGCAAGACCACCCTGTCCGCCGACGAAAGCCGCTACCTGATCGGTGACGACGAACACGGTTGGGGCGAAGGCGTGGTGTTCAACATCGAAGGCGGTTGCTATGCCAAGTGCATCGACCTGTCGGAGAAGAACGAGCCGGTCATCTGGAAAGCCATCAAGCACGGCGCCGTCCTGGAAAACGTGGTGATCGACGATGCCAAGCACGCCGACTACACCAACGTCAGCCTGACCCAGAACAGCCGCGCGGCGTACCCGCTGGAGCACGTTGCCAAGCGTTCCGAGAAGAACCTGGGCGGCGAGCCAAACGCGGTGATCTTCCTGACCTGCGACCTGACTGGCGTACTGCCACCGGTGTCGATCCTCAATGAAGAACAAGCGGCCTACCACTTCCTGTCCGGCTACACCGCACTGGTGGGCTCGACTGAAATGGGTTCGGGCAGCGGCATCAAGTCGACCTTCTCCACCTGCTTCGGCGCACCGTTCTTCCCGCGTCCGGCTGGCGAATACGCAGAGCTGCTGATCAAGCGCATCCGTGGCTTCGGCTCCAAGGTCTACCTGGTCAACACCGGTTGGACCGGCGGTGGCTACGGCGTCGGCAAACGCTTCAACATCCCGACCACCCGTGCGGTGATCGCAGCGATCCAGAGCGGCGCGTTGATCGGTGCGCAAACCGAGCACCTAGACACCATCAACCTCGACGTGCCATTGGCCGTACCGGGCGTTGAGACCGGCCTGTTGAACCCACGCAACACCTGGGCTGACAAGGCTGCCTACGACGAAGCAGCGAAGGCCCTGGCCGGCCTGTTCGTCGAGAACTTCAAGAAATTTGAAGTGAGCGACGCGATCAAGGCAGCGGGTCCGAAGTTGTAAGATTCGCTAGCTGTTAAAAAGCCGCCCCTAGTGGGCGGCTTTTTTGTGCGCGTGGAAATCTCGATGATCGTAGAGCAGGGCGGCAAAAAGGCCCACATTAACCACTCAGTGTTCTTTAGCTCAGATTTTCCAGCGTCTGTGTATCCCAGCTATGAGTCTTGATCGCCAGGTAGAGCATGCCGATGGTGAGCGGCATTTTCTCGCCCCGGCCCTTGGCGCGGTGTTTGAGGAATACATCGAAGACCGGCGGGTTGAAGTAACGATAAGCATCATAGTCACCCAGGTCGAGATCGAATGTCTGCTCCAGCGCCTCCATAAATTGCCTGGCTTCGGCGCCGTCGCAGCCGAGGTCGAAGTTAAGCGAGGTTTTAAGGCGGAGGGTCTTGTGCTTGGGCAGGCCGATTTCTTCGTGCAGCAATTGCAGGAGCTGCTGCATGACAGGGTCTTCGGGGAAGTGGGGGGCCAGGTTCATGGTGGGAGCACGCAGGAGTGGGTGAGGGGGGAGGTGTTGCTGATGGTATTTGTTTCGAGTGAGCAGCAAACCGATGCCTATAAGAAAAGACAGAATCGGAAGGCTGTCTAATTGTAACTCTCTAATCCATCGGGTTGCGCCGAACAAAAGCGTTGGTCCGATAGCGACGAGAGCGAACCCAATCCATGTTCTGAGTATGGAGCACTTGATTCTCTTGTCGAGCAGAGCGGTAAGGGCGACGAGAATGGAGAGAGTGATCCAGGGGGCGTATTCGGTCATCGTATTACCCGCCCTGAAACTGTCGAACCAAGGCCGACAATGAGCGCTGAGGGCCGATCCCGCCATTGACCTGAGCGTCTAGGCCGATAACAACATCGCCGGCGTGGTAACTGCGAATAGCGCCCTTAATTATCAGGCCAAGAGTGCCTCCCACCGCGCCTCCAACCAGAGGCGATACCAGGCTTATGGGGGCGGAAAAGGCGCTACTAATTAGTCCTGCAACAATAGTCCCGCGCTCATTGAGTAAGTCGGCCTGTCGCCGAGTGAGTGGCTTGCAAATCGCGACGGCCATTTTGCAGGGTAAATCACGTGCGAGCATTTTTTCGTAGAGATCCATCAGTTGATAGCGCAGCTGGTTTGCGCAGATGCCTGCTTCTAGCAGATACAGGCTGGATAGCCCCTGCCGATCGCCAGGGAAAACAGTGAAACGAATCACGCTGAACGTGATGCCGTAATGGCCGATGTACTGAGTCCTTTCAAGGTTCACGGATTTCTTGCCGAGAAGGTTGCGAGGGCGCTAGTTTCGGTCAGTCTCGGCCGATTCTGTAGAGGGTTGAGTGGGCACCTGAGGCAGTTTGGGAAGCGTATGGTGCCCGACCAAGCAATTTCCTACAGAGTCTTCTGATGTTGGCAATTTGGCTGTGGGGCACCCTGGCGCAGGCGGGATAAAAACCACGTCACATTTTGTATAAAATCCCGGCAAAACCCCTGAATTCAGCGTATGTTTCACCGCAAAATCTTGTAGGGCAATTCCGCCCACTACTTAAAGGGAGTTAAGCATGGGTTTGCTTCGTATCGCCTCGGCGATGTCATTGTGTGCGGTGGCGTTTTCTGTCCAGGCCGAGCAGTTGCCAATTGAAGTGCTCAGTGCGGTGGTCAAGGACCAGAAAATCGCCGACGCTGAAGTCTTGCTGCAACGCAACGGCGCACAGAACGTGGTGGGGCGCACCAACGCCCAGGGCCAGGTCACCCTCACCAGCGAAGTTGCCGATGGCGCCGACAATCTGCTGATCATCAAGAAGCCCGGCTATTCCAACCTGGTGGTGAAGTGCCCGTGCAAAGGCATGACATACGCCATCAGCCCGGTGATGGAAAACCTCGACGGCCTGCGTGTAGTGCTGACCTGGGGGCAATCGCCTTCGGACCTCGACTCCCACATGATCTTCCCCGGCAACAACATCTACTTCAACAGCAAGACCGGCACCGATGCCGAGCTGGATGTGGATGACACCGACAGCTACGGCCCGGAAACCATCACCCTGCAGAAAAAACACTACGGCGAAAGCTACGTCTACGCCGTGCATGACTTCTCCAACCGCACCAATACAGGCTCCACTGCACTGTCCGAGAGCCAGGCCAAGGTGTTTGTGTACATGGGCCAGTCCCTGGTCCGCACCTACTACGTGCCGACCAACCGTACCGGTAACCTGTGGACCGTGTTCCGCATGACCGGCAGCGGCGACTTCCAGGACATCAATACCTTCACCGGCGTGCTGGTCGAAGCCAAGGATGTGCTCAACGAAGTCAAACCCCTGCTCAACGACAGCGTTGCCGTGGATGCGGTGGTGGTCAGTTCTGCGGTACAGGGCGATGCGAAGAAGCTGAACCTCAAAGGCGAAGCGGCCTACCAGGCCGGTAACCTGGACCAGGCAATCGACTACTTCCGTCAGGCTATCGAACTGGACAATTCCTTCGGTAAAGCCTACGGCAACCTCGGCCTGGCCTATCAGAAAGCCGGTAACACCGCCGAGTCGATCTGGGCCAACCGCAAGGCGATCGCCCTGGCCAGTGGCCCGACAGCGGCCACCGTGCGCGCCGGTTCCTACTACAACATTGCGCGGATCTACGAAGCGGCCGGGCAGTTTGCCGATGCGCTGCGCCACTATCAGTTGGCCAAGGAACAGAAGGCCAACCCGGTGTATGACAAAGCCATTGAGCGTGTGCAAAACCGCTGATTGAGCTGTAGCAAAGATCTGAAAATGTGGGAGCGGGCTTGCCCGCGATAGCGGTGTAACAGTCAACAGCAGTATCGACTGGGGCACCACCATCGCGGGCAGGCCCGCTCCCACTTTTGTTTTGGGGTGTTTTATAGATTGCCGTTTGCTACCGGCTTCACCCTCGCCGCCTGTGTATCATCCTGTCTTTCTTTTCCACGCGACCTTTCTCGATTCGCTGAAAATCCCGGGCTATGTTTTAGGCCTGTTCAGCGGTCAATGGAGTGACAGCTTATGCACGACACCCTCCAGCAGGTCTTTGGTTATCCACAGTTTCGCCAAGGCCAGGAGGCGGCTGTCAGCGCCGTGCTGGCCGGCCGCTCGGCGGCGGCGATCTTTCCCACCGGCTCCGGCAAATCCCTCTGTTATCAGCTCTCAGCCGTGTTGCTGCCGCACCTGACACTGGTAGTGTCGCCGTTGTTGGCGTTGATGCAGGACCAACTGGACTTTTTGCAGCGCCATGGCATTTCGGCCGGTAGCATTGATTCGACACAAAGCCGTGAGCAGGCCAATGACGTAATGGCCCGCGCTCGCTCCGGCGAATTGAAGATCCTGATGATTTCCGTAGAGCGCCTGAAGAACGAGCGCTTTCGCAACTTTTTGCACAGCGTTTCGATTTCGCTACTGGTGGTGGACGAGGCGCACTGTATTTCCGAGTGGGGCCACAACTTCCGCCCGGACTACCTGAAACTCCCCGACTACCAACACCAGTTCAACATTCCCCAGGCGCTGCTGTTGACGGCCACCGCCACGCCCAAGGTCATTGCGGACATGCAGGCCAAGTTCGCCATCGCCCCCGCCGACGTGATCACCACGGGGTTCTACCGGCCCAACCTCAACCTGTGGGTGGAGCCGGTCAGCGGCGCCGACAAGCGCCGGCGCCTGGCGGAGTGGATGGGCGAGCGGGCCAACCAGCCGAGCATCGTCTATGTCACCTTGCAGAAGACTGCCGAGCAGATCGCCGAGCACCTGAATCGCCATGGCATCCAGGCCGAGGCCTATCACGCAGGTTTACCCCATGATAAGCGCGAAGGCATCCAGCGCCGGTTCATGGGCGGCCAGTCCAATTGCATCGTCGCTACCATTGCCTTCGGCATGGGCATCGACAAGAGCGACATCCGCAATGTGGTGCATTTCGACCTGCCCAAATCCATCGAGAACTACAGCCAGGAAATCGGGCGTGCCGGTCGCGATGGCCAGCCTTCCGAGTGCCTGGTGCTGGCCAACCGCGACAGCCTCAATGTGCTGGAGAACTTTGTGTACGGCGATACGCCGGAGCAGGAAGGCATCCGCCTGGTGCTGGAGGAACTGCTGGCGGCCGGTGATGACGGGCAATGGGAGTTTCTGCTGCGCTCGTTAGCGGAACTGAGCAATATCCGCGAGCTACCGCTCAAGACTTTGCTGGTGCAGTTGGAGCTCAAGGGGGTGATTGCACCGCGCTATGCGTTTTATGCCGAGTATCGCTTCAAGTACCTGGTAGAGCCGGAGGTATTGCTGGCGCGTTTTTCCGGTGAGCGGCAGCAGTTTGTCGCCGCGATTATCCAAGCGTGCAAACGGGCCAGGAGCTGGGCCACCGTGGACTTTGATGCGCTTTATCAACAGCACCAGGCCGAACGCGGCCGGGTGGGGTCAAGGCGCTGGATTATTTCCAGGAGCAGGGCCTGATCGAGCTGGAGAGCAAGCAGATGACCGAGGTCTATAGCCTGCTCGATACCGGGTTTGAACCCCAGGCCTTGAGCGCCGAGTTGTACACAGGCTTCAAGCAGCACGAAGCCACGGAAGTGGCGCGGATCCATGGGATGTTGGCGTTGTTCGCCAGTGAGCGTTGCCTGGGCTTTCGGTTGGCCGAGTATTTTGGCGATGCCGCCGCCCCCCGCCAGTGTGGGCATTGCTCGGTTTGTCATGGCCAGGTCGCCCATCTGCCGGCACCACCGGGCCTGGCACCGCTTGTGGATAAAAACTTCCAGGGGCTGTGCGGGGATTTTATCCACAGGCATCATCAACACACCGGCAGCTTGCCAGGGGCCGAGCGCTTGACGCGGTTTTTATGCGGGATCAGCGTGCCACTGTTTACCAAGCTCAAGGCCCGGGGGATTCCAGGGTTTGCGGTGCTGGAAGAGTATCCGTATGCCGAGGTGCGGGATTGGGCCGAGGCCCA
The DNA here is from genome assembly GCF_012985645.1 of Pseudomonas sp. WS 5410. Classification (NCBI taxonomy): domain Bacteria; kingdom Pseudomonadati; phylum Pseudomonadota; class Gammaproteobacteria; order Pseudomonadales; family Pseudomonadaceae; genus Pseudomonas; species Pseudomonas sp. WS 5410. The sequence continues at coordinate 249,662 of NZ_JAAQWS010000003.1, read as the reverse complement.
TCTGAACGACCTGTAAATTCACTTCAACGAGACTTGTCCATGCCTGACTCAATGCCGCAGCGTGCCGATTACCGTCACTTCCAGCCGATCATTACGCGCTGGCACGACAATGATGTGTACGGCCATGTGAATAACGTCACCTACTACAGCTTCTTCGACACAGCAGTGAACACTTACCTGATTGAACAGGGCGGGCTGGATATCCATGACGGCGAAGTGGTGGGGTTTGTGGTGAGTTCGGCGTGCGACTACTTCGCCTCGATTGCTTTCCCCGACCGTATCGAGATTGGCCTGCGGGTGGGCAAATTGGGCAACAGTTCAGTGCAGTACGAATTGGCGGTGTTCAAGGCCGGCGAAGATGAGGCCTGTGCGGCGGGGCGGTTTGTGCATGTGTTTGTGGATCGGGCGACTAACCAGCCGGTGACTATTCCACAGGTACTGCGCGAAGCACTGCAACACCTGGCGGTCTGACGGCGGCCTGCGAAACAATGAAGAGCTAATGTGGGAGCCGGGCTTGCCCGCGCTAGCGCAGTGTCAGGCCACCTATTGGTTGCTGGCATTGCGCTAGCGCAGGCAAGCCAGCTCCCACATTGAGTTTGCTGTGTTTACCGGTGACGGTAGTGATGCTTGTTCTTGCGATGGCCATAAGCATGCCCACGGCCACGATGATCATCACGGTCATAGCGGCGGTTATCACGCCCGCGATAGCGACGGTCGTCGTCATCGCTCTTATTGCCCATATAGTTACCCAGCGCGCCGCCCGCGCCACCGCCGGCTGCCGCGCCGATCAGGCTGCCGGTGCTACCGCCGACACTGCGCCCGACCACGTTGCCGCCTGCTGCGCCCAGTGCGCCGCCAATGGCTGCTTCGCCACGGCTGCGTTTGTCTGCGCCCACTGCGCTACCGCCGGCGCCGCCCAGGGCCGCACCAATGGCCGAACCGGTATTGCCGCCGATCTGCTGGCCGACGACCGAACCTAAAACCCCGCCCAATGCGCCGCCTACACCGGCTTCGGTGGTGCCACCGGCCATGGCTGCGCCACTGACCAGGCCAAGGGACAACAAGAGAATCGAGGAGAACTTCATAGGTGAACCTCAAGGGGATGACGGCGCGATCCTGAGGTTGTCGGAATATTCTTACAATCGAATTCCGACCAGTGGTGCAGGTTGTATACAATTAGCTAAGTTACTGTTTTATCTAGGGAACTTAAGTCGTTTTTGCCGGTCTTTAGCTACTTCGGGAAGGCCGCTTTTATACAAAAGCGGCCTTTTTTGTGCCCGTAAAATCGTTCCCAGACATGGAGACGATCAGGCGGTCCGGGCCATGATCAGACCATTGTCGCTGGCCGCTTCCAGGCGAATCGCCACGAATTTGGAAGTAGGCGTATGGCTACCATCCCCAGTGCTTTCCAACGGAACCAGCGGGTTGACCTCCGGGTAATAGGCCGCCGCCTGCCCCGCCGGAATATCGAACGCCAGCAAGGTAAAGCCCTTGACCCGGCGTTCACGGCCATCGTCCCAGATCGACACGATATCGGCCTTCTGCCCCGGCTTGAAGCCCAGGCGGATGATGTCGGCTTCGTTGACAAACAACACGTCGCGCTGGCCCTTGACCCCACGATAGCGGTCATCCAGGCCGTAGATAGTGGTGTTGTACTGATCATGGGAGCGCATGGATTGCATGATCAGGTCGGGTAACTGGCCAGTGGCGCGGGTGCGTTCATGCACCAGGTCCTTGGGCAGGATGTTGGCGCGGAAGTTGGCGCGACCTGACGGCGTGTTCCAGCGGCGGGCGCCTGCGCTGTTGCCCAGGTAGAAACCGCCTGGGTGCTGCACGCGCTCATTGAAGTCCTTGAAGCCGGGAATGGTGTCGGCGATCAAGTCGCGGATGCGGCGGTTGTCGGCCACCAGCCAGTTCCAGTCCACCGGTTTGCTGCCCAGGGTGGCGGCGGCGATGCCGGCGACAATGGCCGGTTCCGACTTCATCAGCTTCGACAGCGGCTGCAATTGGCCGTTGGAGGCGTGCACCATGCTGAACGAGTCTTCCACCGTCACCGCTTGCGGGCCATCGGCCTGGATATCAATGTCGGTACGACCCAGGCACGGCAGGATCAAAGCCTGTTTACCGTGGGCCAAGTGGCTGCGATTGAGCTTGGTGCTGATCTGCACGGTCAGGTCGCAGTTGCTCAAGGCCTGGAAGGTGCGGGGGCTGTCAGGCGTGGCTTGGGCGAAGTTGCCGCCCAGGCCGATAAACACATTGGCGCGGCCCTCAAGCATGGCGTGAATGGCTTCGACCACGTTATGCCCGTTGTCACGGGGTACCTTGAACTGGAAGCGACGCTCCAGGGCATCCAGGAAGGCCACGGGCGGCCGTTCGTTGATGCCCATGGTGCGATCGCCCTGCACGTTGCTATGGCCACGCACCGGGCACAGGCCGGCACCTGGGCGGCCGATGTTGCCGCGCAGCAGCATCAGGTTGGCGATTTCCTGGATGGTCGGCACCGAATGCCGATGCTGGGTGATGCCCATCGCCCAGCACATGATCACGTTCTTGCCTTTGGCGTACATGCGCGCCGCTTGCTCGATCTCCACCAGGCTCAGGCCGGACTGTTCGACGATTTCATCCCAGGAGGTGTCGTCGATCTTGGCCAGGTAATCCAGCACATTGACCGTGTGTTCATTGAGGAAGTCGTGGTCGAACACTGCCTCTTTGCCTTCGGCCTGGGCCTGGCGCTCCCACAGCAGCAGGAACTTGGCCATGCCGCGCAGGATGGCCATGTCGCCCCCCAGCGCCGGACGGAAATATGCGGTGTTGGTCGGTTTATCACCGTTGGTGAGCATTTCCAGTGGATGTTGCGGGTGCTGGAAGCGTTCCAGGCCACGCTCTTTGAGCGGGTTGATACACACCACCTGGGCACCGCGTTTCACTGCTTCGCGCAGCGGTTCAAGCATGCGTGGGTGGTTGGTGCCGGGGTTCTGGCCCCAGACGAAAATCGCGTCGGCGTGTTCGAAGTCGTCAAACGTCACGGTGCCTTTGCCGACCCCCACACTTTGCGCCAGGGCTACGCCGCTGGCTTCGTGGCACATGTTCGAGCAGTCCGGGAAGTTGTTGGTGCCATAGGCGCGCACGAACAGCTGATACAGGTATGCCGCTTCATTGCTGGCGCGGCCCGAGGTGTAGAACTCGGCCATGTCCGGGCTTGGCAGGGCTTGCAGGTGCTTGCCGATCAGGTCGAAGGCCGACTCCCAGCTGATTGGCTTGTAGCGGTCGGTCTCGGCGTCATAGCTCATCGGCTCGGTCAGGCGGCCCTGGTATTCGAGCCAGTAATCGCTTTGCTCCAGCAGGGAGCTGACGCTGTGCTTGGCGAAGAACGCCGCATCCACCCGGCGCTTGGTGGCTTCCCAGTTGACCGCCTTGGCGCCGTTCTCGCAGAACTTGACCATGCCGCTTTCCGGCGAGTCACCCCAGGCGCAACCCGGGCAGTCGAAGCCACCGTTCTGGTTGGTCTTGAGCATCATGCGCAGGTTTTTCAGCGCGTTATCGCTGGTCAGCCACGCCTGTGCCACGCTGATCAGCGCGCCCCAGCCGCCCGCCGGGCCTTTGTAGGGCTTGTAGCGCGGGGTCGGGGTTTGGTCGGCTTGGTGATGATTGCTCATGGCTGGTACTCCATCGCAGGGCTGTAGACCCGCGGCGCGCTTTTTTGCGGCAGGTGGATAAGATTGAGGTTGTGCCGGCGCGCCCATTGCAGGGCCAGGCCGGTGGGTGACGACAGGCTGACCAGGGTCTGGATGCCCGCGCGCAGGACTTTCTGGATCAATTCGAGGCTGCAACGGCTGGTGACAATCGCCACGCCGCCTTCGGTCGAGATGCGCTGGCGCACCAGGGCGCCGATCAGTTTGTCGAGGGCGTTATGCCGGCCGATATCTTCGCGGCCCAGCAGCAGTTCGCCCTGGTTATTCATGAACACCGCCGCATGCACCGCGCCACTGTATTGGCCCAACGGCTGGAAGGCGCTGATGCGCTGGCGCAAGCCCTCGAGCCAGGCGGCAGGCGGCAGCGGTGCGCCCGGCAAAACCTGCAGGTCCGGCAACGCCTGCTCCACGGCTTCCACGCCACACAGGCCGCAGCCGCTGGTGCCGGCCAGTTGCCGGCGCTGTTGCTTGAGGTTCCAGAAGGCGCGGCTGCAGATCTGCACCTGGGCGTATTGGGCCGAGCCTGCGCCGCTCAGTTGCAGGTCATAGATGTCGCTGATGTCGCTGATGATGCCGCTGCCCAGGCTGAAGCCGACGATAAAGTCTTCAAGATCGGTGGGCGTCACCAGCATCACGGCCTGGCTGATGTCGTTGTAGGCAATCGCCAACGCAACTTCCTCGGCCAGCGCGGTGCTGGCCGATTCCGTGTGGTCGAGGCTGCAATATTGATAACTCTGGCTGGCGGCAGGCGCGGGCGTTGTCAGGGCAGGCGCCGCGCACGCTGGGCGCTGGGCGTTCATCAAGTCTAGTCACCGGCGAAGTGTTCAGAGTGAAGACTAGGCGCGACAAAGGGTCGCGTCTAATCGCCAATACTGATCTACCGATAGATGACGTCGATCAATGCTCCGGTAGCGATTACTGATAAAGCGCGAAACACGCCTCGGCCAACGCCGAACGTGGCGCGCTGCGCCGCATGATCAGCCCCAGCTTGGCCAGGGTTTGCGCGTTTTCGATAGGTTGCAGGCGCAGGTGTTCGGTCAGGGCGTCGAGGCCGCCGTCCAGGGGCATCACCGCACAACACAGGCCGCCATGCACGGCCTGCAGCAACTGATGGACGGCATCGGTTTGCAGCAAGGGGTGTGGCGTCAGGCCGCGGCTGTGGAAGTTATGGTCGATGGACTGGCGAAAATGCATGCCGCTGGTGAGCATGCCCAGGGGCAGCTCGATCAGCGCCTCCCAGCTCAGGGGCTTTTCGCCAAAGCTGAAAAAGCGTTGGTCGTACAACAGGCCCATGCGGGTTTCGTCCAGGGCCAGGGAGTCAAAGCGCTCGCTGTCGAGGCGTTCAAGGTAGGACACCCCCAGGTCCAGGCGATTGCTCGCCAGTTGTTCGAGGATCTGCTCGGAGCTCAACGCCGACAGCTCAAAGCGCAGGCTGGGGTGCTGCCTGTGCAACTGTTGCATCAAGGCCAGCGGATCAAAGCTCGACAGCGGCACCACGCCCAGGCGCAATGTCCCCACCAGGTTGCCCCGGCAGGCGGCCGCTTCGGCCTGCAGGCCGTCATAGGCGGCCAGCACCGTACGCGCCCACGCCAGCACCCGCTCGCCAGGGGCGGTAAAACCCTCGAAACGCTGGCCGCGATTGACCAGCGGCAGCTCCAGCTCTTCTTCCAGGCTGCGCAGGCGCATCGACAGGGTTGGCTGGGTGATGTGGCAGCGCGCGGCCGCCTGGCCGAAGTGACGGGTTTCGTCGAGGGCGATGAGGAATTTCAGTTGTTTGATGTCCATCTTCGCTCCGGGGGCTTATTCCAATGGCGCAGGGATTCTAGCGCGTTTGCGTCATTGGTCGGGCTGGAACCAAGGTCTGTAAGACTGGTCTAGTCTTTGGCATCTGGAAACCCAATCCCAAGGAGAGCGCACTATGAGTCTTTTTAGCTTTATCAAAGAAGCCGGCGAGAAAATCGTTGATCTGTTGACGCCGGGTAATGCAAACGCGAGTGAGCAGTTGAAGGATCACGTTGCCAAGGTCGGCCTGGGTAACCCGAATGTGCAGACCACCGTGGAGGGCGACAAGGTGACGGTGACCGGTGAAGTCGCCACCCAGGAGGAGAAAGAGAAGATTCTGCTGGCGCTGGGCAACATTGCCGGCGTGGCGACCGTGGATGACCAGATCACTGTGTCGGGCCCTGTTGTTGCGGCTGCCCGTTTTGTCGTGGTGAAAAAGGGCGACACCCTCAGCGCGATTTCCCTGTCGGTCTACGGCAATGCCAACCTGTACAACAAAATCTTCGAGGCCAACAAGCCGATGTTGTCGCACCCGGACAAAATCTACCCAGGGCAGACGCTGCGTATTCCTGAGTAATACCCGGAGCAACTGAATAATGTGGGAGCGGGCTTGCCCGCGATTGCGGTGTGTCAGTCAGCAGATCTAGCTCTGACCCACCGCTATCGCGGGCAAGCCCGCTCCCACAGGGGCCTCACATCTAGTTTTAGAGCCCGCTGATCAATTCCCGGTAATCCCCGACTGCATCAAACTCCGCCGTATCCTTCGGCCCTTTGCGGCTGTCCGGCTCTTTCACCGCCAGCAAATGCCCCACGCCAAAATCCCGCGCACTGCGCAGAATCGGCAAGGTGTCGTCGATAAACAGGCTGCGCGCCGGGTCGAAGTCGATGTCCGCTTGCAGGGCGTCCCAGAACTGCGGGTTTTCCTTGGCAAAACCATAGTCGTGAGAGCTGATCAACCGCTCGAAATACGGCGCCAACTCAATGCGTTCCAACTTCAACGACAGCGAATCGCGGTGGGCGTTGGTGATCAGGATCACGCGCTTGCCGGCCTGCTTGATGGCCGCCAGAAAGGTATCGGCGTCCGGCCGCAGGGCGATCAAGTGGGCGGTTTCCAGTTTGAGTTCGCGCACCGGGATCTTCAGTTCGGTGCTCCAGAAATCCAGGCAATACCATTGCAACTGGCCGGCGTTACGCTCGAACAGCGGCTGCAACTCCATCTCCGCCAGGGCAAGGCTCACACCGTGCAGTTCGGCATAGCGCCGGGGCAGGTGTTCCATCCAGAAGTGGTTGTCGAAATGCAGGTCAAGCAGGGTGCCGTCCATGTCCAGCAGGACGGTGTCGATATCGGACCAGGGCAGTGGCGGCATGGTGGGTTCTCAAGCAGGTAAGTAAATATATCCGACACAGACAATCGGAAAAGCCACGGTATAGTAACCCGATCACGCCAAGGAGCCCTCTATGCGCCAGAAACCCACCGTCCTCGCCCGCGAAATTGTCGCCAGTAGCCGTTTGTTCCGCGTGGAGGAAGTGCAACTGCGCTTTTCCAATGGCGTTGAACGGACCTACGAGCGCCTGGTGGGCCGGGGTGCAGGGTATGGCGCGGTGATGATCGTGGCGATGATCGACGCTGACCACGCGCTGCTGGTGGAAGAATACTGCGGTGGCACGGATGAGTATGAACTGTCATTGCCCAAGGGCCTGATCGAGCCGGGCGAAGACGTGCTGGCGGCGGCAGACCGCGAGCTCAAGGAAGAGGCGGGCTATGGCGCCCGGCAGTTGGAGCACCTGACCGAACTGTCCCTGTCCCCTGGCTACATGAGCCAGAAAATCCAGGTGGTGCTGGCCACCGAGCTGTACGAAGAGCGCCTGGAAGGCGACGAGCCCGAGCCGATGCGCGTGGACCGGGTCAACCTGCGCGAGCTGGCACAACTGGCGCAGAACCCGCAGTTCAGCGAAGGCCGGGCCCTGGCCGCGTTGTACCTGGTGCGGGACTTGTTGACCCAGCGTGGAGCCTTCCAGCCATGAGCGAATTGTTCCTCGGCCACCCGTACATTGCCCCGGTGATTGAACTGGCCCGCCAGGCCGGCGAGGTCATCCTGCCGTACTGGCGCGCCAATGTAGCCGTGACGGCCAAGGCGGATGATTCGCCGGTGACCGCCGCCGACCTGGCCGCCCATCACCTGATTCTCGCCGGCCTCACTGCGCTGGACCCAAGCATCCCGGTGCTGTCGGAAGAAGATGCCGATATCGACCAGAGCGTGCGTGCCGGTTGGCAGCGTTGGTGGCTGGTGGACCCGCTGGACGGCACCAAGGAATTTATCAGCGGCAGCGAAGAATTTACCGTCAACATCGCCTTGATCGAACAGGGGCAGGTGGTGTTTGGCGTGGTGTCGATGCCCACCAGTGGCCGCTGCTACTTCGGCGGCGCCGGGCTTGGGGCGTGGCGCTCCGACGTGAATGCCGCACCCCGGCCGATCCAGGTGCGCCAGAAGCCGGCCGCAGGCGAGGCGTTCACCGTGGTTGCCAGCCGTCGCCACACCAGCCCCGAACAGGAGCGCTTGCTCGATGGGTTGAGTGAAGGGCTGGGGGAGTTGAAGCTGGCCAATATCGGCAGCTCCTTGAAATTCTGCCTGCTGGCCGAAGGCAGCGCCGATTGCTATCCGCGCCTGGCGCCGACGTCGCAGTGGGACACCGCCGCCGCCCAGGGTGTGCTGGAAGGTGCTGGCGGCGAAGTGCTGGAGTTGAATGGCCAGCCGTTCAGCTATCCCGCACGCGAGTCGCTGTTGAACCCGTTCTTCCTGGCCTTGCCGGCCAAGGCCGCCTGGCGCGAGCGTTTGCTGACTCTGGCCCGTTCTTGAAGGCAATGCAGATCAAATGTGGGAGCGGGCTTGCCTGCTCCCACACAATCCCGCTCCCAGATAGGCCTTGGATGATCTTGCCTAGCGGTGCAACACGTACTGCCCGGTAAACGCCACCGCTCGCGCTTCACTGCCCTCATTCACGATCCACGCCTGCAACGCCAGCCGCGCCCGGCCATGGCGCCGGTACGTCGCCAAAAAGCGCTTCCACACCTTGTCCTCCGGGGCCTGGCAAATCGCCGTGGCGTCCTGGGTGACAGGCAATGGGTAGCTGATCTGCCCTTCCTGAATCACGATATGCCCGTCTTCAATCCCTTCCTCGCGCAATTGCAGGTGCAGCCAGCCCCAGCCCGCCAAGACCGCGCCGCAATACAGGCTGCCGCCGAACATGGTGCTCTTGTGGTTGATGTTGGCTTGCAACGGTAAGTGCAGGCGCAGTTGCCGGTCCTGCCAGTCGAGCACCTTGAGGCCCATCTCCCGGGTCAGGGGGATGTCATGGTGCAGAATGGATTCCAGGTAACGGCTATCGCGGCTCATGGCAGTCTCTTGGCAGGGGGAAAAGGTCAATCGTCGTCAGCGTGGGCGTTGCCGCTGTCGGCAAAGTTCAGGCCGTGCTTGCGTAACTTGTCATGCAGGGTTTTGCGCGGCACGCCCAGGGCTTCGGCCAGGCTGCGCACAGAGCTGTGAGGGCGGCCGAGTTCGGCCGCGATCAGGGCTTTTTCAAAGTGCTCGACTTGCTCGCTCAAGCCCCCCGTCGACATCGGTACACCCGGCGCCGGGCCGTCCGGTGCGTTGTCCAGGGCCAGTTCCAGGCCAAGGGCGAAGCGCTCGGCGACGTTTTGCAGTTCGCGCACGTTGCCCGGCCAGTTATGGCGCAACAGCATTGCCCGTTGGCCCGGCTGCAGCTCATGCAGCGGTAGGCCGTGGCGGCTGCTGGCCTCGTCGGCGAAGTGCTGGAACAGCATCAGGGCATCTTCGCCCCGCTCGCGCAGCGGCGGAATGCGCAGCGGCGCGACGTTCAGGCGGTAGTACAAGTCTGCGCGAAAGCGCCCCTGGTCGGCGGACTGGCGCAGGTCTTCCTTGGTCGCGGCGATGATGCGGATATCCAGCGGGATCTGCTGATTGCCCCCCAGGCGCTCGACCACCCGCTCCTGTAGCAGACGCAACAACTTGACCTGCACATCCAGGCTCATGCTCTCGATTTCATCGAGGAACAACGTGCCGCCGTTGGCAAATTCGAACTTGCCGATGCGCCGTTTCTGCGCACCGGTAAACGCCCCCGGCTCATGGCCGAACAGCTCGCTTTCGACCACGGACTCGGCCAGGGCACCTGCGTTGATGGCGACGAAGGGCCCGGTGCGGCGGTTCGACAGGTCGTGCAGGGCGCGCGCCACCACTTCTTTGCCGGCACCGGTTTCGCCGAGGATCAGCACGTCGGCGCGGGTCGCCGCCAGCGCGCCAATCTGCTCGCGCAGGCGCAGCATCGGCGCCGACTGGCCGACCAGGCGCGTGCTCAATTGCTGGCGGTCACTCAGGGCCAGGCGCAGGCTGCGGTTGTCCAGCACCAGCCGGCGCAGCGACAAGGCGCGGCGCACGCTGTCGAGCAGGGCGTCGCTGGCGAAGGGTTTTTCGAGGAAGTCATAGGCGCCGGCGCGCATTGCTTGCACCGCCAGTGGCACATCGCCGTGGCCGGTGATCAGCAGCACTGGCAACTCCGGGTCGAGGCTGTGGAGTTCGGTGAGCAGCTCCAGGCCGTCCATGCCGGGCATGCGGATATCGCTGACCACCACCCCTGGCCAATCCCGCGACAGGCGCGCCGTGAGGCCGGTGGCCTCGCCAAGGGGCAGGACTTTCAGCCCGGCCAGGTCCAGGGTCTGACACAGGGCCTGACGCAGGTGCGGATCATCGTCGATCAACACCACCTGAATCTGGTTTTCGATAGTCATACACTGCGGTCCTCGGACGGTTGCAGACTGACGCCGGGTGCTCCGGCGCGCAGTTTCAAGGTTATCAGTGCGCCGCCTTCCTTGTGGTTGGCGAACAGCAGTTCACCACCAAAGGCACGCATCAGGGTGTCACAAATGGCCAGGCCCAACCCCAGGCCCTGGGTGCGGGTCTTGGTGGTGTAGAAGGGCTCGCCGGCGCGACCCAGGGCTTCCATGCAGAACCCCGGCCCGTTGTCGCGGATGTACAGGTTGACGCCCTGCTCGGTGGATTCGGCACTCAGCCACAATTTGCGCGGCGGACCCTTTTCGGTCAACGCATCCAGGGCATTGGCCAGCAGGTTGCCCAGCACCTGGCGCAGGCGGGTTTCCCCGGCCTCCACCCACAGGGAGGCTTCTGGCAAGTCGCGGATCAGCTCCACTTCCATGGCCCGCCGGCGTTTGGCCAGCAATGCCAGCGCATCGTCCAGGGCCGGTTGCAGGGCCACGCTTTCCGGGGCATGCCGGTCGCGGCGGGCAAAGGCGCGCAAGTGGGCGATGATCGAGGCCATGCGCCCGGTCAGTTCGCTGATCAGTTTGAGGTTACCCCGCGCGTCGTCGGTGCGCTGGTGATCGAGGAGAATCTCAGCGTTTTCCGCGTAGCTGCGAATGGCCGCCAGGGGCTGGTTGAGTTCATGGCTGATACTCGCCGACATGGTGCCCAGCGCCGACAGTTTGCCGGCCTGCACCAGGTCATCCTGGGCGCGCACCAATTCCTGCTGGGCATTTTCGCGCTCCAGCACTTCCTGGCGCAGGCGACGGTTGAGGCCTTCGAGGTCGCTGGTGCGTTCGGCCACGCGCATTTCCAGCTCGCGCCGGGCCTTGGCTTCAAAGGCGATGCGTTCCAGGTAGTGGCGACGGCGCTGCATCATCAGGCCGAGCAGCAGCATCAGCACCAGTAAGGTCGCGCCGCCGACGGCAACCACCGTGCGCACAGGGCGGTCGATCAGGGTGCGCGGCGCAAGAATCTCCACCTTCCAGCCGGTTTCGGCGATTTCGGTGGATTGGCGCAGCCAGGCATTGGAGCTGAAAGTCAGGGGCTGTGGGTCGCGGGTCGGGTAGGGCTGGATCGCGACGATCGCCTGGTGCTCGGCCTCGGTCAGTGGCCGGGTCGCGCGAAAACGCCATTGTGGGCGTGAGGTCAGGATCACCACGCCGTTGTGGTCGGTGACCAGCAGCTGCTCGGGGGTCTGCCCCCAGAGGCTCTCGGTGTGGTCCAGGTCGACCTTGACCACCAGCACGCCAATCACATGTTCGTCTTCGCGCACCGCAGCGGCGAAGAAGTACCCGCGCTTGGCCGAGGTGGTGCCCAGGCCGAAGAAACGCCCCAGGCGCCCGGCCATGGCCTCACTAAAATAAGGGCGAAAGGAAAAGTTGCGGCCGACGAAGCTGTCCTGTTTGTCCCAGTTCGAGGCGGCCAGGGTCTTGCCACGGGTGTCCATCAGGTACATCACTTCCACGCCCGCCTGGGCTGACACCTCCTTGAGCAACTGGTTGGCGGCGACCAGGTTGGTGCTGACGTGAGGCGCTTCCAGGGCGGTACGCAAGGCCGGCAATTCGCCGAGAATTTGCGGCAGCACTTCGTAGCGGTGCAGGGTGCCCAGCAGGTTGGCGACGTACAGGTCGAGGGTCTGGCGGTTCTGCCCGGCCAGCTCGCTGCGGTAGTAACGTTCGGCCAGATGCTCCAGCGGCCACAGCAGCGGTGCCAGGCATAACGCCAGCAACGCCAGGCTGCGCCAGCGGGGTCTTCGTGGAAGGGGTGGAGTCATGTAAGTCTGCGCCTGTGGGTACAGGCGCATTATGCCTAGTGCTGCTGTGCAAGACACTCGCGCAATGCTTCGCGCCATTGCGGTTGGCCGACGTGCCATTGTTGTTGCAGGCGGCTGCAGTCCAGGCGCGAGTTCAACGGGCGCTTGGCGGGCGTGGGGTAGTCGCTGGCGGGAATCCCTTCCAGCTCGGCGCACGCCTTGCCTTCGGCCAGCAGTTGCTCGCCAATGGCCTGGGCAAAGCCGAACCACGAGGTCTCGCCCTGGGCCGTCAAGTGATAGACGCCCCAGTCCCCGGCCTGGCCGGCCTGCCAGCGCTCGATCAGTGCCCGGGTGCTGTTGGCGATGGTCCCGGCCCAGGTCGGCGCGCCGATCTGATCGGCGACGATACGCATCTGCGGTTTTTCCTGGAGCAGGCGCTGCATGGTCAGCAGGAAATTCTTGCCGTGGCTCGAATACACCCAACTGGTACGCAGGACCAGGTACTGACCGCCCACCGCCGCGATGGCCTGCTCGCCCGCCAGCTTGCTCTGGCCGTAGACACCCAACGGGTTGGGCGCATCGTCCTCGGTGTAGGGCGCCGGCTTGCTGCCGTCAAACACATAGTCGGTGGAGTAGTGGATCAACGGGATGCCCAGGGCCTTGGCTTCTTCGGCGAGGATGCCGGGCGCTGTGGCATTGATCGCGAAGGCCACATCGGGCTCGTTCTCGGCCTGGTCGACAGCAGTATGGGCCGCCGCGTTGATGATCAACCCAGGGCGATGGCTGCGCACCTGTTGGCGGATCTGCTCGGGGTTGGCCAGGTCGAGCTGGTCGCGACCGAGCACGACCAGTTCACCCAGGCCCTGGAGCCGCTGTTGCAGCTCGCGGGAAACCTGGCCGTGTTGGCCGGTGATGAGGATTTTCAACGGTGTACCGCTCACATTCATTGGGTTTCCCCTGCGAGGGAGAACAGGTACTGGCCATAGCCAGTCTTGCCGAAGTATTTGGCCCGCTCCAGCAGATGGTCGCGGTCGATCCAGCCGTTTTCGTAGGCGATTTCTTCCAGGCAAGCCACTTTCAAGCCCTGGCGGTGCTCGATGGTCTGCACATAGATCGAGGCTTCCAGGAGGCTGTCATGGGTGCCGGTATCGAGCCAGGCGAAGCCACGGCCGAAGCGCTCGACATGCAGGTCGCCGCGCTTGAGGTAGGCATTGTTGACGTCGGTGATCTCCAACTCGCCGCGTGGCGAGGGCTGGACGGCCTTGGCAATCTTGACCACATCGTTGTCATAGAAGTACAGGCCGGTCACGGCATAGCTGGACTTTGGCTTGGCGGGTTTTTCTTCGATGGAAAGCGCGCGGCCTTCACCGTCGAAATCAATTACGCCGAAGCGCTCCGGGTCCTTGACCCAGTAGCCGAACACCGTGGCGCCGGATGGACGCTTGGCGGCGGCGCGCAGTTGCTCGCTGAAATGCTGGCCGTGGAAGATGTTGTCGCCCAGGATCAGGCATACGGGGTCATTGCCGATGAACGCTTCGCCGATCAGGAAGGCCTGTGCCAAACCATCGGGCGAGGGTTGCTCGGCATAGCTGATCTGCACGCCGAACTGGCTGCCGTCGCCCAACAGGTTGCGGTATTGCGGCAAGTCCACCGGCGTAGAAATCACGAGGATCTCCTTGATTCCGGCGAGCATCAGCACGGAAATCGGGTAGTAGATCATCGGTTTGTCGTACACCGGCAGCAACTGCTTGGAAACCCCCAGGGTAATGGGGTGCAGGCGCGTCCCGGAGCCACCGGCCAGTACGATTCCCTTCATCATGCAATCAGGTCCTTCGCTTCGGTGTTGCCGAGGCGTTCGCCCTGATAACTGCCGTCCTGGACCCGGCGGCACCATTCCAGGTTATCGAGGTACCACTGCACGGTCTTGCGCAGACCGCTCTCGAAGGTTTCTTCCGGGACCCAACCCAGTTCGCGCTCGATCTTGCTGGCGTCGATAGCGTAGCGCTGGTCATGGCCTGGACGGTCCTTGACGAAGGTGATCAGGTCGGTGAACTGGGCAACGCCGGCCGGACGCTGTGGCGCCAACTCTTCGAGCAGTGCACAGATGTCACGCACCACGTCGATGTTCTTTTGCTCGTTGTGCCCGCCGATGTTGTAGGTCTCGCCCACTACACCTTCGGTGACTACTTTGAGCAGTGCGCGGGCGTGGTCTTCGACAAACAGCCAGTCACGTACTTGCAGGCCATCGCCGTACACCGGCAGGGCCTTGCCTGCCAAGGCATTGAGGATCACCAGCGGGATCAGCTTCTCGGGGAAGTGGAACGGCCCGTAGTTGTTCGAGCAGTTGGTCAGCAGCACCGGCAAACCGTAGGTGCGCTGCCAGGCGCGAACCAGGTGGTCGGACGCGGCCTTGCTCGCAGAGTAAGGCGAGCTGGGCGCGTAAGGCGTGGTTTCGGTGAACAGGTCATCCACACCATGCAGGTCGCCATACACTTCGTCGGTGGAAATGTGATGGAAGCGGAAGGCGCTCTTGGCCGGCTCTGCCAACTGTTGCCAGTAGGCGCGAGTGGCTTCCAGCAGGCTGTAGGTGCCGACGATGTTGGTCTGGATAAAGTCCGACGGACCGTCGATGGAACGGTCGACATGGGACTCGGCCGCCAAGTGCATGATGGCCTGGGGCTGGAAGCGTGCCAGCACTGCGCTGACGGTGGCCTGGTCGATGATATCGGCCTGGACGAACTCATAGCGGGTGTTGGTCGCGATGCTGGTCAGCGACTCAAGATTGCCCGCGTAGGTCAGCTTGTCGAGGTTGAGAACTTCATGTTCAGTGTTTTGAATCAAATGGCGGATCAGTGCGGAACCGATAAAACCGGCACCACCGGTAACAAGAATACGCATGTCGAGAGGCCTTTTCCTTAGACGGACATTGAGCGAATGGGGCATAGCTTGCGGGCTTGCGATGGGCGGTGCAAGGGGCGGTGGTCAGATTGGCCCGGCTTGCGTGCTCAAAGAAGACCATCACAATGGGCTAGGGTTGCATCCGACCTATTAACAATGGCGATATAAGCGCCGGACAAAAAAACCAGGGGCCGTCACATGTTGCTCGATACATTGATCCACCGCGCCAGTTTGCCGTGCCCTCAAGTCGGGCCGGAGCAAGCCTTGCAGTTGCTTGAGCAACATTACGGCCTCAGTGGCACGCTGCAGTCCCTGGGCAGCCAGCAAGACCTCAATTACCGGGTCGACAGTGACCGGGGCCGCTTCGTCCTGAAAATCTGCCGTGGCGAGTATGCTGCCGTCGAGCTGCACGCCCAGCACGCCGCCCTGGCGCACCTGCAGGCACATGCGGCGGTTCGGGTGCCCACGGTCATCAGTACCCTTGATGGCGAGCAACTGCTGAGCCTGACGGTGGCCGGGCAGGCGGTGCACCTGCGGGTGCTGGACTATATCGACGGCCAGCCGCTGACCCACCTGCCGCACCTGGGCCGTGAGCTGATCGCCGGGTTTGGCCAGCTGTGCGGGCAGATGAGCCGTGCATTGGCCGGGCTCGCCCATGAGGGCCTGGAGCGCACCCTGCAGTGGGACCCGCGCCACGCCCTGGAACTGATCCGTCATTTACTCTCGACACTCGACAACCTGCCCCAGCGTACGGCCCTGGAACAGGTCGCCGCCCAGGTCGAGCAGCGCCTGCGCCCCCTGGCCGAGCAATTGCCGTGGCAGGCGGTGCATATGGATATCACCGATGACAACGTGGTGTGGCAGCGGGATGCCGAGCGGCATTGGCAGGTGCAGGGCGTTATCGACTTCGGTGATTTGGTGCATACCTGGCGGATTGCCGACCTGTCGGTGACCTGCGCCGCTTTACTGCACCACGCTGACGGCGACCCGTTTGCGATCCTGCCGGCGATCCAGGCCTGTCACGCGTTGACCCCTTTGCAACCCCAGGAATTGCAGGCGTTGTGGCCGCTGATTGTGGCCCGTGCGGCGGTTCTAGTCCTGAGCAGCGAACAGCAGCAGCGTCTGGACCCAGATAACTCTTACCTGTTGAAGAATGCCGAGCACGAGTGGGAAATTTTCCACGTTGCCACCTCGGTGCCGTTTGAATTGATGGAGGCGGCGATCCAGGCGTGCGTCGGTGCAACCCCCAAACCAGTGGCCGGCGAAGGTTTTGCCCCGCTGCTGCCGGGCCTGGTGGGGCGCGAGTTCGCGCTGATCGACCTGGGTGTACTCAGTGAACATTTCGAAGCCGGAAACTGGGAAACCCCTGGCATCGACCAACATCTATTGCAGCAGGCTGCAACGGTCCACGGCTTGGCGGCCAGTCGTTATGGTCAGTATCGCTTGTCCCGCACGCGCCCGGACTGCGCGAGCGAACCGCACACGTTCGCCCTGCACGTCGAACTGTATGTGCCCCAGGGCAGCGTCGTAGAGGCGCCGTTCGCCGGCATCCTGCGCAGCACTGCCGATGGCGTATTAAGTCTGCATAGCGCGCAACTGAATGTACGGCTGCAGGGCCTGAAAAATGCCTTGCAACCCGGTGCCGCAGTGCTCAAAGGCCAGGTCCTGGGGGAGGCGTGCGGGGCATTGACCGTGCAACTGTGCCGGGTTGACCTTGATCCGCCATTGTTCTGCACGCCGTCCCGCGCTGCGGCCTGGCAGGCGTTGTGCCCATCGCCGGCGACGCTGCTGGGCCTGGCCTGTGACGCCGAGCCGGAGTTGGATCCAGAAGCCTTGCTGGCCCGGCGCGATGCCAGCTTCGCCCGCTCGCAGAAGCACTATTACGTCGACCCGCCGCGCATCGAGCGTGGCTGGCGCAATCATCTGATCGACATGCAGGGCCGCTCGTACCTGGACATGCTCAACAATGTCGCGGTACTGGGCCACGGCCATCCGCGCATGGCCCAGGTGGCGGCGCGGCAGTGGTCGCTGCTCAACACCAACTCACGCTTTCATTACGCCGCAATTGCCGAGTTTTCCGAGCGTCTGCTGGCGCTGGCGCCCGAGTCCATGGACCGCGTGTTCCTGGTCAACAGTGGCACCGAAGCCAACGACCTGGCGATCCGCCTGGCCTGGGCCTACAGCGGCGGGCGCGACATGCTCAGTGTGCTGGAGGCCTATCACGGCTGGTCGGTGGCGGCCGATGCGGTGTCCACCTCGATCGCCGACAACCCCCAGGCCCTGAGCAGCCGGCCCGACTGGGTGCACCCCGTGACCGCGTCCAATACCTATCGCGGCGAATTCCGTGGCCCGGACACTGCACCGGATTACGTGCGCAGCGTTGAGCACAACCTGGCGAAAATCGCCGCCAGCCAGCGCCAGTTGGCGGGCTTTATCTGCGAACCGGTATATGGCAATGCCGGTGGCATCTCCCTGCCACCGGGCTATTTGCAGCAGGTGTATGCCCTGGTGCGCGCCCAGGGTGGGGTGTGTATCGCCGATGAAGTGCAGGTCGGCTATGGGCGCATGGGCCATTTCTTCTGGGGCTTTGAAGAGCAGGGCGTGGTGCCGGACATCATCACCATGGCCAAGGGCATGGGTAACGGCCAGCCCCTCGGTGCGGTGATTACCCGCCGGGAAATCGCCGAAGCGCTGGAGGCCGAAGGGTACTTCTTCTCGTCCTCCGGCGGCAGCCCGGTCAGTTGCCAGATTGGTCTGGCGGTGCTGGATGTGATGGAGCAAGAAAAGCTCTGGGAAAACGCCCAGGTGGTCGGCGGGCACTTCAAGGCGCGGCTCGAGGCGCTGATCGAGCGCCATCCGCTGGTGGGGGCGGTGCATGGCTCGGGCTTTTATCTGGGGCTGGAGTTGGTGCGGGACCGGCAGACTCTGGAGCCGGCGACGCAAGAAACCGCCAAGCTGTGTGATCGCTTGCGTGAGCTGGGGATTTTTATGCAGCCGACCGGGGACTATTTGAACATCCTCAAGATCAAGCCGCCGATGGTCACGTCTAAACGCAGTGTGGATTTCTTTGTCGACATGTTGTCGAAGGTGCTGGATGAAGGGTTGTAACCCCCCTTCAATAAATTGAAATGCTCCCACAGTTGATTGGGGTTTCACTTTTAAAGCCGATTGTTATCGGGAATATTTTGAGTTTTTTAGATAGTCGGATGTTTGCGTGCTTTTAAAGCCGATTTTTATCCGCTATAAAGTCGCGCAGCATTCCCCTTTCTGTCATCGGCCCTGGTTATCCTGGCCGCTGACCACCGCCCAGGAGATGATTCATGAGCCGTATCGTTACCGTCGCCGCTACCCAGATGGCTTGTTCCTGGGACCTCGAAGCCAATATCGAGACCGCTGAAAAGCTGGTCCGTGAGGCCGCCGCCAAAGGCGCGCAGATCATCCTGATCCAGGAACTGTTCGAAAGCCCGTACTTCTGCCAGAAGCCGAACCCGGACTATCTGCAACTGGCGACCTCGGTTGACGACAACGTGGCCATCAAGCACTTCCAGAAAATCGCCAAGGAACTGCAAGTGGTGCTGCCGATCAGCTTCTTCGAACTGGCTGGCCGTGCGCGTTTCAACAGCATCGCGATCATCGACGCCGACGGCTCCAACCTCGGGATTTATCGTAAAAGCCACATCCCGGATGGCCCTGGCTACCACGAAAAGTACTACTTCAACCCGGGCGATACCGGCTTCAAAGTGTGGAACACCCGTTACGCGAAGATCGGCGTGGGCATCTGCTGGGACCAGTGGTTCCCGGAATGCGCCCGCAGCATGGCGCTGCAAGGTGCAGAGATCCTGTTCTACCCGACCGCCATCGGCAGCGAGCCACACGACAAGACCATTTCGTCCCGCGACCACTGGCAGCGCGTGCAACAAGGCCATGCCGGCGCCAACCTGATGCCGCTGATCGCCAGTAACCGCATCGGCAACGAAGAGCAGGACGGCTACGACATTACCTTCTACGGCTCGTCGTTCATTGCCAACCAGTTCGGCGAAAAAGTCCAAGAGCTCAACGAAACCGCAGAAGGCATCCTGGTGCACAGCTTCGACCTCGATGAGCTGGAGCACATCCGCAGCGCGTGGGGCTCGTTCCGTGATCGCCGGCCGAACCTGTACGGCGCGCTCAAGACCCTCGACGGTTTCCTGGAGTCCTGATCGCCATGACCACTTTGCACAGCACGCCTCGCGCTGACGGCTTTTATATGCCAGCCGAGTGGGCGCCCCAGACCCAGGCCTGGATGATCTGGCCCGAGCGCCCCGACAACTGGCGCCTGGGCGGCAAGCCGGCGCAGGCGGCCCATGCGGCAGTGGCCAAGGCCATTGCGCGTTTTGAACCGGTGACGGTTGCGGTCTCCGCCGGCCAGTACGAAAACGCCCGGGCGCGCCTGGATGTGCCGAATATCCGAGTGGTGGAGATGTCCAGCGACGATGCGTGGGTACGCGACAGCGGGCCGACCTTCGTGATCAATGACCAGGGTGAAGTGCGTGGCGTGAACTGGGATTTCAACGCCTGGGGCGGGTTTGACGGTGGCTTGTATGCGCCGTGGAACCGCGATTCCCAGGTGGGCGGCAAGATCCTTGAGATCGAGCGCAGCCCGCGTTATCGCACCGAAGGTTTTGTGCTGGAGGGCGGCTCGATCCACGTTGATGGTGAAGGCACGCTGATCACCACCGAGGAATGCCTGCTTAATCGTAATCGCAACCCGCACCTGGGCCGCGAAGAGATCGAAGCGGTCCTGAGCGCCAACCTGGCTGTGGATAAGATCATCTGGCTGCCCAACGGTCTGTTCAACGACGAAACCGACGGCCATGTGGATAACTTCTGCTGCTACGTGCGCCCGGGCGAAGTATTGCTGGCGTGGACCGACGACCCGCAAGACCCGAACTATGCACGCTGCCATGCCGCCATGGACGTGCTGCAAAACAGCACAGACGCCAAGGGGCGCGCGTTTATCGTACATAAAATGCCGATCCCGGGGCCGTTGTACGCCACTGAGGAAGAGTGCGCCGGTGTCGATCCGGTGGACGGTTCCCAGGAGCGTAATCCGACCGTGCGTTTGGCCGGTTCCTACGTCAACTTTCTGATCGTCAACGGCGGCATCATCGCGCCGAGTTTTGATGACCCGCTGGACAGCCGCGCCGAGGAAATCCTTCAGGGCCTGTTCCCGCAACATGAAGTGGTGATGGTGCCAGGTCGTGAACTGTTACTGGGGGGCGGCAATATCCACTGTCTGACCCAACAACAGCCCGCGCCGCACAAAAACTGAGTGCACTTGTAACAGGCGATTTCGCCGTACGACGGCTGATCGCCAGCCACTGCACTGGGCAATAACAGCAAGCCCACGGCCCATTGGGGCCGTGGGCTTTTTTGTGTGTGCAAGCCCGTAAATCGGGCTTATTGGCATAGCTCTTGTATCGGCGTGGTGACAGTGATCGGGGTTTGTGACTGCACAGTTCTGTCATAAACCTTGAGTAAGTTAGCCGCTCAAGCAGTAGGAGAGAGCGCTGAAATGAACGCCGATATCAACCTGGTCTATACACGCGCGCCCCATCCTTCGGTCGTGCGAGGTGATGCGATTCACACGCTGGCACTCTGGTTGAAGGCAAACGGCTCGCGCCGGATCCGGCAGGCTGATCCACGCAGGGTGATGAGTGAGCGCTACCCGCTGGGGTTGTTCAGTGAGGATGAAGTGCAGGTGCTGTGCGAATTGATCCGCAACTGACTGACACTGATCTGCAAGTGTGGGAGCGGGCTTGCCCTAATGCCAGTCAGTTAAGCGCAGATCCCCTGTGGGAGCGGGCTTGCTCGCGAAAGCGGTGGGTCAGTCAACATCAATGTTGGCTGGGCCGACGTCTTCGCGGCGATGCGGCGATCCGACAAGCCCGCTCCCCCATGAGCCGCATGTGGCTTAGAAGTTGTACGTCCCCGTTACCACCAGGCTGCGCGGCTCGCCGAACTGGATCTGGTTGGCGCTGGTCGCCGACGCGTAGTACGTCTTGTCGCTGATGTTATTGAGTGCCGCCTTCACATCCCAGTCCTTGTGCCGGAACCCGGCCAGGGCGTCCCAGCGGCCATAGCCCGGCAACACCACGGTGTTGGCGTTATCGGCATAACGATCACCCACCAGGGTCAGGCCGGTTTCGGCGTACCAGCCCATTTCCGGTTTCCAGGTAACGAACAGGCTGGCGTTGCGCTTGGCCACGTCGCTGATGCGTTTGCCTTCAAAGCCATTGTTGTCTTTCACCACTTTGGCATCCTGTACGCCGATGCCGCCGCGTACATACCAGTTGCCGACGATTTTGCCGGTGGTGGTCAGCTCGATACCACGGGAACGCTGGATTCCGCTGAGCAGGGTGATCAGTGGCTTCTCCGGGTCGCGGGTGCGGCGGTTGTAGAGCTCCAGTTCATACACGGCGAGGGTGGTGCTCAAGCGGTCGTCGAGCCAGTCGCTCTTGACCCCGATTTCCTTTTGCTTGGTCAGCTCGGGGCTCAGGTCATTGGTATTGTCCGTCGCATTCGGGGTGATGCCGATCAGGCCGCCGCCGGTGGGGGAAAACGTCTTGCTCCACGACGCGTAGAACGAATGGTTCTCCACCGGCGTCCACACCACGCCCAGCCGGGGGCTGGTGTTGTGGCTGTCGACCTTTTTGCGCAGGTTGATGATTTTATTGGTGGTGTCCACTTCAAAACGGTCGTAGCGCAAACCTGCGAGCAACTGCCACTGATCGTTCAGGCGCAGTTGGTCCTGCACATACAGGCCTTGGCTTTCGACCTCGGTGTGGTTGTTGCTCGAGATCGTCATCGGCCCGGTATGGCTCAGGTCGCGGTTGGGGTGGTTCAGATCCAGCGCCGGGACGCCCTGGCCACTGTACAACTTCGGATCACGGCGCTGGCTGCCCAGCTCCACGCCGGTCAGCAGGCGGTGTTCCAGGCCAAAGGTATTGAAGCCACCTTCGAGTTCGACGTTATTGAATACGTTGCGCGTCGTCAGGTCTTGCTGCCAGCGCTGGCGCCCGACCATGTTGGTCACGGGGTTGTAGCCGGTCAGGTAGGTGTTGTCGAAGTCACTGTCGAGCTTGAACACGCCCAGGGTGTGGCGCAGTTGCCAGCTGTCGTTGAGTTCATAGGCGAGCTTGGAGCGCAGGGACTGGGTGGTGTCGTCGATATAGTCCCGTGGGTCGCCGTAGGTGGTGTCGCGGCTCACATCGGCCGGGCGCCCGCGCACGCCGGGGATGCCACGGTCCGGGGTGCGGTCGTAGCGGCTGTATTCGTATTGCACCAGCCAGTTCAGTTGCGGGGTCAGTTGCCAGCTTATCGACGGCGCGAACAGTTTGCGGTTGCCGCTGATGCCGTCGCGGAAGCTGTCGGTGTCCTCGTTGCCCATGTTCAGGCGCAGGCTGATGTTCTCGGTCGGGTCAGCGCTCAAGTCGGTGTACAGACTGCGCAGCCCGTTCGTGCCGCCCTGGGCCTCGAGGCTGGAAGCACGCCCGGCCTGGGGCAATTTGCTGACGCGGTTGACGATCCCGCCCTGGCCACCACGGCCGTACAACACGGCGGCGGGGCCCTTGAGCACGTCGATGCGTTCGATGTTGTGCAGGTCGCGCACGTACTGGCTGTCGTCGCGGATGCCATCGAGGTAGAAGTCGTTGCTGGCTTCGAAGCCACGGATGCGCAAACTGTCGAAGCGCGTGTCGGCGCCGCTGCTGACGTTGGGGATGCCACTCAGGGCCTGGCCCAGGTCGTTGGTGCCGTAGGCGCGCAGGTTCTCGGTCTTTACCGAGTCGATCGCCTGGGGCACGTAGCGCACCGGCGTGCTTGTGCGCGTGGCGGTGTTGGTGTCTTTGACGCGCGGGTCGTCCTCGTCAGCTTCGGCGCTGATGGAGGTGGCGGGCAGTGTGGTCGCGGCGCAGGCAAATCCGGCGCACAGCAGTGCGGAAAGCCCAAGGGTTATGGGCGTCAGGCGAGAGGCAGGCATCGAGGGGCGCATCCGTAAGAAGGAGGAAGAAAACGCGCGAATGATAATGCTTGCTATTTGCGCGCGTTAATCATTCCTCGACCTTCCGCGAAAACAAATGTTTCAAGATGTGTTTTTTATGGAATTTTACGCCGCAGGGGAAAATGCGTTACCCACCAGCGGCTTATTCAGGCGATGAATTGGCCGAGCGTATATATCGCGTAAATAATGGCTAAATAATATCGCTTAGACTTTTTTTGCCTAAATACAGACGATTCACGAAATTGACATGCGGCTGAGGGCGCGGATAGGATTCGCCTCAACGCCTGTGGCTAACCGCCATGACTTCCCTATAAAAAAAGGCCCGCGGCATATTCGGTCGTCCGCGGGCCTTTTTTTATCCGGGGAAAATTGATACCAAAAAAGCCAAATGGAGCCAGGTGTCACAGCGCGTACTCAACCAGTAATAAGGAATAAGAAAATGTTGAATAAACGGATGGGTCTGATTGCTCTGGGGATTTTGAGCGCTACTCAGGCAATGGCAAACGACCAGGAGCAATCCAAAGGCTTCGTGGAAGACAGCCACCTGAACATCGCGGCGCGTAATGCGTATATCAGCCGCGATTACAAAGACGGCGGTAAAGATAAAGCTGAATGGGGCCAAGGCTTTATCGGTAAGTTTGAGTCCGGCTTCACCCAAGGCGCCGTCGGTGTGGGTGTGGACGTGATCGGCCAATACGCCATCCGTCTGGACGGTGGTAAAGGTCGCAGCGGCGCTGGTGGCATCAACTTCTTCAAGCAAGGCGACAGCGGCGCAGCACCACACGACCTGGCCAAGGGCGGCGCAGCCGTCAAGGCACGCATCTCCAACACCGTACTGAAGTACGGTGACCAGATGCCAGCCGTGCCGGTCCTGCAGTACGACAACTCCCGTCTGTTGTCGGAAACCTACACCGGTACCTCGATCGTTTCCAAAGAGATCAAGGGTCTGGAGCTGCAAGGCGGTTACTTCACCAAGGAAGCCCAAAAAGGCGCCGAAGGCACCGACAGCGGCAACCTGAAAAACATCGCTTACCTGGGCGGTAGCTACAAATTCACCGAAAGCCTGTCGGCCGCGCTGTACGCATCCGACATGGAAGACGTGCTGAAGAAGCAATACGTCAATGTCAACTACGTGCTGGCCCTGCCGCAAGAGCAGTCCCTGACGTTTGACTTCAACGGCTACAAGACCAAGCTGGACAAGAGCTTCGCCCAGCTGACTCAAGGTGATGCCGACGCTCGCGACAATAAAATCTGGAGTTTGGGCGCCACTTGGGCCTTCGGTCCGCACAGCCTGACCCTGGCACACCAGCGCAGCACCGGTGACACCGGCTACATGTACGGCGGCTACCGTAACAACACCAAGGGTAGTGGTATCGGCGACGGTGGTAACACCATCCTGCTGGCCAACTCCTTCTGGTCTGACTTCAACGGTAAAGACGAGCGCTCCTGGCAGGTCGGCTACGGCATTGACTTCACCACCTTTGGCGTACCGGGCCTGAGCTACAACATCGCTTACGTGCGCGGCACCAACATCGACGACGGTAGCAACCGTGGCGATGGCACCGAGCGTGAAATCTTCAACCAGTTCAAGTACGTGGTACAGAGCGGCCCGGCTAAAGACCTGAGCCTGCGTGCCCGTGCCTCCTGGTTGCGTGTTTCGACCAACGCCAACAACTACAACGTTGGTGGTAACGAAATCCGTCTGTTCGCCGACTACCCGATCAACGTGTTCTAAGATCGTGCGTCGTGCCTGATACCAGGCAATAAAAAACCCCGACGTGTCGGGGTTTTTTTATGGCTGCCTGAAACCCTACGCCTTGACCTGCGCCAACTTCTGGCAGTTGGCCTTGCGTGTCGGGTACTGCCCGCATTTGCGCAGTACGCTTTGCACCTGTTGGGTGTTCTGCAGTTGCTGATTGGCCAGCAGCTTCTCGGTGATAAACAACTCTTCCGAACCCAGGTGGCGCTCGGCTGTGTCGATCATGGCCAGTGCGGCCTTGCCATCGCCGCGCTTGAGGTAGTAGCTGATCATCAAGTCATAGGTCGAAGGCCCGGCCAGGGACCAGTCCTTGATCGCCTGCAATTGCTGGAGCGCCTCGGCGTTTTTGCCCTGGGCCAGGCGCACGGCGTAGGCGGTGCGGCGGATGTTCGGCTGATCCTTGACCGGCGAGCTCAAGGCGCGCCGGATAAACGCATCGGCCTCGGGCACCTTGTTTTTTGCCAGGGCGGCGGTGGCGGCGTAGGCGTCCTTGTAACCCTGCATGGCCTTGGCCACAGGGGCTGCGTCACGCACCTTCGGCCAGTTCGTGGTGTTGACCCGGGCGCGGCGCTCCTTGCGGTACTCGCGTTGCAGGTACTGGCGCAGCTCGGTGTCACGGTCGATGGCGGACATGTGGGAGCGGTTGAAGTAATCGGTGGTGGCGGTGATGGTATTGGTCAGGCCGTCCTTGACCAGCACGTCCAGCTCCTTGGTAAAGCGGTCGAGGTTGAACTGCTGCAATGAGTCTTGCATCGCATCCTTGCGGGCGGTGAGAAAACCCGTCAGCAATGGTTTCTGCTTGCCCTGGAAATCATTCAGGCGCTCCAGGCTGTGGGTGGCCGCACGGGGCGCGTAGCCGGCCCGGATCATCAGGTCGGTGCCGAGCAGATCGGCCTGGTCTTCCTGGCTGCGGCCCCACGCAGTGCTCCACACGTTGTCGGAAAAACTGTTGGCCAGCGAGGTATACAGCACAGTATTGCCGATGGTTTTTTGCGTGCCGGCCGGGTCTTTGCTGAACAGTTTCATGGTGCCCGAACTGCGGTCCACCCCGGTGTTGGCCGCCACGGTTGCCAGGGCCACGGTGGACGCCACGGTGGTGAACATATCCTTCTGCTGCTGGAAGGCGGCGGCGCGGTCATGGTGATGCAGCAGCACATGGCTCATTTCATGGCCGAGCATGGCGGCGATTTCATCTTCACTGCCGACGTTTTCCAGCATGCCCAGGGGCACGAAGATATTGCCGTACGGGTCCGCCGACGGCCCGAAGCTGTAGCTGTCGGTGATCTTCACCTGCAACAGCGGCAACTGCCCCGGCCAGCCCTTGGACAGGCGCGTGACGATGCCCTGCAAGTACACCTGCAGCATCGGGATATCCACCAGGTTCTGCTGGCGTGCCTCGGCGGCAGGTACGGTGCGCCCGTCGTAGCTCAAGCGCTGCTGGCCCGCGCGCTGCGGGTCGAGCTTGTAGTACTGGCGCACGTCGGCGTTATCCACATAGTGGCCTTCGACGCGCGACTGCGTCGATGGCCCCACCAGGTTCATAAACGCCTGGTCTGCCCCCTTCAAGGTGGCGCAGCCGCTGAGCAATGCACTGGCCAGCAATAGATATCCCTTCACCGCGATACTCCCTTATTGATTGCAGCCGGCACCGTAGCCGAGGGTGGACTTGTTGTTACTGTCCTTGGCCAGGCTTTGGGGCATGAGCTGGCACGGCAGCTCGGTGACGTGGAAGGGCGGCTCGATGCGCAGGTCCCCGGTATCCAGCCAGACTTTCTGCCCAGCCAGCTCCACCTGGACCAGTTCCAGTTCCTTGTTGAGTTTCAACACCTGAACGGGTTGCTTGGGTGTGTCTTTGCGGGCGATTTCCCGCTGCAGCTTGCCCTGCTCGTCCACCACCTCCACCGGGTCGGCCAGGAACTCCTTGATGACGTGGGTTTCGGCCAGCACACCCTGGCTGTAGAGCGCGGCGAGTAACACGATGAGGATTCTGTTCATCCTTGGTTTCCTTGAGTGAGACGACATGGCGGCACCCTCAGCGGCCACGGTCGAAGAAAGCTTCGATCCGCTCGCTGAACAGCGCCAATGACAGCAAAACAATACCCAGCACGTTGACCAGGGTGATGTGGTTCAGATACAGCACCCAGCACACCGCCAGCAGCACCAGCATCACCAGCCCCCACGACGGGTAGGGCGAGGTGAAAAAGCGGGTTTCGTGATCCCGCCAGCGAGTCCAGGTTTGCAAACCGGCCAGGCGCCGGGCATGCAGGGCCTTGAGCACGATAATCAGCGCCAGCAGCCCAAGCTCCAGAAAGTCTACCCAGTGCAGGTTCAACCTCGGGAAATTGGCCGGCTCGCGGTCGTAATCCATGCCCTTGTTGATCAGGTTGTCCAGGGCCATGGCATGCAGGTAAACCCCGGGGATCAGGCCATGCACGGGCGACTGCACCAGGTCGCCGGTGGAGGTGATACTGGCCCCGACCATCACCAGCCGGTCGCGCAGCAACCCGGCCACCAACGCCTGGTCTTCCGGCGAGCTGACCTCCAGGTCGCTGGCCGACAGGGTCAGGCTATACGGGCAACGGGCCTGGGCGGAGTCGTCGAGTTTCCAGAACACCGCCTGGAACAATTGCGCTACCCCATCCAGCACAAAGTTGCGCGGTGGTGCGCAGTGTCGGATATCCGCGATCTGCGCCTGCTGCGGCGCCAGCTTCAAGCCCCACTGCACGGCGATCGGCTGTAGCTGTGCAGCGGCTTCAGCATCCCGCGGCAGTTGGTCGGCACACGGCTGGCCCTTGCAGAACTGGCGGTACAGCGCCAGGGCCGGGGTTTCCATTACCCCCAGCGCGGTCGGCATCGCCAAGGGGTACTTGTCGTCCACACCGTCCCAGACCACCAGCCCTGGCTGGCTGAACGCGGCAAATTGCTCAAGGGTATTGGCCTGCCCATTCTCGCCCCGTGTCACCCCGGTATTGGCCAGCAGCAACGGAATGCCCCGGCGCTGATAGCGCTCGAACACATTCGCCAACAACTGGCTGCCCCGCGTCGGGTCGCCCAGGGAGTGATCGTGGCTGTACAGCAAATCCACAAACACCGCCTTGGGCTTGTAGGCCAGCAAGCGCTTGAACAACTTGCTCTGCTCGCTATACGGCATCGGCCATGAGGTGTTGTTGCGCATCAGGTAGGCGTCGTCGATCAACACCACGGTGATATGTTGCTGGCCGGTGCTCGGGTAATTGCTGGAGAACATCCGGTTGAGCCACTGGGCGGATGCCTTGTCACTGGAACTGGCCAGGCCGAAGGGGTCGAGCACCGCCAGCAACACGATAAAAAACGCGAGCAAATAGCGACGACGATTAAAAAGCGGCGGGTTCTTCGACATCCATGTCTCGATAAAAAACGGCGGGTGCTGTTGGGGGCAGGGTTCCCGCAGCGAATGCATGGGTTTTAAAGGACGGGGAGGGGGGTGTCAATTAGAAATATGGCTAAGTGCCATCTTGCGCGCGTCGCCCTTGGCATCAAGCGGCAGATGACGTCCTCGCTGGGCGCGATTTCACTAGCCCCACTGCCAAGGCCGACAAAATCAGCGCAATCGAGATTCCCTCGTTGAGATCGACCTGATGCCCCAGCAACAGCATGGAGCCGGTGACGCCAAACACCGGGATCAGCAACGACAACGGCGCCACTTTGGAGACCGGGTACTCGCGCAACAGCAGGTTCCAGCCCCAGTAACAAAAGTGCGTGGCCGCGTACACCTGGAACAACAGCGAGAACACCGTCAGCCACTCCATATGGGTGACCAGCGCAGTGAACGGCGCCGATCCATGGGCCAGCCACGTCAGCAGCAGCAACGGCAGCGGCGGGAACAGACTGGCCCACACCACAAAGGCAAACATCTCGCGCACTTTTGATTGCTTGATGATGACGTTGCCCACACTCCAACTGAACGCACTTACCAGCAACAGGCCATAACCCAGGGTTGTCGCCTCGCCCGGACTGCTGGCGATAATACCGACCAGTCCTACAGCCGCCAGCCCCACCCCGAGGATCTGGCCGACGCTCAGTTGCTCGCGAAACAACAACACCCCCCAACCCAGGGTAAAAAACGCACTGAACTGGATCAACAAGGCTGCCGTGCCAGGCGGTACACCCCATTCAATCCCCAGGTTGATCAAGGCCCACATTGCCACCCCGAAAATCAGCCCGTAGGCCACCAACCACTTCATGGCAATGGCCGGGCGCCGCACAAAAAACACCCACGGCAACGCCGCCAACGTAAAGCGCAGCGCAGTCAGCAACAGCGGATCAACCCCCGCCAGCCCCAACTTGGTAATCGGAAAATTCAGCCCCCAGACAGCCGTCACCAACACGGCCAGGGCCAGATGCTTCTTTTGCATGGTGTTCTGATTCCACAAAGCAGCGCCGGCACCTGTGTGCGCCAGCCAAGGCGCAACTATGCGCAATAGGCGCGATGGCTCGCTTGCACTATCAGGTCATAAATCATTAAATTCGGGCCATGCGCCAAACTGACATCGACCCCTACGAAAACACCCCCCGCGACGCCGTGGTCACTGCCAACGACTATGCCGATGGCCAGCACTTTGCGGTGCATACCCATCGCCGCGGGCAATTCGCCTACGCCGCCTGCGGCGTGATCACCGTCTTCACCCAACAGGGCAACTGGGTGGTGCCACCCCACCGCGCCATCTGGGTCCCGGCGGGCGTGCCCCACGAAATGAGCATGAGCGGCCCGGTGACCATGCTCAACACCTACATCCGCCCCCACGCCGCAACCCGCCTGAACCTGCCCGTGCAGTGCCAGGTGTTCGGCGTATCGACGCTGCTGCGCGAACTGCTGACCCGCGCCATCGACATACCGGCGCTGTACGAAAAGGACCATCTGCACGGCCGCCTGATGACCCTGCTGCTCGACGAAATAGCCGACATGCGCCCCCTGTCACTCAACGCCCCACTCCCCAACGACCCCCGGCTGGCCCCCATCTGCCGCCACCTGCTGGAACAGCCATCACTGGAAACCAGCATCGACGACATGACCCAACGCCTCGGCATGAGCCGCCGCACCTTCACCCGCTTGTTTCGCCAGCAAACGGGCATCAGCTTTGTGGAATGGCGCCAGCAAGCCTGCCTGTTGGCGGCGGTGGTCAGGTTGGGGAATGGGGAGTCGGTGACGCGGGTGGCGATTGATTTGGGGTATAGCAGCTCGAGTGCGTTTACGAGTGTCTTCAGGCGGGTGTTGGGGGAGGTGCCTAGTCGGTATTTTGCGAAGGATTCGGTTGCTTGGGCTCAGACCTAATGAGCATTTAGGCGCCCGACGCACAGCATCGGGCGCGAACGGCTTACTGCGGCTCAGGCCCCTCGGGCTGCATGGCCAGGAGCACATCGTCGAGGATCGCTTTACCCATCTCGCCCAGGTAGTGCGAAGAAAACGCATACTTTTCCCCGTCTACATCCATGGCGGCATCGAGCGAGAGAACATTGGCGTAGTAGAGCAGGTGGGAGGCGTGTTCAAGGGCTTCCTGGACGGGAATGCCGGCATTGACGCGGAAGACCTTCATATCGTGTTTGCTTTCGCCACAGTCTGCGAAGGTTACTGCACCGAGGGTGGTTGCTGGGGGTGAAGTGTTCATTGCTGGCCTCCGGAATACGGAAGGCCATAAGCGGGGAGTGCAGTGTGTCTTGAGGTCTTTTCGTACGGCATAAGCTTGCTCCTTTGGTACAACCAAAAAGAGCTGCCAGTCACGATTCCAAGCGTGAGGGTGGCAGCTGTACGCAGGTTGGAATCCGAGAAGAAGCGACTCGGCAGGCACGGGGCCTCCCACGTACAGCCGCCAAAAAGCACAAAAAACAGGCACAAAAAAAGCGCCCGCTGATTGCTTGACGACGCTGTAGCGTCTTCTTACTCGGGATTCCACGCCCGGTCGCTGATGAGCAGCGACGTTGGGGAGGTTAGCGCGACGGCTTATGGGGTGCAACTTGCAGGGTGTGGGATTTTTCTGGTGGAGCAGTTCTCCGGAATATCGGCGGTTCTGAAACCCAATTCCCAGAAACAACAAAGCCCCTACATTTCTGTGGAGGCTTCGTTTTGTATGGTGCGGCACCAGGAATCGAATATCTAAATAACTATATGATTTATATGTTGTTTTTATTCGATACTATTATAGGCTACCTCATGGAGTATCCTTAGTCCTAGCTCAATCCGGTGCAATATATATCGCGCATATGGACGGCTGAGCTGACACTGGTGGTTGCAGCTTTTTTGACTGATACATCGATATTCGGATAGACAAAAGTGAGATGTCGTGTTTAACCAAACTCTGATCTGGTACTACATTTTCTTCTGTCGAACCGAATACTTGGCCTTATAAGAAGAATTTAAACTTTGAATCTATCGCCATGAGCCTCGATACCAAAGATAGAGTCTTGGCAGTGAAAAAGAGAGAAAAAATATTCACTTGTAAAATTAAAATCCAGATGAGTTTTGGGCAGTCAGTTACATCATAAGACTGCCCAAGCGTACACAATCATATAGCGGCATTGAAACTCAACACGATGTCTGTAAAGCCTTTGACGTCTTCTTTATTTAAAATTCTACTGGTTGAATGACTGCTGTAATCGATAGCGTTTACATTGTCGAGTTCTGAATATATGTTGGACTGATATTCTTGCTGCTTTAGTGTGGAACTTAATATTTTTTGGCCGGGCAATTCATTGAGCTTTTTAATTGCATAAAGCTCTTTAGCAGTTGAAAGCTCACCATCACGAAAAGAGTCTATGATAATAGGGAAAGGATGATGTAATAGCTCTTTGAATGACACAATTTTAGAGAAGTAGAATTCTTGACCTTCGCTGCCAGAATAAACCATTCCTCGCTTTGAAAAAATACCATCAAATTCAAGACCACCTTCTGGGTCCATGTCTTGGTAGATGGATTGCATGCGTTCAACTATCTCTTCGATCAGGGATGTTTTTTTTGCTTTGGATGTGCCTTCTTTCTCGGATGCCGCGGCCAATATTTTCTCATTGATCTCCAGCTGAATATTTAATTCATTTATTTGTTTTCCGATTTGAGCGTCAGTTAGGATTTCTTCATGCTTTAACATTATTGTTTTAATGTCTTTTGGTAGTATCTCCAATTCGCGAGTCATGGACAATTGGTCGTTATTTATTTCTCGCGCTAGCTCTATAATGATTTCTTCCTTTAATAATATTTCGCTTCTAATTGTGGAGATTACTTCGTTCCTGATATCTTGGTTGCTCACCTCAAATGTGAAGTCGCGATTACCGTAAATGACTTTTTTGCTGCCACAATCGCCACACGCAACATTACCAACTTCGAGCTCTCTATTAAGCGAATTTAGCTCTCCTATAAGAGACTCTAGTCTGACTTTAAACGAAAGCTCTTTGTTACGCTTTTTTTGGTTATCAGTGATTCTCGCGTAAATCGTTTCAACTCTCTTTTTGGTTTCTTCATATATAAGCCTGTCAGTATTTGAGTTTGCAATTTTTGAAACTTGCGGCGTTCTTTTTGCTAATTTTTGAAGCTTGGCTAGGTCTTTTATTGTGGACTTTATCTCATCTATTTCTTTCTTGATAAAGATTAAATGCTCAGCAGGCTCAGGAGTTAGCTCTTCGTCGAAGAGTGCATATAGCATGTCGATGAAGTCGCTTTTGTTGTAGTATCCGCCGCCAATAACATTTGAGGTGTCTCGGTTATCTTGGGGGAGGAAAAAAAGCTGAAAAAATAGTGCTAGATCGGCTATTTTTATAATGCCATCTTTGTTTATTTTCGGTAAGGTATGTATGTTCTCATTGAAAAAACGCTTCAACTCTGCAACAGATTCGAATAAATTTATTTCAGAGCCTGACTTGACTAAGAATGAGTTTCCTTTTCTTAGGAATAACCATTCTTTTTCGTTGTAAATAAACTTGCTGTAGAAATAATATTCTTGATATGTAAAGCCGCTCGGGAAAATCGGATCATTACCTATCGAATACATGAGACCTTGTACTGTTAGTGTCTTGCCTTTATTGTTCTCATCGCTAAAAATTATATTAATGCCGTCTTGATACCGTCGCTCTATAAAAGCTTCAGATTTGTTCCCGAATCCTGATTCAATAAAGTGCATTTTCAAGGCCGTCGATTATGATTGAGATGAAAAAAATTCCTGGCATACCATAAAAATTGCTGCTCTCGAACCCACTAAACTCTTTTGCCTGCTCATACACTTGCCGGGAAGAAAGGTCAGGGTTATTACTGATAGCCAGCAATGAACGCTCTAAAAATTTCCAGAAAACCTGTTTTTTGTTTTTGTCAAAAAAAGCTTTGGTTATTTGCTGGTTGCATTCAAAAATCAGTTCGCCAACAGTGTCTTTCGAAAGACCTGATATCTCAGGTAAAAAACTCAGTGGGATTGATTTGAATTTGAATAGGTCATGTCCTACTAGCCTGTTTATGATTAGTTTTGACAGGTCTAAGGATGTTATGTGCCTTTCAAAAGCCAGCGCCTCAGCTATGGATTCAATTTTAGTGTTATGTATTGAAGATAATTTTTTTATGGTTTGCTGTTCTTTTATTTCTTTAAAAACTATTTCGTAGAATTCGTCTCCTTTAAGTTTTGTGCTTTTAAATGGAGTGATGCTCTTTATGTAGCTGCTAATTGGGGGTTTGTCTATGATGAAGCGTATTTTTGATAGGAAGTCATTTACTGCTGATAATTGTTTTGGGTCTAAGTCGCCAAGTGCTTTACGTTTTTTCCATTCCTTAACTAATCCTATTTTTATTTTTTCTTTAATGCTTTCTAGGTTTTCGATTCCATATTCTACAAGACTGTGATCTGTTACGTACTCGGCTTTAGGTTCCGGCATGAATAAAGCGAATTTGCAAAAATTCAAGGTGGAAAGATAGTTGAATAAAAGTGTGATCAGAGAGCGGCCGATTTGGGATGGAGACATATTGGCCACCCCTTTAGACTGGATATCCCAAAGCGCACTGCTGTGTTTATCTGTGCCGGTTATATCGTTGAAGCAATCTATAAATGCCAGAGATATTTTTTTCTTTTCTTTATCGATTCCTATCAAATAAAGTAAAGCTTTGGTTTCATATTCAGATGCTTTTTGCGCAGTTTTTTCCGTGTATTCGAAAACGTATTCCATGCATAGTTTTCCCGTGGAGTACTAAAGTATTTAACCTGCTCCAGCTACTTTTTGTTTTCTTGCCATTCGCTATGTGATTTCTATAATGATATAGATGGTGTTATTTTTGGGTGTTATTTGATCTATAGTTGAGATAGCGTAGAGAGAGGCTTAAATCTCCTCGAGGATCTCCTTTCGGCGGGTAGAATATTCAGCCTCATCAATTAAACCTCGCGTTTTAAGCATCGATAATTTTTCAAGTCTAGTCTCGATTTCATTAAAAGGAGGGTTTTCTGTATTGCTTAATCCGTGAGTAGCGGCACCAGCACAAGCGGCATTGATGTCGTTCATCAGTGCAACTTCATCAAAGATCGTCTGGCCTTTTTTGTCCCTCATGAGATTCGAGTATGCGCGGCCCAAGGCTAATGTCTGTTGACGTAGGTCTGGGTTGCGAGGATCAGCTTTGAGCATGGCCAACGCTTGCTGATACGCTTCGCGGGCTTCGGTCTTGCTTTTTTCCATTTGCCATCCCCACCAGACCGCGATTACTACAATACCTATCACAATGAACCAAACCATCACTTTAAGTCCTTTTTGAAAGCACGCCGGCGTGCGGATGAGCGATGATAGTATAGTGCCATTGTGCGCGGTTAAGGTGTGGGGGATGCGCATAAGAGAGCGGATCGACCGTAGCTCAGCCGACGCCCTGGTCGGCATCGCCGCCAATGGTTGGTGAGTAACACCGAAGCTCTGTTCCTCAAGCAGTGGCTGGAAAGCAACCTGATGCTTTGAATGACCCAGTGATCAACCTACTGTACTCACACCTGCCCTTGAGCAGGAGTGGGAGGGCGAGAGTTTGTGTTCGCCGCACCATGGCGTATGGATGGACAAGGACTGTTAGGCGTTTGACGGTGGAGGGAGTGAGCAGGACGGTGGATTACCTGAGGGTGGGCAGGTGGGTAATCCGGGGTGACTCAGGTATCAGTATTGTTTATATCTATTCGAACAAATCAGAAATACTATCTTTGACGCCCACTGGATACATGTCACCAATAAGGCTTCCGTTTAATAGGAAATTGATAACTTCAGGTGGGCAAAGAAGTTCAGTATTAAATGATCCATCTTGAACCGAATTTCTCAATTCCATAAGCAAGCGACCGAGCACATTAGCGCCGACTAAGGTGTCTTCACCGGTCGGTAACGCCCCCCAGAATCGATCTTTAGATGAGTGCTCAACTATTGATCTATCTTGAGTATCAATCAAGACTTTTGAAAATGTGGAGTAATTCTGTAACAGTTTTGCGCTTAGGCACCAACGCATAATTCGAACTCTTACTTTCATCCAGTCAGCACGAGTCTGCTCCTTTAATGGTTTGGCTCGCATTTTTGCAGTCATTGGGCTGGTCTGGGAAATTATTAGCTCTTGGGCTTCAGGGTTGTTAGGGAATCGGCATGCCTGATAAAGCGCCTCCGAAGTTAGTATGTGATGGTTGTTAATTAGAATTGGAAAGCCTGGAGCCATGTTGGAGAGCGCCCCGAATGCCTCTTTTGTCTTGTGAAAGACAATGCACTCAGATCGCTTGTAGGTTCTAATTCCAACCGTTTGTTTCATAGTTAGTCACGCTTCTAGGCTGCCCTAGTCTAGGTTTCTAATTAATTATTTGATCTTGGGAATAGAGGATACCATGGATGCCCTGCCCAGAGTGCTAAAGGAGCATTATTTGGACAGTTTCGGTATGTTACGATCATGGTTCCAAACCCAAGGCTTTCAAGAGACATGTATCCAAGTGGGCGATGTTGCACTTTGAATTTTGGACAAATTTCTTTTATTCGAGCGCCAGCTTTCAGAAATTCGTTCTCTAATAGCTGTCGACCAGCATCGCTCGAGAAAAACGCCCGACCACCTACATTGCCTGGTCGTCGGTATACTGGGGGCTTTGACATGGTTTGTATGTAATTATTTACGGACTGCCCATTGTCTCCAGCGACTGGACGCAATACATCTGAAGTGTCAGTAAATGCAAGCCGGTCCTCGATGATATTTCCATATACCCATTTAAGATTTATTTTTTTCTTGGATTCCGCAATTTTCTTTTCAATAAAGCCTGTGCTGTACCAGAGCGAAAGTCTGTGCATAGAGTGAGACATTATATATAGATTGCACTCTGGAGGGGCGGCTGCCAATATCCAGTTGGATATATCTGTACGCATGCGTTGGCCAGAATATATTACGTCATCAAGATATATCTGGTTTGTTGCGTTGGCATTATTAATACTGATATCAATGCCAGCATTGGCTTGAAGCAGCTCTCTGAAGATTGCAATGCAGTCTCGCTGGCTGTTCCCTGCGCCTTGTATGTCAAGTAGTGTGCTGTGGTTGAAGACTTGAGCATTGATTGTTGGCTTGGTGTGAGGGTGAATTATTTTGTTTTCAATGAAGTCTTGAAGGTGTTTTTTTTGTATATAGCTCTGCGCAAGAACAAAGTTCAACTCTTTAAGTAGGCTGTTTTGGCATTCTTCAGGAAATTGGTTAAGCCAGCGCTCGACATGGTTTGCGTTGAATGTACCAATTTTTCCGAGTTGATAATCCATTGAAAGGGTTACCAGCTGCTGGACCAGCACCGCACGTTCAGTCATTCTTGTCCTTCCTTGGCTTTGTGATGGTATGTCCTATCGACATTTACAGCGCATTTTCATGCGGAATTTCAAAAGACGCAAGCGATGTTAGTGAGTAACCCCAAACATCAAAGACCGCGTGAGGCTTAGCTGTCATTCGTCTCCAGCGTTACCAATAGGAAGGAAACGGAGTCGTCCGTCTAATCCGTCAGTCTCAAGTCGATTTTTATCGATCTTTACCGATGCTGTGGAACACACACACACCGATTGTATATTATGATATTCCGAGCTATCCTCAACTTCGCTAGACATTGCATGAAAAGGGATTTTTTATTGTTCATAATTACCGCATTTGTCACTCTATCTCCTTAGTAAAAACTGCTTCCTAGAGCAGCGACACACGCTGCCTCATCATGCGGTAAAACTTGGTTGGGTGATTTGTGCTTTTTTGTGGCTGTTAATATTTAATGCAAAAGGACGGAAATTGAGAAACTGGCTAAAAACAGTACTATTTGTCTCATCCTATTCTCCGGCACTTTTAGTTCTTGGAGGTGTTAGGTGGTACTCAATTGGAGAGATAGA
Source organism: Pseudomonas sp. WS 5410 (assembly GCF_012985645.1). NCBI lineage: Bacteria > Pseudomonadati > Pseudomonadota > Gammaproteobacteria > Pseudomonadales > Pseudomonadaceae > Pseudomonas > Pseudomonas sp. WS 5410. The sequence goes on along the minus strand of NZ_JAAQWS010000003.1, from coordinate 212,554 downwards.
TACACTTGTTGTTCAGCTTGTAATAATTTCAATATTGGGAGTTGTCTTGCCGCTTTTGATACTCGCACTGCTCAGGGCGGAGGCTGAAAGCATAAACTTTAAGGCCAAAAAAGTAGAGTCGACTGACTATTTTCTACTTGTTTTTGTCGCAAGCTATCTTGCTCCTATTGCAATGAAAGTGGCTGAAGTTAATTTCGAAATGATTTTTTTGTTTGTTTGTGTGGTATTTGTTTTAGGGTGGCTCGTTTCAAACATACCCTGCCATCCAGTGCTGTATTTATTTAAGTTTAGATTTTATAAGATTGAATCTGATGATGGCATGGTTTATACGCTGATAACCAGAAGGCAAATACGAAGCCCGAAAAACATAAAGAACGTAAAAAAAATATCTAGCGGAATGCTAATGGAGTGATGTGGTGATGCTAAACCTTTTTGCGTTAACAAATAATCCAGCCAAAAGAATAGTGAGATTCAGCCTTTCAAATCCAGTGCAGATCGATCTGACCCGGTATATCAGAGAACAAGAAGTAGCATTTGATCAAGCAGGGCAAGAGATAGAGTTTGATGGGAAGTACAAGCCGGACCAAGGCGAAGTGCTGTATATTGATAATTATGATGATATCGATGACTTGCAGGCGGCAGTAGAAAATCCATTAGCCCTGGATGAGGTAGAGCCAACAGAAGAATTTTTTAATGAGATAAAAGCACTCTTTACTGGATATGTTACCCCGGGTGGGCACATCAGGGTTCTACTGCAGAATTTTGATCGCAGAAAAATTATATCGACCAATGGCCTTTCAATATTTCACTCCGCCAATGTGTATCGGAAAATTGAAGGCATAGGCTTGACGGTTGATTACAAACTTACCGCCACCCTTGAAGAGGGGCGACTTAAATTTTTTAGCTTTCATGCTGCTCGCCAAATATTTGATTTAAGTGAATACTATAAAGTTGCAACAGACGACGATGTGAGGGATTTTGCTGCGTCAGCTATAATTCAGGCGGTAAGCACAGAACGCCTTCTTGAGCTTTCTGATTCTTGGGTGAGAAGGAAGATTTCCCTCATACAACAAAGCGGCATTCTTCAAAACGTCCCAATCAACGAAATGAGGGCGGTTGCAATTGAGTTTAATATTCCATTTAACACAGTTGTATTCGGCGCTGCGGAGGTAATTACGGTTCCTGATAATAAGTCAGATCTGAAGAAGCTTTTAAGGTTTTTGGATGAGGATTACTATAAATCTCCGCTTTCAAAAACAAATTTCATAACGAACTCAAAGCGTATTGCTGGTGATCGGGATTAGTTTCAGGGTTTGTTGCGCTAGAGTTAAACTTAAGGCTTTCTGCACAAGATTTGAGCTGCACATGTCGGAATTAAAGTAAAGGTGTTTGCCAATGCATGCTTTGGATTGGTTTCAACCAGTCATCAACGACTGAGATGTTCCGACACTACTTCCGATGTGTGCGATTTAATCAGGATTTTTGTTTTGTTGTCAGGAGTCGGCCTTAGATTAGTGGGCGTGTTCTACAGTGCTCCTCTGACCGCTTCCTGACTTTCGCCTACTACTTTGAACTGCCAAGGTTTTCTTAAGCGTAAAGTGAGCGAATGCACGGTCAGCAGATAGTAATAGCGGGTCGATTCAGCGTGCTGATTTAGGTGCTGATTTAGAAACCAGTCGAGATGTTTTCGCTGCCAGGTCCATGGATTATCTCGGTGCCAGCGATTAGCAATCGCGGCTTGAATGACCTTTGCTTGGCGTAGGTGACGCTGGCGTGTGGCATTCGCTCCGGTGAGGATGCCCGCCAGGAAAAGCTCCATATCGAATGGCTTGCTCATGGTCGGCCGCCGATGTACGCCGAAACTACGTCGATACGACCGTGCCCCAGCTCATAGCTGATTTTTGCGCGTGCCTCCTGATCGAGGCGTCGGTCGAGCTGGTAGCACCTGCCACCGTTGATGGGTGCGAGATGCTGGGTGATTTGCTCGTAGCGTTCGCACGCATAGGCTGCCCGCAATTCGTGGAAGCCTTTGAGGTTGTGTGTATGGAGGACCTCCCGTGCGGGGCGGACGATTCCCCGTTGGAAATCAAGGTAGCTTTCGTTCGGTGCCAGTAGGTTGCGGCTGCCATGCGGTAAGACCTGCTCGGCATTTCTGAGTGCTTCGCAAACATGGTCATCCACCATGATCCAGCGAGGTGCTGTTGCTCCGCCGCGGCCACCTTTGGTGCCGTCCTGGATGTTGATCCTCCCGAGTTGCTCGGCTTCCCGTTGCAGTCGAGGAAGATCGGCCAAAATCGCCTCACGTAAACGCATGCCGGTGGCTCGCGCTAACTGAGCTATGGCCGCAGCGCGCGGCTGCTGATGTTCGAAAAGCTCGTCGACGATCCGCTTCACCTGTTCGCGGTCTTGGCCTTGCGGCACCGAGCGACGAACACTGGTGCGCCGCATTCCCAACGTCTTGCTCGGACTCACGACCTTCACATACTGATCACCGCGAAGCGCGGCTAAGGTTCGGTTCACGCTGGATAACCGGTTTTGCGCGGTGGCGATGCCGATAGCTCCTTGTTCGACTTGCTGCCGCAGATGTTCGGCGTACTCCAACAAGGTCTGTCGATCTATCTGCCGCGCATCGTTAAAACCTGGCCCATCCTCCGACCGACACCACCGCACAAACACCTGCCAGCGATCACTGTGCGCCTTCACCGTGCCGTAATGCCCATCGTCAAACAGATCCCGTAATGCCTGCGGCCCGGCATAGCTCAATTGCCGACCATAGCCAAAATTGCGCCCATCTCGTCTACCGACCAATGCCATGATCAATCTCCTCTCGAAGCCAAAACCTTTGAAACCTTCCCCACGTCATCCCGCCAAGAATGTTGAGTGTTATCAGGGATCAAGGCCCCTGCGACCTGTGAGGGTTGTCCACTAACGCGGGACTGGCGGCTCTTTACGACCGGGAGCTTGGGCATCTCATGATCTGGCCTCCTGAACACTTCCGAAGACGTGGGCGGGTGGAGGCTGCGCTGGCTGACGAGACCAATGCCGCGAGATCCTGAGTCGGGTGAAGGCAGTAATGCGATTACTGGGCGTGCCTGACTGTCAGTCAGGTGCGGTCCATTCCTTGGGCTGCGGCACCATCATCTGCATCGCTGTTGCTGGTGACTTCGGTGTTTGTCACGCCGATTGTCACGAGGGGGGAATGCCGCAAAGCCTTGTACGAGTTGGGCTGCAGCAGCGGTAGAAGCGCCCGTCTCTTTCCGGGAGAAAGAGACGGGCGCAGGTTGGCGCAAGGAAATGGCCAAGCGGATAGGTTGCTGCAGCGCAGCTATGAAAGGGGATGAGTTGCCGCAGTGGGCACACTGGTAAAAGTAGGCATCCATCACATCGTTGTGACCGTGCGAGCCGCCGGACGCTAATCGCACTTTGGGAGAACCACCACCGTGTGGCGTAGCCTTAAAGGTTCTGGCTACCTGGGTTGCTGTCGACGACAGCGCTTTGCCTGATCTTTTCTACGCCTGTGGATAATTCGGGTCAAGACTCCAATTTTCGGGAGTTCTGCGGCTGTGGATGAAATTATCCACCGGTGGAAATCAGTGGTTTTCCACAGACAGTTGCGCGGGCTTTAGATTTTTTAAGTGAGGTCCATCCAAGCAGGGCGGCTTTGCAGCCCTGTTTGGATGGACCCGCGTGGACAAGCGGATCGCTGAGATATGAAGATCGAGCGCTTACTCCGTTGCGCCACGTTTTGCTTTTAGGCGAGTGACGTTCGCTCCGGTCTGATTGGCGAATTCGTGTGGAGTGACGTGCTCCTGCCGGTTAGCCTCCAGATATCGGCTCCACCAGTTCATGATCAGCCTTCGCTCCTCAATGAACTCGGCCTTGTGGATGTAAGCGGCGCGGACGTTGTTGCGCTCCTTGTGGCTCATCTGCCGTTCAATAGCTGTCTCCGACCACAATCCCGACTCGATAAGTGCGCTGCAGGCCATCGAACGAAACCCATGTCCGCAGATATCGGTTTTGGTGTCGTATCCCATGGTCCGTAGCGCGTTGTTCACGGTATTTTCGGACATGGGCTTCCAGGGTTTGGCATCACCTGCGAAGACCAATGCGAATTTGCCTGTGAGTGCATAGATTTTTTCGAGTAGCGCCACTGCTTGCGGCGATAAGGGTACTAAATGGATATCCCCTGCCATCTTCGTACCCCTTGTGGAAAAGGGTACTCCCTCCAACGCGGGTCGAGTGTCCGGTATCTCCCAGGTGCCGCGCTTGAGGTCGAACTCGCTCCAGCGTGCGAAACGCAGCTCGCTGGATCGTACAAACACATGCAGCGACAGCATCACCGTCAGACGGGTAAGTGCCCGGCCTTTATAGGTGTCGATCCGCTCTTGCAGTTCCGGCAGTCGCGATAAGGGTAGAGCGGGGCGATGTACCACCCGCGGGGCTTTGATCGAGCCTTCGAGATCGTAAGCAGGGTTTATGGTGATAAGCCGGAGGCGCTTTGCCTCGCGCATGATGCTCTGCAGGTAATTTTGTACCCTTAAAGCAACGTCGATCGTTCCGCGCTTCTTGATCGCTTCCAAGGGCTGCATAAGGTCATGGGTGTCGAGATCAACAATGGCGCTTGCGCCGATCAGCGGGAATACGTGGGTTTTGAGGCGGCTCATCACTGTCTTGGAATGGCCTGGTGCCCACTTGGCCGACATTTCCGTATGCCAGTCGAGCGCAACGCTTTCAAAGGTTCTGCCTTTGATTACGGCTTCCGCCTTGGCTTGGTGCTTGGTCTCTATAGGGTCAACGCCATCCGCCAGCATTCGCTTAACTTCCAAGCGCTTGCGGCGCGCATCGGCGAGGCCAATGACGGGGTAGTTGCCGAACGAGGTCAGTCCTTCGCGTCCATCAGGTTTGACGTAACGGAGCCGCCAGCCTTTGCGGCCATTGGGTTGGACTAGGAGGTAGAGACCATCGCCGTCGAAAAGCTTGTAGGCGCGGTCTGTAGGTTTTGCCAAGCGGCAAGCTGCGTCGGAGAGCGGAGCTGTGGTGCGCGACATAAGGGTACTCCCTTTTATCGAAGTGACCTGTATCCCAAACTCTACCCTTAAAACGGTTGGAATCCACCAGTTTCTGACGGAAACCGATGGAACGCTAAAACGAAAAAACCCGCCAGAAGGCGGGTTTTTCGGGGGTTCCAGAGATTTTGAAAGCCTTCTCTGGAACCTTGTATGGTGCCGGCACCAGGAGTCGAACCCGGGACCTACTGATTACAAGTCAGTTGCTCTACCAACTGAGCTATACCGGCGTGTTAGGGCGACGATTATAGCGATTGGAAAGGTTCTGTAAACCCCTGAATTCTGACTATTTTTCAGAACGTGGTTTTTCCGCTGCCGGTCGCGCGCTCCAGCGCTTTGGCAAAGGGTGATGAGTGCCGGTGCCGAGGCCTTGGGGTGGCGTGAGGCTTGATACGCAGAAGGTATCAAACCGCCCCTTGATCAGTATTAAACAACGCCGTTGTTCATTGCTAAGTTGAGGTGGCACTCAATGAGGAAAAGCCAATGAATTTCGCAGGAAAAACCGCCGTTATCACCGGCGCAGGCCGTGGCTTGGGGTTTGTCTACGCACAAGCACTGGCCCAGCGCGGGGCCAATGTGGTGATCAGTGATATCGGCGCCGATAACCTCGGTTCGGGAAGCGACAACGCCATTGCCCTGGTCGCGGCACGCCGCCTGCAGGCCCAGGGGTTGAGCGCGGTTGCTCATCAGGGGGATTTGTCCAGCGAGCAAGGCTGTCGGCAATTGGTCGAGACGGCCATCGCGGCGTTTGGGCAGTTGGATATCCTGATTCATAACGCCGGCTGGGTGGGTTATCAATCCATTGAGGAGGCGGACGCGGCGTTTATCGGGCGTGCGCTGGGTATCAATGTCTATGCGCCCATCTGGCTATGCAAACATGCCTGGCAATACCTCAAGCCATCCACTGCCGCGCGGGTGGTGCTGACGTCGTCTGATCGGGCGATGTACCAGCAATATGCCCAGCCCGGGCTGGTGGCCTATGCGGCGGGCAAGATGGCGCAACTGGGCATCATGAATGCCCTGAGTATGGAAGGCGCGAAGGACGGGATCCTGGTCAATGCGGTGTCACCGGTGGCCAAGACGCGCATGTGGGGCATCGAGGGGGAGCCGGACAATCTCAAGCCGGAATGGGTGGCGCCGGGGGTGGTGTTCCTGGCGTCGGGGCAATGCCAGGACACGGGCTACATACTGCGTGCCAGTAATGGTCAATTTACCGCGACGCGGTTTGTCGAGAATCAGGGGGTGGAGTATCCCGTCGACCTGGCGCGGGTGAGTGCGTCCAGTGCCGAGCACGTTGCGCAGCAGTGGGAGCGCATAAAGCAGAGTCACTAGATTGACTTTCGACCGCTCGTCTAAATGAACATGATAAAAAACACCAAAATAATGACACCTCCACCGACCTGTCCCAGACTGCCTGAACAACATGTGCGCCCATGCTCTGCAAGCGGTGCCGGGACAAGGAGGGGCTGTGAGCCAGGCCGACGAAGGTTTTGCAAAGCATGCTATCCGTCAGGATCACCCGATGACGGCGACATTGCAGTTCTTCGAAGACACCCCCATCGACGACGCGCCTTCCCCTGCCGAACAACCCCAGCCAATCGACGCTTCAGCAAAACGCCCACGGGTGGTGGTGTTGGCCTCGGTCAATGGTGGCGTGGGCCGCAGCACGCTGGCGACGGCACTGGGCAGCGGCTTGCAGCGCCTCGGGCGGGCGGTGACGGTGCTGGAGCTGGATCCGCAAAACGCCCTGTACCTGCACTTTGACCTGCCCCAGGGCACCCCGGGCCTCGGTCGTGCCAGCCTGTGTAATCAACCTTGGGATCAGCTCGCCCAGCCCGGTTTCTGCGGCTGCCAGGTGGTGGTCTTCGGCGAGACCGATATGCAGCAGCAGGAAGACCTGCAGCGCTGGCTCAAGCAGGACCCGGAGTGGCTGGCCCAGCACTTGTCACGCCTGGGTTTGAGTGAGCAACACACGGTCATCATCGACACCCCTGCCGGCAATAATGTTTACCTGCACCAGGCATTACACGTCGCCGATACCGTGGTGGTGCTGGCCCTGGCAGACGCGGCGTCGCTGGGCACGCTGGAGCAGATGCAGCGCTTGTTGGCGCCGTATCTTGCGCGCCCGTCGGCGCCACGTTGCCTGGTGTTGGTCAACCAGCTGGATGAGGGCAGTGCCTTCAGCCTGGATATGCTGGACCTGTTCAAGCAGCGTCTTGGGGAAGGTGGCGTGGAAGTGATCCATCGTGACCCGCAGATCAGCGAGGCGCTGGCCTTTGGCGAGGACCCCCTGGATAACGAGGCCGCGAGCCTGGCCTGTGACGATATCCATGGGCTGTGCCAGTTACTGGATGGCCCTCCAGGCGCGGCCTGAACCACGTCTTATACGGTTAGGCGCAAATGCTTATGCACAATTTGTTGGTCGCACAAGTGTTGAAACAGCCATTTTGTGAAGATGTTCTCATTACGCTGCAACTGCCTGTTTTGCGTGCGTTTTATTTTGTGAACAAATAATGACCAGTCAGCATTTGTGCCTGTGGCGCCCGTCTTTACGGCACTCGACAGAATTTCATCAACAGACTTATCCACAGGGCGTCCTGCCCTTTAATCGCGCTCGGCGAGCACCATCAGGTTGCGCGGTGTCAGTGCTGTTTCGCAGAAGCGGCCTACTTGAGCCTGGTAGCCGTTCTCTTGAAGAAACAGTGCCCGATCCAGAACCAGCCACATTTCCAACGGGCGGCGAAAAAGCCCACGAACCAACTCCAGGTTTCGTACCTGCGCCAGGCGTTGCCAGCCATGCTGCTCCAGCGCGGCCCAGTCCTGCTCGCCTGTGGATAACCCCTTGAGCGCCGCCAGGTGCTGGCAGTAGTCAGCGAAGGACCGATGCAGCCATTCGCTGGGCAACGAAGGCGTGGGCAGGTACTCATCGCACCCGCGTAGCTGCCGCTGCAACTGATCGAAACCCAGGCGCCGGGCCATGGAGGTGTCGCGTTGCAGGCGCACCCGCAAGCCGGCGGTGACGGTTTCGCTCAGGGGCAGGCCCAGGTCTTCCCGCGACAAACGCAGCGCCGAGGCGCGTGCCGGGGCCGACAGCGCCTGGTATTGCTCGCTACTGATGCGGTTGTAACAGCAGGGCGCCACGGCCAGGTGCTTGCAGCCGGCGGCGCTGGCTAATTGCAGCAGGCGTACGTGCAGATCGCCACAGGCGTGCAGGGCGACGGGGGTGTGTTCGCCGAGCAGTTGTTGCACGGCGTCCTCGGCCATCACGTCTTGCGGGTGGTGGCGGGCGGGCATTTGATGATGGTCACTGAGGGCCTGGCCTGCGGCGATCAGCGCCGGGTCGTATTCCAGGCAGGTCAGGTGTTGCCCCGGTTGCAGCAGCCGCCGGCCGAGGTGGCCTTTACCGGCGCACCAGTCGAGCCAATGGGTGGGGCGCTCGGCAAACTGCAGGGCGCTGCCAAACGCTTCGATCTGCTGCCATTTGCGGCCCGGTACATCGACATTCAGGCGCGCCGAAGGCGCATGCAGCGCGCCCGCCGGTAACTTATCCACAGCACTGAGCTGGGCGGCCAGCTGCGCCCATTGAGGAAACGGCGCCGGCGCCTGTAGTTCGGTGGGCAGGTTATGGCTGCTTTCGGCTTCTGCCAGGGAGCGCCGGCGCAGCCATTGGGCCAGCGCTGGATGCTGGGCTTCCCAAGGCAATTGCAGATGGGTGAAGGGCCGTGGTCGCCACAGCCCTTGATGTTCGGTGAGGAACGCATCCAGCGCGAGAAAACGGGCCAGCAGTCGCTCGCCCGTCAACCCGCTGTCAGCGTCCCTGGCAGGCATCGACCCGCAACCAGCGTTCCAGCAGCTTGAAGCCGCGCACCAGCACATAGGCCATCAGCAGGTAGAACATCCCGGCGGCAAAGAAGATCTCCACCGGCAGGTAGGTGCGGGCAATGATGGTGCGGGCCATGCCGGTCAGTTCCAGCAAGGTCACGGTACTGGCCAGGGCGCTGGCCTTGAGCATCAGGATCACTTCGTTGCTGTAGGCCGGCAGGCCGATGCGCGCGGCACGCGGCAGGATGATGTAGAACAGCGCCTTGGGCTTGGACATGCCCAGTGCCCGCGCCGCTTCGATTTCCCCGGGCGGGATGGCCTGGATCGCGCCGCGCAGGATTTCCGCGATGTAAGCGGCGGTGTGCAGGGTCATGGTGACGGTGGCGCACCAGAACGGGTCCCGCAGGTAGGGCCACAGGGCGCTTTCGCGCACGGCGTCGAACTGCGCCAGGCCGTAGTAGACCAAAAACAGCTGCACCAGCAACGGTGTGCCACGGAAGAAGAAGATGTAGCAGTAGGGCAGGGTGCGCACGTACCACAGGCGCGAAGAACGGGCGATGCCCAGGGGGATCGCCAGCAGCAGCCCGGCGATGACCGCGATGGCCACCAGTTCCAGGGTCAGGGTCGCGCCCTGGGCCAGTCGTGGCAGCCACTTGATGATCACGGCCCAGTTCAGGCCCAGGTCGAAATGCGACAGCCAGCTGTAGTCGCCGTTCATTGCGTGCTCCTCGCAAAGCCGCGAGCGGCGCGTTTTTCCAGGAAGTACATGCCGACCATGGCCAGCACGGTGAGGCCCAGGTACATGAAGGCCGCGACCATGAAGAAGGTGAAAGGCTGCTTGGTGACGGTCACGCCGATTTGCGCGTGGCGCATGATTTCTTCCAGGCCGATCACCGAGACCAGCGCGGTGTCCTTCATCAAAATCATAAACAGGTTGCCCAGGCCCGGCAGGGCGATGCGCCACATCTGCGGCATGATCAACCGGGTGAAAATACGCAGCTTTGACAGGCCCAGGGCGATGCCCGCTTCACGATGGCCCTTGGGGATCGCCAGGATCGCGCCACGAAACACTTCGGTGGCGTAGGCGCCAAAGCACAGGCCCAGGGCAATCACGCCGGCAGCGAAGGCGCTGAGCGACAGGTCGGGGTTGCCGAAGAACTCCCCGAGGGCACGCATCATATTGACCGTGCCGAAATAAATCAGCAGGACCCACAGCAGTTCGGGAATGCCCCGGACAATGGTCGAGTAAGCGCCGCCAAGCCATTGCAGGAACTTGTACGGGGAAGTCTTGGCCAAGGCGCCGGCCAGGCCGAGCACCAGCCCCAGGCATAACGCCGTGAGTGCCAGTTTGACGGTCATCAGCGCGCCGGCAGCGAGTGCGGGGCCGAATCCGTAGAGATCGAAATTCATGGTTTTTTCATATCGCGCAAGGCTTGCGAAAAGCCGGCGCGCTCAAGCGAGCGCGCCGGACTGGCCAATCAGGATCATTCGATGCTGAAAGGGAAGTACTTGTCGTTGATCTTCTTGTAGGTGCCGTCGGCCTTGATTTCCGCCAGGGCCTTGTTCAGGCGCTCGCGCAGTGGGTCGCCTTTGCGCACGGCGATGCCGATCTTGTCGCTTTCTACAACCGGATCGCCTTTGAACTCGTAGGCCGAACCGTCTTTGCTCTTGAGCCACTCGTATTGCACGTACTTGTCGGCGAGCATCCCGTCCAGGCGGCCGGACGTCAGGTCGAGGTAGGCGTTTTCCTGGGTGTCATAGAGCTTGGCGGTGGTGTCTGGCAGTTTGTCTTCCAGATAGGTACCGGCCAATGTCGCGCGCTGGGCACCGATGATCTTGCCTTTGAGGTAGTCGGCGTCGGTCTTGAAGTCTTTGATGGATTTGGCCGCGATGAATTGCAGCTTGTTGGAGTAGTACGGGTCGGTGAAATCAACGGCCTGCTTGCGCTCGTCGGTGATCGACAGCGACGACACCAGGAAGTCGAACTTCTTGGCGTTCAGGGCCGGGATGATGCCGTCCCAGTCCGAGACATACACTTCGCACTTCTCGACTTTCATCTTGGCGCACAGGGCGTCGCCGATGTCTTTGTCGAAGCCGACAACGTTGCCGCTGGCGTCTTTATTGTTGAAGGGCGGGTAAGCCGCCTCGATCCCCATTTTCAAAGTCTCGGCCATGGCCGTGGCGCTGAACGCCATGGAAACGGCGGCGGCCAGGAGGAATTTTTTATAGTTCTGCATGCATGTTGCTCCGTTAGCGGTTGCTGGACATGAATTGTTTGCAGCGCGCCGAAAGCGGGTTGTCAAACACCTGCTGTGGCGATCCTTGCTCTTCGACCAGCCCCTGGTGGAGGAACACCACTTCGCTGGACACTTGGCGGGCAAAGCCCATTTCGTGGGTGACCAGCAGCATGGTGCGGCCTTCTTCGGCCAGCGCGCGGATCACATTAAGTACTTCCTGAACCATTTCCGGGTCAAGTGCCGAAGTGGGCTCATCGAACAGAATGACTTTAGGTTGCATCGCCAGGGTGCGGGCGATGGCCGCGCGTTGTTGCTGGCCGCCAGACAATTGCGCCGGGTAGGCGTGGCGTTTGTCGCCAATGCCCACCTTGGCCAGCAGCGCTTCGGCCACTTCGATGGCTTCGGCCTTGCTCTGGCCGAGCACGCGGCGTGGGGCCTCGATGATGTTGTCGAGGATGCTCATGTGCGGCCAGAGGTTGAAATTCTGGAAGACAAAACCGATTTCGCTGCGCAGGCGATTGATCTGCTTGCCGTCGGCGGCCATCAGCTCGCCGTTTTTCGCGGCCTTGAGCTTGAGCTCTTCGCCGGCCACCAGGATCTGGCCCTGGTGCGGGTTTTCCAGCAGGTTGATGCAGCGCAGGAATGTGGACTTGCCGGAACCGGACGAACCCAGGATCGAGATCACATCGCCGTCGCGAGCGGTCAGCGAGATGCCTTTAAGCACCTCCAGCTCACCATAGCGTTTATGCAAGTTGCGGATTTCAAGCGCGGGCGCGGCCAAAGCCATGTGCGGTCCTCATTGTGTTCATTGCGTTCCTGCTGTTGGGTCGCCTTCCTGGCGTGGCGCCAAGCTAGCATAGCGTTCGGATGACAGCCAACAGCGCCACGGGCGTTAAACAGGCGGTGTGTGACAGGTTGTCGCATCGGCACAGTAGCGTGTCGCGCCATCAACAACCGAACAGCCGTTTTAACCGATAAACCCGTGGCAGTCGCGTAAAAAAGGGCGCGATGGTGCCAGCTTTGGCCGGGTGTTGGAAGGGTTAAACGGGTAAACGGCCCCTATAGGCCCTTTAATTGGGCGTCACTGACTTTTTGTGTGTGTTTTTGGTGCGCTCATTCGTTCTTGAAGTGAGTCGACCGGTAACGCTGTGGCGGATTGCCAGTAATCTCAATGGCTTGCGAGCGCTGATGGATTGTCCTACAGGCCGCGTCAACCTTGGCTTTGTAACATTTTGGCGCAAATCTTGCGTAAAAAATAAAGAACGCCCCGTTTGTTTCTTTTCACGAAGACTCAGCAAATCGGGTGGACCGAATACGCAATTCCTCGCAAAGGTGTGTCAATGAGTAGTACGCAAAGCTCCAATGACCTCGAACAGGGGCTCAAACCGCGGCATGTCACCATGTTGTCGATTGCCGGTGTGATCGGCGCCGGTTTGTTTGTCGGCTCCGGCCACGCGATTGCGGCAGCCGGGCCTGCCGTGCTGCTGGCCTATGCCGCAGCCGGTACGTTGGTGGTGCTGGTGATGCGCATGCTGGCCGAGATGGCCGTTGCTTCGCCAGACACCGGTTCATTTTCCACCTACGCCGACCGGGCCATCGGCCATTGGGCCGGCTTTACCATCGGCTGGCTGTACTGGTGGTTCTGGGTGCTGGTGATTCCCCTGGAAGCCAACGCCGCCGCAACCATCCTGCATGCCTGGTTCCCCGATGTGGCGATCTGGGCCTTCACCCTGGTCATCACCCTGCTGCTGACCGCGACCAACCTGTTCAGTGTGAAGAACTACGGCGAGTTCGAGTTCTGGTTTGCCCTGATCAAGGTGGTGGCGATCATCGGCTTTGTGATCCTCGGCGTACTGGCGATCTTTGGCTTGCTGCCAGGCAGCCAGGTCAGCGGCGTCTCGCACCTGTTCGACACCCAAGGCTTTTTGCCCAACGGCATGGGCGCGGTGCTGGCGGCGATTCTGACCACCATGTTCTCGTTCATGGGCACCGAGATCGTGACCATCGCGGCCGCAGAGTCGAAGAACCCTGGCCAGCAGATCACCAAGGCCACCAACTCGGTGATCTGGCGGATCGGCTTGTTCTACCTGGTATCGATCTTCATCGTCGTGGCCCTGGTGCCATGGAACGATCCGACCCTGGCAGCCGTTGGTTCCTACCAGACTGTGCTGGAACGCATGGGCATCCCGAATGCCAAGCTGATCGTCGACCTGGTGGTATTGGTCGCCGTGACCAGCTGCTTGAACTCGGCGCTGTACACCGCGTCGCGCATGCTGTTTTCCCTGGGCCGGCGTGGTGATGCGCCGGCAGTGGCCAAACGCACCAACAAGAGCGGCACGCCTTACTGGGCGGTGATGCTGTCTACCGGCGCGGCGTTCCTCGCGGTGTTCGCCAACTACGTGGCCCCGGCGGCGGTGTTTGAATTCCTGCTGGCCAGCTCCGGCGCGATTGCGCTGCTGGTGTACCTGGTGATTGCCGTGTCGCAACTGCGCATGCGTCAGAAGCGTACAGCGGCGGGCGAGAAGATTGCCTTCAAGATGTGGCTGTTTCCGGGCCTGACTTATGCGGTGATCGTGTTTATCGTCGGCGCGTTGACCATCATGCTGTTCCAGGAAGCGCACCGGGTGGAGATTATTGCGACCGGTGTGTTGAGCCTGCTGGTGGTATTGGCGGGGTTGCTGGTGGCAAGTCGGCGCCGGGCCCAGAAGTTGGGGGCTGCGGTACTCAACTGACGAGTTGAAATGCTTGCTGCCTGGCACCACAAAGCACTGTGGGAGCCGGGCAGTTAAGCGCAGATCCCCTGTGGGAGCGGGCTTGCTCGCGAAAGCGGTGGGTCAGTCAACATCAATGTTGGCTGGGCCGACGTCTTCGCGGCGATGCGGCGATCCGACAAGCCCGCTCCCACATTTGCTCTTCACTACGTTGAGCATTGCGTTCGCTTAACTGATCGGCATTGGGGCTTGCCCGGCTCCCACATTGGTTTTGTATCAATCTTGCGCGCTGGTCAGCGCCTGGGATGCCGCCACGTAGTCCGCCTGGAACTGTGGCGATTCAATCCAGGCCAACGCCGCCGCTTCATCATCGCTGTCGGTGGACCACTGCCGATACTCGATCAGCGCCGCCAGGATAAAGTCCGTGGCGTTTTCTTCGCCTTCCTGCTCCAGCACCAGTGCCAGCAACGGGTGCGCCAGGAATGCCGCACACAGCGCCTGCTGGCTGGTCTCGCCGGCCGCGCGCATTTCCACGAACAGTTCGGTCAAGTCCACCGACTCAAGGTCAATGCGGTCGTCGTCACCGGCAAACGCATCCGGCTTCGGCGCATTGGCGCGCTGGGTGCGGTTCTGCTTGGCCTTGGCTTTTGCCCGTTGGGCACGTTTTTGCTGCTTGTCTGGCGAAGCCATGGGCTCACGTCCTTGGTTCAGGATCTGGGTGGCGTATTGAAGCGCAGGTCTGGCGAAATCCCAAGGGTTTCTACAGCCGGGTGCCCGGTGTGTCGGGCGCCAGTTGGCCGTGCTGCAGCCACGCCAGTGCAATCGGCCACAACCGATCCTGATATTCACTGCGGAAAAACGCGAAATGCCCGACGACCTCTTCGCCAATATCCCCCGGCGCGATACGCAAATGCGTGCGCTCGCTGGCCTGGAAGTAATTCAGCAGACGCTCAATGGCGGGCACGGTGCCAAACGGGTCGTCGCTGATGCTGATCGCCAGGATCTGTGCCTGCACCCGGGCAAAAGGCAACTCGTCCAAGGCCCGCCCGCTGGGGCGTGTCTCGTAGGTGGGGGTGGGTGTGCTCCAGTCCCGCACCACACCGGCGGGCGTGTCTTCCAGCCAGCCCAGGCGCTTGCCCGGGAAATACCCGCACACGGCAGTCACCAGCGGCATCACCAGGTGCCACTTGGCAAACATCCGCCAGCGCCCGCTCGCTTGATAGTCACGCCAGTAGGCGAACTGCGCGCCCACCGTCACCAGGCGCCTGATCGCGGCGCCCGACGCCCCAAGCCCGGCCGCGCAGCCGCCAAAGCTGTGGCCGACTACATCAATGGGCTGCCCGGCAAACTCGCGTTGCGCCCGTCGCAGGATGGCCTCGAAATCCAGCCGGCCCCAGTCTGACCACGATGCCTTGAACCCACGCAACGAGCCACTGCGCGACTCGCCGATGCCGCGATAGTCGTAGGTGATGACATCGAAACCCTTGGCAAACAGGTACTCGGCAAAGCGCGAATAGTGGCGGCAGCGCACTGAGGTGGCGGCGTTGATGATCACCACTGGGCGTTCGATATCGCTGCGGATATGGCGCCAGGTGAAGCCGCCGATGGGGTAGTGGTCGGCGGCGGGCTCGTGGAATGTCTCGGGGTGCGGGCGGCTGGGCAGGTTCATCACTGGCCTCGATCCATGCGCTTTCGATGGGGGTTGACGACCCGTGCGCAGTTTTTATTGGAGGCTGACACTAACAAAATCGTCAGCCAAAGGCGCGCAATACCTGCCAGCCAATCCCGTAAAAACGGCGGTTGTGGCGAGCGGGCTTGCCCGCGTTGGGTCGCGCAGCGGCCCCAAAAAATGGGACAGCCATGCAGCCCAGCGCGGGCAAGCCCGCTCGCCACAGGTGTGTACAGGTAAATGTTGCATTCGGTTCAGGCGTGATTCAGCCGTGCTGCCGGCAATATACGCCAGCATCTCCCCCGCCCTGGCAGGTTAAACCATGGAACACCGCAACCGTTTTCGTGTGGAGGCCCTGGGTGTTTTCCTGGTGGCCTTGTTGTTATTTACCCTGGGCATCTGGGATCAGTCGCCGCAAGGGTTTGACGGGCGTTGGGCGGTGTTTATGCAGGAGATGTTTCGCCACGGCGCGAGCCTCTTCCCCACCACCTACGGTGAGCCTTACCCGGATTATCCGGGCACGGCGACCTATTTCAGCCTGCTCTTTGCCCGGCTGTTCAGTGCGCCTAACGACCTGGCTAACGTGTTGCCCACCGCTCTGGCGTCGGCTGGGGTCGTGGCCCTGATCTACCGCTTGCTGGTGCCCTGCGGCCGGACCTGGGCGTTGCTGACGGTAGTGCTGACGGCATTGACCGCGCAATGGCTGGAGAAGTCGCGCTCAGTCTGCCTGGATCAGATGGTCTCCCTGCTGTGCCTGGGCTGTTTCTACTTGCTGCACACCGGCGAGCGCCTGGGCTCGCGGCTGCGCCAATACGCAATCTTTCCCTTGTTCGTGGCGGCGTTTGCCATGCGTGGCCCTTTGGGCTTGATCGAGGTCTGTGGGGTTGCTTGTGTGTACTGGGCGCTGGGGCCTGCCCGCACGCGGGAAGAGAAGATTGGCTTGCTGAAAAAGGTACTTGCTCACGGCGTGATCGGCCTGGTCCTGCTCCTTGCCTGTGGGTGGGTGTTGCTGAAGCTGGCGCGGATCAGCGGGGGTGATGCTTTTGCCGACGAGGTGATGAAGATGCAGGTGGCCGGTCGCCTGGATGAAAGCGGCGAGCCGTTCTACTTCTACTTCAAGCTGAGCCTGTATCGCTATTTCCCGGTGATCCCGCTGGCGCTGGCGACGTTGATTGCCCTGCGCCACACCTGGTCGGCGCGCAATGATGATGCCGATGTGCGGCTGATGCTGCGCCTGGGCGGCTGTGGCCTGATGATCCTGCTGGGGTTGTCGGTGCCGAACTTCAAGCGTGCCTACTACATCCTGCCGATGGTCCCGATGTTTGCCGCGGTGGCGGCTTATGGGCTGCTTCAGGCCCGGGGTTGGTTGCTTGGGGTGCGTCGGGGTTATGCGTGGCTGGTGGCGATCCTGCCGCTGCTGGGGGTTGTCGTGGTCTTGGTCTGCCGCCAGTTGTGGAGCAAACACGGTTACTGGCCTGATGTTTCAGTGCCGGGGTTGATTGCGCTGCTGATCGCCCTGCAGTTGGCGGCGGTGGTGGCCTGGCGTCGCTGGCGCAGCCGTGTGGGGGCGCGACTGGTGGTGCTCAGCCTGATCGCGCTGGCCACCCAATGGCTGGTGCTGGTGACGGTCGTGGAGCCGGCCAAGGATCTGCAATTCGACACCAAAAACTTTGTGGGTGCGGTGGAAACCCTGCGGGCCGAGCACCCTGGGCCGCTGGTGTTTCTCAACCTTGGCAAGGACACCTGGGCCATTCGCTACATCATGAACCTGGATCATGACGAGCAGCCGCTGTTTATCGGGCGCGATGACCTTGCGCGCCTGAACGCACTGCCGCGCTCGTCCTGGGTGATTGTCGCGCGCAAGGAAACCGAACTGCTGCAGGGCACGCCGCTGCAGCATCTGGTACCGGCTTTCAATGGGCGGCTTAATGACAACCCGTTGCTGGTGTTCCGGGTGCCATGATCAGCCGCCGCCGTGGATTTACAACTCAATCAAAAGTTGTAGGCCAGCGTACCGACGAGCGTACGACGGTTGCCGATAAAGCAGTCGCCTCGCGCCAGGCATGTGGTGTAGTAGGTCTTGTCTTCAAGGTTGGTCGCGTTGAGCGTCAGGTTCCAGTTCTGGTAGCGGTACCCGAGCATCGCATCCACCAGGGTAGAAGACGGCGTTTTCAGGCGGTCGGCGCCATCCCAGCTGGTTCCCACATAGCGAATACCGGCACCGACACTGAACCCGGAAATGTCGCCGATGCTGAACCGATGTTGGCTCCATACCGAGGCCATGTTTTCTGGAACGCTGGACAGGCGTTTGCCTTGCTCGGCGGGCGCGCCCTTGATGACGGTGGTGTCGGTGTAGCTGTAGGTGCCAATCAGGTCCCAGTCGGGCGTGACCGTCACCAGCGCTTCGAGCTCCAGGCCACGGGCGCGGGTTTCACCACTTTGCAGGGTGTTCATCGCATCCAGGGGGTCGGGCATGCGGCGGTTCTGCTCGCGAATGTCATACACCGCTGCGGTGTAGAGACTGTTGCTGCCAACCGGCTGATATTTCACCCCCAGCTCCCACTGTTTGCCCTTGAGCGGTACATAGGGCTCCAGCGTTCGCCGGTTGAGGCCGATTTGGGGCTGGAATGATTCGCTGTAGCTCAAGTAGGGCGCTATGCCGTTGTCGAACAGGTAGGTCAGGCCTGCGCGGCCGGTCACCTTGTCGTCCTTTTGCCGGGCGCTGCCTTGGGTTTGGCTGGCGGCCCAATCCTTGCGCAGGCCGAGGGTCAGCAGCCACTGTTCGTATTTGATCTGGTCCTGGGCATACAGCCCTTGTTGCATGACCCGTTGTTCCGGGTCTGCGGTGAGGCGAATGACCGAGGGATCAAAGGTGCCATACACCGGTTCGTACACGTTCAGTGGTGTTGCGTTACCGCTGGCACCTTCCCGGTTGGAGACCGCATGCTGGTAGTCGCCCCCCAGCAGCAGCGTGTGCTGTAGCGGGCCGGTGTCAAATCGGGCCTCGGCGTTTTGGTCGGCAACCCAGACTTTGACCTCTGGTTTGGAAACGTAATAGACACGGTCGAGGGTCTGGTTATCGGCGTTAAACGGTGGGTTTCTTGCGAATTTCGCATAAATCGACTGGTAGCTGACTTTGCTTTTCTGCCAGCGCAGGTTCTGGCGCAGCGTCCATGTGTCATTTAGGTGCCACGAGAATTGCGACGTCAGGGCTGTCTGGTCACTGTCGTATTCGTCGAACCCTGGCTCGCTGGCGAACCGGTTGCTGTGGATTCGGCCATATGGCGCATTCCAGACGGTACCTTTGTGTGGGAAGAACTGCGTGGTGGAGCCGCTGTCATCGCGCTGGATGTTGGCCATGACGGTCCAGTCGATATCTTCGTTGGGGCGCCAGGTCAGCGATGGCATCAGCACCTGGCGGTTGTCTTTGACATGATCAACCTGGGTGTCGCTGTCGCGCTGGATCGCCACCAGCCGGTACAGCAGCGTGCCTTGCGGGTTCAGAGCGCCGGTGGTGTCGACGGCGACCTGCTTGCGGTTGTAATTGCCGTATTGCAGTTGCAGTTCGGTGTGCTGTTCGGCTTTGGGGCGTTTGCTGACCTGGTTGATCAGGCCGCCCACCGGGCTTTGCCCATACAGCATCGACGCAGGACCCTTGAGCACTTCAAGGCGTTCCAGGGTGAAGGGGTCGGTGCGCACGTTGGTGTAAGTGCCGAAGCTCTGCTGTAAACCATCAAGGAACAGGGCCGGCGAGCTGCCTCGCACTTTCGACCAGTCTCCGCGGCTATCGAGCCCGAAGGTCTCGGCCCGCACCCCGGAAACATAACGCAATGCGTCTTGCACGGTCAGCGCGCCCTGATCGCGCATGCGGTCGGCGCTGATGACGGAAATCGACTGGGGGATCTCAGTGATGGGGGTGTCGGTCTTGGCCCCCGTTGTACTGCGCTTGGCGACGTAGCCTTTGACCGGGCCGTCGGCCGTTTCTTCTGAGGCAGTTGCCGTAATACTTTGGCTGGGCAGTTCGAGCTGGCCTGTTTTCTCGGCCGCGTCTGCGACCGGGACAAGCATCGAAGCGAATCCGAAGGGGGCAAGGCCAAACGCCTTCAACCATGAACCTGACTCGCGTGCAGAGGGCATCGCAGCTCCTTGATTATTGTTAGTGGGGCAGGGGGGGATTTTGCGCGCCAGCTTAAATGATAATAATTGCTATTAGCAACCATGAGCTTCAGTCGAGCCTGGCTTTTTGGCGGGGGTGTTCGATGCGGGCGACCGAGTGGGGTCGCCCTGAGCGGTGAGGGGCAATCAAGGCTGGCAGTCAGGCAGGGCTGCGAAGTGACATTCGTCCTGAACTACCTGGAAGGGGGCGACGAACTATTTGCAGCGATACCCCTCGGGCATCGTGACGGTGTAGTTGCGCTGCACGCGATCCTGGAAGTTCAGGTTCTGCAGGCCCTGCTGCACCAGGAAGGCTTCGACCTTGGCGGCCTGGCAGTCCTCGTTGTAGGACGTTACCCGCAGCAGGTACACCGCGCGTTTGCTCGCTTCATCCCGGGCCGTGGCGGTGAAGGTGGTGAGGGTGGTGTAGCCGGTGCGCTCCGAGCTGCCTACCGGGCCATAGGTGGTGTTCGGCGTGCTGGTGCAGATCATCTGGTCGCTTTTTTTCTTGCTGTTCTTGCACACGGTGGAGGTGCTGGTTGGCACCTGCCCATACTCGGTGGCGGTATAGCGGTAGGTCACCTGGTGACTGTCGATGTCGAGGGTGATCGTGATTTTCGGCGTGCGGTTCTTGGGCAGGGACACGTCGGTATACACCTCGCGAAACCCCTGGTCCTTCATGGCGCTGACCATATCGCGCAGGTAGTAGCGGGCATTGAGCGCGTTCTCGGCATTGCCGCCGACCGACGTCACCAGCACCGTCGCCTGTCGGTCAAAGTGATAGTCCGGGTCAGGGGTTGCGTTGATCGCGACGTCCATCGTAGTAGCGCATCCGCTGAGCAGCGCTGTCAGCATTAACAGCGTGCATAACAAGTACCGGGTCATGACGTAACTACCTTGTTGAAGATTGGATTAAGGCTAGACGGTTGAGCAGGGAAATAAATAACACATCAGGTGCCAGCAAGGCTTGGCGTTAACCTAAAAGTAACCAGAGGGGCGCTGGCGTACTAAATCGCAGGCAACAAAAAACCCGCACTAGGCGGGTTTCTTGGGTGTTTCAGATGATTTTTGCACCACCTGAAACTAATAAGTGGTGCCCAGAGACGGAATCGAACCGCCGACACGGGGATTTTCAATCCCCTGCTCTACCGACTGAGCTATCTGGGCAACGGGGCGCATTAAACGGGTTTTTCAGGGGGTCGTCAAGCAAGTTTTCAAAAAATATTTAATTATTACCGTCGCTTACGTGCCAACCCCGGTTTTTGCTCAATTATTGAGCAGGCGGCACGTAGCCGTCGGCCTTGGCGTAATCCTCGCCGGAAAAGTACTTGTCCATCTCGCCCTGCAGATATTTGCGGTCTTCGGCGTTCATCATGTTCAGGCGTTTTTCGTTGATCAGCAGGGTCTGGTGCTTCTGCCAGTCGGCCCAGGCCTTGGCGGAGACGTGGTCGAAAATGTCCTGGCCCTTGGCGCCCGGGAATGGGGCACGCTCCAGGGCTGGCAGTTCTTCGTGATACTTGCGGCAGATGATGGTGCGGGTCATGACGAAACTCCTGCGTTCAATACGTCGGCCGCGCGCTTCAGCAGTTTTTTCACCGGGGCGGCAAGGCCCAGGCGCGGCGGGGTGGCGAGGTTATACCAGAGCCAGTCGGCCTCGGCCACGTGATGGGCCGATTCCTCGACCTGCACCAGCCAGGGTTCGATAGCCAGCTGGAAGTGGCTGAAGGTGTGGACCAGCCCAGGTAGCGCCTGATGCTTGCCCAGCGCCAGTGAGTGCTGGTTGGCCAGGTGTTCCAGGTCGTTCAGGTCGTCCAGCTCCGGCAAGCTCCACAGCCCGCCCCACAGGCCCGTAGAGGGGCGACGGTAAAGCAGGATCGCGCCCTCCTGGTTGGCCAGCATTGGCATCAGCGTGCGCTTTTGCGGGATGGTCTTGCGCGGCTTGGGGATCGGGTAGCGGGTTTCCAGGCCCAGCATGTGCGCCTCGCAGCCCTTTTCCAGGGGGCACAGCAGGCAACTGGGCTTGCTGCGGGTGCAGAGGGTGGCGCCCATGTCCATCATGGCCTGGGTGTAGGCATTGACGCGGTCGTGGGGGGTAAAGCGCTCGGCAGTGGCCCACAGCTGCTTGGCCACCTTGGGCTCGCCCGGATAGCCCTCCTGGGCAGTAAAACGTGCCAGCACGCGCTTGACGTTACCGTCGAGGATCGGTGCGCGCAGGCCCATGCTCAGGCTGGCGATGGCACCGGCGGTGGACAGGCCGATGCCCGGCAGTTCGGTGAGTTTCTCTACATCGCGGGGAAACTCGCCGCCGTATTCGGCCACCACGATCTTGGCAGTCTTCTGCAGGTTGCGCGCCCGGGTGTAGTAGCCCAGCCCGGTCCACAGGTGCAGTACTTCATCTTCCGGCGCGGCCGCCAGGGCCTCGACCGTTGGCAGCGAAGCCATGAAGCGGTCGAAGTAATTGAGCACGGTGCTGACCTGGGTCTGTTGCAGCATGATCTCCGAGACCCACACCCGATACGGGGTGATGCCCTGTTGCCAGGGCAAGTCATGGCGACCGTGACGGTCGTACCAGTCGAGCACGGCCGCTGAAAATTGCTCGTTTCTCATCGGTTAAACAAACCTTTGAGGGCGTCTTTGAGCTTGGGATTGACCTTGTCGAGCTTCTCTTCAAGTTTCTCGCTGAGCTTGTTGCCCGCCATCTTGGCGGCCACCTGGCCCAGGCCATCCTTGTCCAGGCGGCAGGCTTTGGCGCCCAGTTCCAGCGGGCCACGGCAGCGCAGCGGCACTTCGATACCCTGGAAGTTCGAGCCGACCTGGCAGGCCGGGTCCGGCATGTCGCGCTTGTCGCCCTCGACGATGATGCCCACGCGGTAGTCCATGCCCAGTACACGCAGGTCCACGTCGCCATTGCCGTTGACGGTCAGGCCGGGGATGCGCACTTTCAGGTCCGGGTTGCTCGCCACGCCGTTACGGAAGGTCAGGTTGCCCTTGAGTTCCTGGAACGGTGTGTCCTTGCTGCGCGGTGTGGTGGCCAAGGTCTTGCGGTTGAGCAGGGCGATACCCGTGCACAGCTGTTGCTCAAGGTTGGCATTGAGCAGCACGCCATTGTTGATCACAAAGCTGGCGGTGCCGTTGAGGCTGTCGATCAGCGCTTTCTGGCTGTTGCCACGCCCGTTCAGGTTGCTGTCGAGGGTGATCTGGCCCTTGACCGGCGGGGTTTGCCCCTGGGCTTGCAGGATGCGCTCGACCGGTACTTGCTTGATTTTGGTCTGCAGCGCCAGCACCGGCACATCTTCCCGTACATCGAGGCTGCCGTTGGCCTGGAACGTGCCGTTATAGAGGCCACCGCTCAAGGTGTCGAGCTTGAACTGGCCACCCTGGCCGGAGGCCTTGAGGGCTGCATTCTCGATGGGCAACTGGCTCAGGGTCAGTTGGCCGAAGGACAGGTCGGCAATCACGTCCAGGCTGCGCAGGCGCGCCAGGGGCAGCAGCTTGTCGGTGCTCCAGGCGCCTTTGGTCGGCGCGTCCGGCAACGGCGTGGTGCCACCGGCGGCCATGGCTCCGGCTTCGCTGCTTTGCACTTCGGCCTGGCGTGCGACGGCGGCGCTGTTGGCGGCTTCGGACTTGGCGGGCAGGTAATGGTCGGCATTGAACGTGTCGCCCTTGAGCTGCACGCGCAGGGATTGCTTGGCAAAGTCCTCCACCGCCAGGCGCCCGGTAAAGGTGCTGCCGTCGACTTTCAAATTGAGGTCTTCCAGGGCCATGCTCGACGGCGTGCCTTGCAGGCGGCTGACCAGTTCGACTTTGCTCAGGCTACCTGGGGCCATGGCCGGCAGGGGCTGGCCGACGCTGTCGAGGAACTTGGCCAGGTCAAACTGGGCAATCGACAGGGCGCCGCTGATCTGTGGGGTTTTATCCAGGTCGTTGACCTTTACTTCGCCCAGTGCCCGCAGTTGGTTGAGCGACAGCTTGAGGCCGGTCCACTCGGCAATGTTCGCCGACAGGTCCACCAGCAACTGGCCCTGGGTGGCAAAGGTCACGGTCTTGCCTTGCAGCGGCTCGCCGGTGGCTTCGCCTGCGACTTTCATGTCTTCGAACTGATAGCGCTTGAGGGCGCGATCAAAACGCAGTTCGCCGCTGAGTTCGCTCTTGACCCGCATCACTGGCTGGTTGCTGCCGAAGAAGGCAGTGAGCTTGACCGGGATGCTCGCGCCTTCATGCACGGCACCGGTGCTCAACTGAATGCTCTCGGCGCTGAATTGCTTGCCGGTCTGCTCGTCGTTGTACTCGATGCGGGCGTTGTTGACCGTCAGGCTGTCGATATCCAGGCGGATCGGCTGAGCCGGTTTGTCCGGCGCTGGCGCCGTGGTTGGCGCAGTCGTCACGGGTGCCTCGGCGGTGCCGGTGGCTGCAACGGGCGGTGCCTTGCCGATATCTTCCCAGTTGCCGTGGCCTTGCTTGTCGCGGTTGAGGCGCAGGTTCAGGCCCTCGACGCGCACATCGCTCATCTGCACTTCACGACGCAGCAGCGGCAGTACCCGTACCGACAGGCCGAGCATCTGCAGATCGGCAAACGGCTGGGCAGGATTGCTCAGGGTGGCCACGCTGGCTTCATGCAACTCCAGGCCCAGCCACGGGAACAGGCTCCAGCCGATATCGCCATTGAGCGTCAGCTCGATGTGGGCCTTGTCGCGGGCAATCTGGCGAATCTCGTCTTTGTAGTCGTTGGGATCGAAGAGGTGGGTCAGGGCAAAGCCCAGAGCCACAATGATCAGTAACAGCCCGAGAAGTACCAGACCCAGGATTTTGCCGAACGCTTTCATGGGCGAGTCCTTGTATGTCGATTTCAAAATTTAGCCGCAGAGTATAACGCCGCTGGACCTGCGGCTGTTTACGCATCGTTACATAGTGTCAAACAAAACAGATGAGCCGAAAAAGGTAGTGTCAGTTTGGTTTTTCTCGCGGCGCCAAATGCTAATCTTTGCGCGTTCGCCCGCCTTCTGCGACGAAACGTCGCGCTTACAGGGAGCTTCACTCGACAAAACGGCCACGCATTGCGTGCAAAGGCCGAGGAGGAGAGCGCCTGGCGAACACAGACCAACAACTGGGGGAAACACCAATGAACACTAGCACTGCGGCCGGCATTCCTGCTGCGCAGCCTGCGTTCCTGTCCAAGGAACGCATCATCGCCAAGCCAGGGTTTAACCGCTGGCTGGTTCCGCCGGCCGCCCTGGCTATCCACTTGTGCATCGGCATGGCCTACGGCTTTTCGGTGTTCTGGCTGCCACTGTCCAAGGCGCTGGGCGTCACCGCACCGGTCGCGTGCGCGCCGGACATGAGCTTTATCGCGCAGATCTTCTCGTCGTCCTGCGACTGGCCGATCTCCATGCTGGGCTGGATCTACACCCTGTTCTTCATCTTCCTGGGCTGCTCGGCAGCGATCTGGGGCGGCTGGCTGGAACACGCCGGGCCGCGCAAGGCCGGTGTGGTCTCGGCACTGTGCTGGTGTGGTGGCCTGCTGATCTCGGCGCTGGGAATCTATACCCACCAGATCTGGCTGATGTGGCTCGGCTCCGGGGTCATCGGCGGTATCGGCCTTGGCCTGGGCTATATCTCGCCGGTCTCGACCCTGATCAAGTGGTTCCCGGACAAGCGCGGCATGGCCACCGGCATGGCGATCATGGGCTTTGGTGGTGGTGCGATGGTCGGCGCCCCCCTGGCAGCGGCACTGATGGGCCACTTCGCTTCGCCGACGGGCGTGGGTGTATGGCAGAGCTTCCTGGTGATGGCCGCGATCTACTTCGTGTTCATGATCGGCGGCGCCTTGTCCTACCGCGTCCCGCCGACCGGCTGGAAGCCTGAGGGCTGGACCGCGCCGGCGAAAAAAGCCAGCAACGCGATGATTACCCATCGCCATGTGCACGTGAACGTGGCCTGGAAAACCCCGCAATTTCGCCTGGTATGGCTGGTGCTGTGCCTGAACGTATCGGCCGGTATCGGCATTCTCGGCATGGCGTCGCCGCTGTTGCAGGAAGTGTTTGGTGGCAAGTTGCTGGGTGTGGATGTGCCATTTGGCCAACTGGATGCCGGGCAACTGGCCTCCATCGCAGCCATCGCCGCCGGTTTCACCGGGTTGTTGAGCCTGTTCAACATTGGTGGGCGGTTCTTCTGGGCGTCGTTTTCTGACTACCTGGGCCGTAAAAACACCTACTTCGTGTTCTTCGCCCTGGGCTTTGCCCTGTATGCGCTGATCCCGAACCTCGGCCACCTGGGCAACGTCTCGCTGTTCGTGGCGGCGTTCTGCATCATCCTGTCGATGTACGGCGGCGGCTTCGCGACCGTGCCGGCATACCTGGCGGACCTGTTCGGTACGCAAATGGTCGGTGCGATCCACGGTCGCCTGCTGACTGCCTGGGCGGCAGCCGGCGTGCTGGGCCCGGTGCTGGTCAACTACCTGCGTGAGTATCAGCTGAGCATTGGCGTCGAGCGCGCTGCGGCCTATGACATCACCTTGTACATCCTCGCCGGCCTGCTGGTGCTGGGCTTTATCTGCAACCTGCTGGTGCGTCCGGTGGCCGACAAGTACTTCATGACCGACGCCGAACTGGCAGCCGAACAGGCGCTGGGCCATGACAAGGGCGCCGATGCCAGCACTTCCCTGGAGTGGAAAGCCGCTTCCGGCACCGTGCCATTGGCGATTGCTGCGTGGCTGGTGGTGGGTATTCCGCTGGCGTGGGGCGTGTGGGTGACCTTGCAGAAGACTGCAGTGCTGTTCCACTAACACCGCATAACCCGTGTGGGCCCGGTTCCAGTGGGAGCCGGGCTTGCCCGCGATAGAACCCGCTCGGTGTATCTGTAGTACGCAGGCGTCTGCATCGCAGGCAAGCCAGCTCCCACACACGCCAGCTCCCGCACTTGTACTGACATGTCTATGCCCGACAGGCCGTCAGTCTTATCCCCTTCGATGTTTCTGTTTAGCGCCCGCAGCCCCTATAATGGCCACCTTTTTCGCCCAATGATTTTGCGGAGCTGGTGATGGCCGAACGTAAGGCGTCCGTCGAGCGCGACACTCTGGAAACCCAGATCAAAGCCTCGATCAACCTGGATGGCACCGGAAAGGCCCGATTTGATATCGGTGTTCCTTTTCTTGAGCACATGCTGGATCAAATCGCCCGTCATGGGCTGATCGACCTGGATATCGTCAGCAAGGGTGACCTGCATATCGACGACCACCACACCGTGGAGGATGTCGGTATCACCCTCGGCCAGGCGTTTGCCAAGGCCATCGGCGACAAAAAGGGCATCCGCCGTTACGGCCATGCCTATGTCCCGCTGGACGAGGCGCTGTCGCGTGTGGTCATCGACTTCTCGGGCCGCCCAGGCCTGCAGATGCACGTGCCTTACACCCGCGCCACGGTGGGTGGCTTTGACGTGGACCTGTTCCAGGAATTCTTCCAGGGCTTCGTCAACCACGCTCTGGTCAGCCTGCACATCGACAACCTGCGTGGCACCAACACCCACCACCAGATCGAAACCGTGTTCAAGGCTTTCGGCCGCGCCCTGCGCATGGCCGTGGAGCTTGATGACCGCATGGCCGGGCAAATGCCGTCGACCAAGGGCGTTCTGTAATGCAGACGGTCGCGGTTATCGACTACGGCATGGGTAACCTGCATTCGGTGGCCAAGGCCCTCGAGCACGTCGGTGCCGGCAAGGTGCTGATCACCAGCGATGCGCAGGTGATCCGCGAAGCCGACCGTGTGGTGTTCCCCGGTGTGGGCGCGATTCGCGACTGCATGGCCGAAATCCGCCGCCTGGGCTTTGACAGCCTGGTGCGCGAAGTCAGCCAGGACCGGCCGTTCCTCGGGATCTGCGTGGGCATGCAAGCCTTGCTCGACCGCAGTGAAGAGAACGGCGGCGTCGACTGCATCGGCCTGTTCCCAGGCGCGGTGAAGTTTTTCGGCAAGGATCTGCACGAAGACGGCGAGCATCTGAAAGTCCCGCACATGGGCTGGAACGAAGTGCGCCGCACCGTCGATCATCCGCTGTGGCATGACATCCCGGACATGGCGCGTTTCTACTTCGTCCACAGCTACTACATCGCCGCCGGTAACCCGCGCCAGGTGGTGGGTGGCGGGCACTACGGCGTCGATTTCGCCGCAGCGCTGGCCGAAGGTTCGCGCTTTGCCGTGCAGTTCCACCCGGAGAAAAGCCATACCCATGGCCTGCAACTGTTGCAGAACTTCGCCAGTTGGGACGGGCGCTGGTAATGGCCAAGAAGATCAAGCCACCGATCCTCAATCTCACTCCCCAGCAGGAGAGTGAGGCGACCGACAAGATCAAGCGTTTCATGGAAGATCGCTTCGAGCTCCGTCTCGGGTCGTTCGAGGTGGCTGAGATCCTCGAGCTGTTCACCACTGAAATTGCTCCGCACTATTACAACAGGGCGATTTTCGATGTGCAGACGCACCTTAAAGAAAGGTTCGAAAGCATCGAAAGCGACTTGTGGGCGCTCGAAAAACCCTGATTTTCCGAGCAATGCTGAATATCGAATAAGGTTTGCCAGATGCTGATTATTCCCGCTATCGATCTCAAGGACGGCGCTTGTGTACGTCTGCGCCAGGGCCGCATGGAAGATTCCACGGTGTTTTCCGATGACCCGGTGAGCATGGCTGCCAAGTGGGTGGAGGGTGGCTGCCGTCGCCTGCATCTGGTGGACTTGAACGGCGCCTTTGAAGGCCAACCGGTCAATGGCGAAGTGGTGACGGCCATCGCCAAGCGCTACCCGAACCTGCCGATCCAGATCGGTGGCGGTATCCGCTCCCTGGAAACCATCGAGCACTACGTCAAGGCGGGCGTCAGCTACGTGATCATCGGCACCAAGGCGGTGAAAGACCCGGCCTTCGTCGCCGAAGCCTGCCGCGCGTTTCCGGGCAAGGTCATCGTGGGCCTGGACGCCAAGGATGGTTTCGTCGCTACAGACGGCTGGGCGCAAATCAGCACCGTGCAGGTGATCGACCTGGCCAAGCAGTTCGAGGCCGACGGTGTGTCCGCCATCGTTTATACCGACATCGCCAAAGACGGCATGATGCAGGGCTGCAACGTACCGTTTACCGCTGCGCTGGCGGCCGCCACCAAGATCCCGGTGATTGCTTCCGGCGGTATCCACAACCTGGGCGATATCAAGTCGCTGCTGGACGCCAAGGCGCCGGGGATCATCGGCGCCATCACCGGCCGGGCGATCTACGAAGGCACCCTGGACGTTGCCGAAGCCCAGGCTTACTGCGATGCCTACAAAGGCTGAGGACTGACCATGGCGCTGGCCAAACGCATCATCCCTTGCCTGGACGTCGACAACGGTCGGGTGGTCAAGGGCGTCAAGTTCGAGAACATCCGTGACGCCGGCGACCCGGTGGAAATCGCCCGTCGCTACGATGAGCAGGGTGCCGACGAGATTACCTTTCTCGACATCACCGCCAGCGTCGACGGCCGCGATACCACGCTGCATACCGTCGAGCGCATGGCCAGCCAGGTGTTTATCCCGCTGACCGTGGGCGGTGGCGTACGCACCGTGCAGGATATTCGTAACCTGCTTAACGCGGGTGCGGACAAGGTCTCGATCAACACGGCCGCGGTGTTCAACCCGGAGTTTGTCGGCGAAGCCGCACAGCACTTCGGTTCGCAATGCATCGTCGTCGCCATCGACGCCAAGAAAGTCTCCGGCCCGGGTGAAACCCCGCGCTGGGAGATCTTCACCCACGGCGGGCGCAAGCCGACCGGCCTGGATGCGGTGGAGTGGGCGATGAAGATGGAAGGCCTGGGCGCCGGTGAAATCCTGCTGACCAGCATGGATCAGGACGGCATGAAAAACGGCTTTGACCTGGGCGTGACCCGCGCCATCAGTGACGCACTGGGCATTCCAGTGATTGCGTCCGGTGGTGTGGGCAACCTGCAACACCTGGCCGACGGCGTTATCGAAGGCCACGCCAGCGCGGTGCTGGCGGCGAGTATTTTCCACTTTGGCGAATACACCGTGCCTGAGGCAAAGGCCTACATGGCAGCACGCGGAATCGTCGTCCGCTAAACGTCACTGGACACCATGGCAGGCTCGCGGCACTCTGGGGCCTGCCATGGATTCCGGTACCCCTACATGCTCAAAGACCTGCTGCTTGCCCTCGCCAGCTCTTCCATTCTGTTGGCGGGTTCGGCCAATGCCGCTGAGCCGTCTGGCACTTCTCTGGTGCTGCTGACGGAAAACTTTCCGCCCTACAACATGGCGAAAAACGGCAAGAACTTCGCCAAGGACGAGAACATCGAAGGCATTGCGGTGGACATTGTCCGCGAGACTTTCAAGCAGGCTGGCATTTCCTACAACCTCACGCTGCGCTTCCCTTGGGAGCGGATCTATAAGCTCGCCCTGGAAAAACCAGGCTACGGCGTGTTCGTCATGGCGCGCCTGTCGGACCGCGAAGCGCTGTTCAAGTGGGTCGGCCCCATCGGCCCGGATGACTGGGTGCTGCTGGCCAAGGCTGACAGCAAGATCCAGCTGACCGACCTTGAGCACGCCCGTAGCTACAAGATTGGTGCCTACAAAGGCGATGCCATTGCCCAGACCCTGGAAAAGCGCGGGCTCAAGCCGATCATCGTGCTGCGCGACCAGGACAATGCGCAAAAGCTGATGGAGGGGCAGATTGACCTCTGGGCCACCGGCGACCCGGCCGGGCGCTATCTGGCGCGCCAGGTGGGGGTTTCCGGGCTCAAGACGGTGCTGCGCTTCAATAGCGCCCAGTTGTATCTGGCGCTGAACAAGGAGGTGCCGGATGAGGTGGTGGCCAAGCTGCAGGTGGCGCTGGACCAGCTACGCAAGGACGGTGTGGTGGATCAGATCATGGCGCGCTATCTGTAGGTTTCAGCGGTAAACCCCATCTTTGCCGTGCCCAGCCATCGCCCGATTGCTGCGCACACTGATCATCAGCTTGATATCAATCCACTCGATACCCTGGGCCTTGAGCTTGGGCAGTTCGCGCTCCAGCACCGCCAGGGTCTGTGGATAAGGATGGCCGATCATCACCGCCGAGCCCTGTTTGTGGGCCAGCTTGATAGCCGTCTGCAACTGCGTGGCGATGGCCGCTTCGGTCCGCTCGTCATCCAGAAATACATCCCGTGAGACGTGGGCCAGGTTGATTTTCTGAGCCTCGGCGGCCGCCACGGTCTTGGCGCTGGTCCGGCTGTCGACGAAAAACTTGTGCCGACGCTGCAACTCGCCCATCAACCACGCCATGGCACCAGGCTCGGCGGTCATGCGGCTGCCCATGTGGTTGTTGATGCCGGCGGTGTAGGGCACGGCCTTGAGCGCCGCATCCAGGCGCTTGCCCAGTTCTTCGATGGGCAGCTCGGGGTGCCAGGCGAAGGGGCCGGTGGCCGGGTCCATGGGCATGTGCAGAATCACGATCTTGCCGGCGCGGTGGGCCTCGCGGGCGACTTCAGCGGCGTGGGGCGTGTCGGGCATGATTGCCGCCGTCACCGGGCCGGGCAGGGCCAGCACACGACGATCCCTGGGCAGGTTTTGCCCAAGGTCGTCGATGATAAGCGTGAGGTAGGCTTTGTGGGGCTTGTCGGCCGGCGTCGCTTGGGCGACTCCGGCCAGGCTGCACAACATTGCAAGGATTAGCGCAAAACGCATATCAACGGCTGCGCGTAATGCTCAAGCCCTTGAGCAGGCTCAACGCCTGGGCCAGTTGGTAATCGTCGTCCTGTGGCATCGGCTTGGCTTTCGGGCCGCTGCCGGTTGGCTGGTCGGCGCCGCCGTTGCCATTGCCCAGGTGACCTTGCAGGTCGGCTTCCTTGAAGTACTCGTTGTCGCTTTCGTTGGTGATCTTGGCCCGACGCACCTCGATATCCGGCACGATGCCCTGGGCCTGGATCGAGCGACCATTAGGCGTGTAGTACAACGCCGTGGTGATCTTCAGCGCCCGCTCGTTGTTCAGCGGCAGCACGGTTTGCACCGAGCCCTTGCCGAAGCTGGTGGTGCCCATCAGTACGCCGCGTTTCTGGTCTTGCAGGGCGCCGGCGACGATTTCCGAGGCCGAGGCGCTGCCGCCGTTGATCAGCACCGCCAGCGGTACGTTTTCGCTGAGGTCCTTGCCGGTGGCCGAGAAGCGCAGCTCGGAGTTGGCAATGCGGCCCTTGGTGTACACGATCAAGCCTTTGGTGATGAAGTGGTCGACCACTTCCACCGCTGATTGCAGCACGCCGCCGGGGTTGTTGCGCAGGTCCAGGACGATGCCGTTGAGCTTCTTGCCGTTGTCCTTGCGCAGCTTGGCCAGGGCCTTGGCCACTTCGTCGCCGGTCTTGACCTGGAACTGGGTGATGCGGATATAGCCGTAGCCAGACTCCAGCAACTGGCTCTTCACGCTCTTGACCACGATGGTGGCGCGGGTCAGGGTCACGTCAAACGGGCTGCCGCCGTCGCGCACCAGGGTCAGGGTGATTTTCTGGCCGACCTTGCCGCGCATCTTGTCGACGGCTTCGGTCATGGTCTGGCCACGGGTCGGCTGGCCGTTGATCTTGACGATCAGGTCGCCGGCCTGGATGCCGGCCTTGGACGCCGGGGTGTCGTCGATTGGCGACACCACCTTGATGATGCCGTCCTCGGCGCCGACTTCGATGCCCAGGCCACCGAATTCGCCGCTGGTGCTTTCCTGCAGCTCGGCGAAATCTTCCGGGCCCAGGTAGGCAGAGTGCGGGTCGAGGTTGCTGAGCATGCCTTTGATGGCGTTTTCCAGCAGGGTCTTGTCGTCCACGGGTTCGACATAGGCGGCCTTGATCCGGTCCATGACCTCGGCAAAGGTGCGCAATTCGTCCAGCGGCAGCGGTGCCTTGGTGGTCGCGGCCATGGCAGACGGTGCGGTCTGGTCGGCGAATGCCATAGGCGCGCCGATCACCAGGGCGATCGTCAGGGCCAGCGAAGTGAGGCGGGACAAATGCAGCATGTCGAACGAACTCCTAATGTAGGTGCGGCCTATCCTTGGGCGCGACACCATTGTGCAGGGTCGCTCGGGCGGCCCTGCTGACGAATAGCAAAGTACAGCGCCGGGGTGTCCTGGCCACCACTGTTACCGACAGTGGAGATGGATTCACCGGCTTTTACAACATCACCTGCGGCCTTGAGTAACGTCTGATTGTGGCCGTACAGGCTCAAATAGCCATTGCCGTGGTCAAGAATCACCAGCAACCCGGCGCCGCGCAGCCAATCGGCGAACACCACGCGCCCGCCGTGGACGGCGTGCACCTGGCTGCCCGCAGAGGCGCTGATCATCACGCCGTCCCACTTAGTACGGGTGTCATCGCCACGGGTTTCACCAAAGCGTGCCAGTAGTCGACCATCAACTGGCCATGGAAGTTTGCCTCGGGCAGTAGCAAAAGGCCCGCCAAACGATTCGCCGGCACTGGAAACCAGCGGGCCGGGTGCTGCGCGCGCCGGTTTACGCGGGGCGTCGCTGGCGAGCGCCTCGGCTTCACGCTGGCGCTTTTTTTCTGCTTCCTGCTGGGCGATCAGCGCTTTCTGCCGCGCTTCTTCGGCCTCGCGGGCCTGGCGTGCCAGGGTTTCCTCGATGGTTTTGAGTACTTTGGCCAGGTCGGCCTGGTCCTGCTGACGCGCCTGCAACTTGGCATCACGGGCTTTTACGTCGTTGTTGAGCTTGGCCAGGGCCTGCTGGCGCTCCTTGCGCACTTTGTCCAGTTCGTCGCGCTGGGTGTCCAGGCTGCTCTTCTGGGCCAGCAGTTGGCTTTGCTGGTCAGCGATTTCCTGCTCGACGTTGGCCAACTGGCGTAGGGTCTCGTTGAAACTCTTGAGTTGCTCCAGGCGCGCGGTGCTCAGGTAATCGTAGTAGGTCAGGGTGCGGGCGAATTTTTCCGGGTTCTGCTGGTTGAGCAGCAGCTTGAGGTATTCCTGGCGGCCGTTCTGGTAGGCGGCACGGGCCTGGATCGCGATCAGGCGTTGCTGTTCAACGCGCGCGCTCTGGAGTTTTTTTTTCTCACCGTCGAGTCGCTCCAGTTCCGACTCGCTCTTCTTTAATTCTTTTTGCAGCTCCTGGACCTGCTTCTCCAGCTTGCCCATTTCGGTTTCCGTGCCGCGCAGGTCTTTCTGCACCCCGGATTTTTCTTCCTGGAGCTTGCCGAGCAGTTTTTTCAGCTCGGTAATGTCCTGACGCGTAGCGTCCAACTGTTGTTGGGTTTGCGCACGTTCGTCGGCCAAGGCCGGTTGGAGCACGCAGACAAGAGCAAGGGTAATCAAGGCGCGAAGCATAGAGGCGGGCGACACCAGGGAAAGGGACGGCCTAGTATGCCCGCCCCACGCTGCAAAAAAAACGCCCAATTCAGGCTGGCGGGCAAGTTAGGTGCCGAGTGGCGGGGGTGTGGCTAAAAGCCACCTTCAAAAACGCCACTTACCCATGTGGGAGCGGGCTTGCCCGCGATTGCGCTGTGTCGGCCATAGCAATGTCGGCCGATCCGTCGCTATCGCGGGCAAGCCCGCTCCCACATCGTTTGGTGGTGGGTTTGAAAGTCAGACCAGAATCGAGGTGCCGGTCATCTCGGCAGGCTTCTCCAGGCCCATCAGCATGAGCATGGTCGGTGCCACGTCCGCCAGCACGCCGCCTTCGCGCACCTTGAAGTCGCGTTTGCCGACATAAATGAACGGCACTGGCTCGGTGGTGTGGGCTGTGTGGGCCTGGCCAGTGGATTCGTCGGACATCTGCTCGCAGTTGCCGTGGTCAGCGGTGATCAGCGCTTCGCCGCCGACCTTCTCCAGGGCCTCGACGATCCGGCCTACGCACAGGTCCAGGCATTCCACGGCCTTGATTGCTGCTTGCAGGTTGCCGCTGTGGCCGACCATGTCGCCGTTGGCGTAGTTGACCACGATCACGTCATAACGCTGGTGTTCGATGGCGTCGACAATTTTATCGGTAACTTGCGGTGCGCTCATTTCCGGCTGCAGGTCGTAGGTGGCGACTTTCGGCGACGGGATCAGGATGCGCTCTTCGCCGGGGAACGGTTCTTCGCGGCCACCGGAGAAAAAGAACGTGACGTGGGCGTATTTCTCGGTCTCAGCGATGCGCAGCTGGGTCTTGCCGTTCTTCGCCAGGTAATCACCCAGCACGTTTTCCAGGCTGCCCGGGGCGAAGGCCGACGGGGCCGGGATGTTGGCGGCGTATTGGGTGAGCATCACGAATTCGACCTGCGGGCGGCGGGCGCGCTCGAAGTCTTTGAAACCCTCATCGACGAACACATGGCTCAACTCGCGGGCACGGTCGGCGCGGAAGTTCATGAACACCACGGCGTCGCCATCTTCGACCTTCACCGGCTCGCCGATGGTGGTGGCCTTGACGAACTCATCGCTTTCGCCACGGGCGTAGGCGGCTTCCAGGCCTTGCTGGGCGGTGGCAGCGTTGAATTCGGCGTTGCCGTCGACGATCAGGTTGTAGGCCTGGGACACGCGGTCCCAGCGGTTGTCGCGGTCCATGGCGAAGTAGCGGCCGACCAGGCTGGCGATACGGCCCTTGCCGAGGGCGGCGAAGGTCGCGTCCAGCAGTTCGATGGACGATTGCGCGCTTTTGGGCGGGGTATCGCGGCCATCGAGGAAGGCGTGCAGGTAGATCTTCTCGGCACCGCGCTTAAAGGCCAGTTCGGCCATGGCCACCAGATGATCCTGGTGGCTGTGTACGCCACCGTCGGACAGCAGGCCCATGAAGTGCACGGCCTTGCCGGCGGCAACGGCTTTATCCACCGCGGCGCAGATGGTCGGGTTCTCGAAGAACTCGCCATCGCGGATGGCTTTGGTCACACGGGTGAAGTCCTGATATACCACTCGTCCGGCGCCCAGGTTCATATGGCCGACTTCGGAGTTGCCCATCTGGCCGTCCGGCAGGCCGACGTCCATGCCCGATCCGGAGATCAGGCCATTGGGTACGCTGGCGCACAGGCGGTCCAGTACCGGCTTGTTCGCCGCGAATACGGCGTTGTCGTGGGGGTTTTCACTGTGACCGAAGCCATCGAGAATCATCAGGACCAAAGGTTTAGGCGTGGTAGTCATAGATCCTCTCGCGGCGTTATTAAAGGAAGGCGATTGAAAAGGGAGTGGCAGTTTAAAGCGAAGTTCCGATGCCGTCACCGCTTTACGGGGGTTGGCCCCCCATGGCGGCTGTGTATACTTACCGCCATTTTAACGCCCTGGAACCTCCTTGATGGTTGATCACCTGATTGCATTTGCTACCTCTCACTATCTGCTGGTCGGTGCCTTCGTCGTACTGCTGGCGCTGCTGATTGCTCATGAAGTGAGCCGTGGCGGCCGTAGCCTCAGCACCGCCGAGCTGACCGCGCTGGTCAACAAGGACCAGGCCGTTGTCGTCGACATCCGCCCGGCCAAGGACTTTGCCGCCGGTCATATCGTCGGCGCGCTGAATATTCCCCAGGACAAGCTGATCGCCCGCATCGCCGA
Source organism: Pseudomonas sp. WS 5410 (assembly GCF_012985645.1). NCBI lineage: Bacteria > Pseudomonadati > Pseudomonadota > Gammaproteobacteria > Pseudomonadales > Pseudomonadaceae > Pseudomonas > Pseudomonas sp. WS 5410. Next base: position 176,399 of record NZ_JAAQWS010000003.1, on the reverse strand, counting down.
GCTGGAAAAGCACAAGGCCAAGACCATTATCCTGGTCGACGCCCAAGGCCAGCACTCCGGTGGCCATGCCCGCGAAATGATGAAAAGCGGCTTCACCGCCGCCAAGCTGTCGGGTGGTATCTCCAGCTGGCGCGCCGATAACCTGCCGTTGGTGAAGTGATATGAGCCAGGTTGTCGTTTATTCCAGCGATTATTGCCCCTATTGCATGCGAGCCAAGCAGTTGCTCCAGAGCAAAAAGGTTGCCTTCGAAGAGATCAAGGTCGATGGCAAGCCTGCGGTGCGTGCCGAGATGGCCCAGAAGGCGGGGCGCACCTCTGTGCCGCAAATCTGGATCGGTACCCAGCATATCGGTGGATGCGACGACCTGTTCGCCCTGGAGCGCGCCGGTAAACTCGACGCGCTGCTTCACGTCTGACTCCAAAAACCTAAAAGACCCCAAGATCAAGAAGGATCTGCGAGATGACTGACCAACCGAACATCGAAGCGGCAGCAGAAGAGGCTCAAGGCCCACAATTTTCCCTGCAGCGTATCTACGTGCGTGACCTGTCGTTCGAAGCGCCGAAAAGCCCGGCGATCTTCCGTCAGGAATGGACCCCAAGCGTCGGCCTGGACCTGAACACCCGTCAGAAGCAGCTCGAAGGCGACTTCCACGAAGTGGTACTGACCCTGTCGGTCACCGTGAAGAACGGTGAAGAAGTGGCATTCATCGCTGAAGTCCAGCAGGCCGGTATCTTCCTGATCCAGGGCCTGGACGATGCGTCCATGAGCCACACCCTGGGCGCGTTCTGCCCGAACATCCTGTTCCCGTATGCCCGCGAGACCCTGGACAGCCTGGTCACCCGTGGCTCGTTCCCGGCCCTGATGCTGGCCCCGGTGAACTTCGATGCCCTGTATGCGCAAGAGCTGCAGCGCATGCAACAGGAAGGCGCACCGACGGTTCAGTAAGCTGAACCCGACGCTGCTCTAAATGTGGGAGCGGGCGTGTGTGGGGGCTGGCTTGCCAGCGATAGCATCACCTCTGTGTCACTGACACACCGAGGTGCCTGCATCGCGGGCAAGCCCGGCTCCCACACACGCCCGCTCCCACATTTGGTTTTGGGGGTTATTTGAACCCGAGCTGGCGCCAGCCTTCATAGACGGCGACGGCCACGGTGTTGGACAGGTTCAGGCTGCGGCAGCCTTCGCGCATCGGCAGGCGCAGGCGCTGGCCGTCGGGCAGGGCGTCGAGTACGTCTGCCGGCAGGCCACGGCTCTCTGGGCCGAACAGGAAGGCGTCCCCTTCGGCAAAGCTGGCATCATGAAACGGCCGCGAGCCCTTGGTGGTGAACGCAAACAGGCGCGGCTGGCCCAGGCTCTCCAGGCAACTGGCGAGGTCGGCGTGGCGCTGCAGGGTGGCGTACTCGTGATAGTCCAGGCCCGCGCGGCGCAGGCGCTTGTCGTCCATCTCGAAGCCCAGCGGCTCGATCAAATGCAGGTGGCAGCCACTGTTGGCGCACAGCCTGATAACGTTGCCGGTATTCGGCGGAATTTCTGGTTGAAAAAGGATGACGTGAAACATGCACGGCTCCGAAGATAAAGATGCAGCGCATTCTACCCCTGAAGACGACCCCAGGCCGAAGCTATTGCCTCGCGTCCTGGGCTCGCTGGCGATTGTCGGCCTGATGGTGGGTTTGATGATCGGTCGCCTGACCACCCCGGACCCGACTGCCTTGCTGCAGGTCGAGCCCGCCGCAGATGGCCTGGTGGTGTGGTTCAACAGCGAGCCGAAGCTGCATGGCGAGCATATCGACGGCACCGTGGCGCTGCTGTTCGACGCCCAGGGCCAGGCCCAGGCGGGGCAATTGAAGGTCAATGACAAGGATGTGAACTGGCGCGTGCGCAAGACCGATGCTGGCTTGCTGCTGAACCTGGTGGCGGCGCGGCCGCTGCGGGGGGAATGGTCGGGCAAGGCGGTCGATGACCGCTGGCGACTGGAGATCCATCTCCTGGAGCAATAAAAGAGGGAGTTCCCGGCCTGCCTGTACCAGGGCTCCCAAAACGGTTTGACGCTCGAATTAAAGAGGGGATTCTCGGCCTGCCTGTACCAAGGTCCCCGAAACTGGGTAGTACCAGGGTTATTGCAGGGGGCGTGCCAGAGTGGCGAGATTGTCTGAGAGTTTTCTTTTATAAAGCGCAAAGCCCCGGATTACGGGGCTTTGGTGTTTTCGGGGCTCAGGACTTATTTAAAAGTGGCCTGGGTTTTGTGCGCGATACCGGTTCATGGTGCGTTGAAGCGGTGCACACCAAACAAATGTGGGAGCAGGCAAGCCAGCTCCCACATTAGGTCATTCATGTGCTGGAGGGCTGTACTCAGCCCTCTTCGCCCTCATCATCATCCCCACCATCGACCTTCATCCCCAATTCCTTGATCTTGCGGGTCAAGGTATTGCGGCCCCAGCCCAGCAGCACTGCGGCATCACGACGCCGGCCTGCGGTGTGCTTGAGGGCGGTTTCGATCATGATCCGCTCAAAGGTCGGCACGGCGCTGTCCAGCAGGCTTGACTGGCCACGGGCCAGGGCCTGGTCGGCCCATTGGCGCAGGGCCTGTTCCCAGTTGGTCACCGGTGCTGAATCTTGCGGCAGGCTCAACAGCTCCGGTGGCAGGTCGCTGATATGCACTTCGCGCCCGGACGCCATCACCGTGATCCAGCGGCAAGTGTTCTCCAGTTGGCGCACGTTGCCCGGCCATGGCAGGTTCTTCAGGTATTCCTCGGTCTCCGTCTTCAGCAGCTTGGGCTCCACCGCCAGCTCCTGGGCGGCGCGGCTGAGGAAGTGGCGGGCCAGGGTCGGGATATCTTCGCGGCGGTCCGACATGCGTGGGATATGGATGCGGATCACGTTCAGGCGGTGGAACAAGTCCTCGCGAAACTTACCGGCGTGCACCAGGGTTTCCAGGTTCTGGTGGGTCGCGGCGATGATGCGCACGTCGACCTTGACCGGCGTATGGCCGCCGACACGGTAGAACTCACCGTCGGCCAGTACCCGCAACAGCCGGGTCTGGGTGTCGGCCGGCATGTCGCCGATTTCATCGAGGAACAGCGTGCCGCCGTCCGCCTGTTCAAAACGCCCGCGACGCAGGTTGGCCGCGCCGGTAAACGCGCCTTTTTCGTGGCCGAACAGCTCGGACTCCATCAAGTCCTTGGGGATCGCCGCCATGTTCAGTGCGATGAACGGCGAGGCCGCCCGTGGGCTGTGACGGTGCAGGGCATGGGCCACCAGCTCTTTACCGGTCCCGGACTCACCGTTGATCAACACGGTGATGTTGGAGTGGCTCAGGCGCCCGATGGCGCGAAACACTTCCTGCATCGCCGGTGCTTCACCGATGATCTCCGGGGTGCGGGTCAGGGTCGGTACCACGGCCTGGCCTTGCTGTTCCTGGGCGTGCTGGTTGGCGCGCTTGACCAGCGCAACCGCCTCATCGACATCGAACGGCTTGGGCAGGTACTCGAAGGCGCCGCCCTGGTAGGACGCGACAGCGCTGTCCAGATCCGAGTGCGCGGTCATGATGATCACCGGCAAACGCGGGTGCTGCTCGCGAATCCGCGCCAGCAAGTCCAGGCCACTGGCGCCGGGCATGCGGATATCGGAGATGATCACGTCGGGCTGCTGGCGCGCCAGGCGGCTCATCACTCCATCGGCGCTGTCGAAGCTCTGGGTGGTCATGCCTTCCTGTTGCAAGGCTTTCTCCAGGACCCAGCGGATGGAACGGTCGTCATCGACGATCCAGACAGTTTCACTACGGCTCATGTCGATGGGGCTCCTTGTTCCAGTGGCAGAAAGATCGAAAAGGTCGTGTGGCCGGGATGGCTTTCACATTCGATCAGGCCCTGGTGCTGGCTGATGATGTTCTGGGTAATGGCCAGGCCCAGCCCGGTACCGTCCGGGCGGCCGCTGACCATTGGGAAGAAAATGGTTTCCTGCAGTTCGGCCGGGATACCCGGGCCGTTGTCGATGATCTCGACCTTGGTTACCAGGCGATGGCGCACATGGCCGATGGTGAACTGGCGCAAGGCGCGGGTGCGCAGGCTGATGCGCCCCAGGCGCAGCTCGTTCTGGCTGCTGATGGCTTGCATGGCGTTGCGCACGATATTGAGCACCGCCTGGATCATCTGCTCGCGGTCGATCAGGACATCGGGAATGCTCGGGTCATAGTCGCGCACCAGGGTGATGCAGCCCTGGCTTTCGGCCTCCACCAACTGGCAGACGCGCTCCAGCACCTCATGGATATTGGTCATTGCCAGCGACGGCAGCTTGTTGGAGCCGAGCATGCGGTCCACCAGATTACGCAGGCGGTCGGCTTCTTCGATGATGACGTTGGTGTAGTCCTTGAGGTTCTCATCCGGCAGCTCGCGGGCCAGCAACTGTGCGGCGCCGCGAATCCCGCCCAACGGGTTCTTGATCTCATGGGCCAGGCCGCGCACCAGCATCTTGCTGGTTTCCTGCTTGGACAGCTGGGCTTCTTCCTTGGTGATGCGCAGCAGGCGATCCCGGGGATGCACTTCCAGCAGCAGCAAGGTGGCGCCGTGGCTCAGGATCGGCGTTACCGCGTAGTCGACGGTCAGGGTCTGGCCGGTGAGGGCCGTGAGCATCGCTTCACGCTTGGTAAACGGGTGGGCCTGCTCCACGGCCTGGCGCAAGGAACTCAAGGCCTCGGCGGACTCGGTGAACAGCTCGCTGATAAATTGCCCATGGCTGCGCTGACCGCTGATGGCCAGGAGCATCTCCGCCGCGGGGTTCATGTACTCAAGGCGCAGTTCGTCATTGAGCAGAATGGTCGCGGTGGTCAGGTTGTCGAGTAGCAAGCGGTGCAGTGCGTCGCTGATGGTCATTAGGACCTCTTTTGGAGCAAGGCGTGGGCTTGAGGCACACGCTGATACCAGGAAAATGCAAAAACCAAACCAAGGCTCCGAAAAGAAGCGTAAAAGCCCTGAAATGGGGGCTTTAGGCGCGAAACTATGGCGCTCGGCCAGCTCTCTCGGGAGATTTCGACCCAAAATGGGTTGATGGGTGGGCCAGGGTGCAACCTATCGCACCAATATAGTGCGAATTCCCACATTCTGTTCAGCGATCAAATATTTCCTGAAAAACCCCAGTCAAACTGTAGGAGCTGGCTTGCCTGCGATAGCGGTGGTTCAGTCAGTCGTGATGTGACAGATACACCGCTATCGCAGGCAAGCCAGCTCCCACAGTTCTGATGGGGTTTGCAAAGGTGGATAGTCATTGTTTCAGGCAAAAAAAAGACCTCCCGAAGGAGGTCTTTTTTGTCACGCCACGTTAAGCAGCGCTACCGGATCAGCAGCTGTAGTACAGCTCGTATTCCAGTGGGTGTACGAAGGTGCGGACCTTGATTTCTTCTTCGCTTTTCAGGGCGATGTAGGCGTCGATAAAGTCGTCGCTGAACACGCCGCCTTTGGTCAGGAACGCACGGCCCTTGTCCAGCTCTTCCAGGGCTTCTTTCAGGCTGCCGCACACTTGTGGGATCTCTTTGGCCTCTTCAGGCGGCAGGTCGTACAAGTTCTTGTCGGCGGCGTCGCCTGGGTGGATCTTGTTCTGGATGCCGTCCAGGCCAGCCATCAGCAGTGCAGCAAAGCCCAGGTATGGGTTGGCTGCTGGATCCGGGAAGCGTGCTTCGATACGGCGAGCGCGAGGGCTGGACACGTAAGGAATACGGATCGACGCGGAACGGTTGCGAGCCGAGTAGGCCAGCATTACCGGTGCTTCGAAACCTGGGACCAGACGCTTGTAGGAGTTGGTCGACGGGTTGGTGAAACCGTTCAGGGCTTTACCGTGCTTGATGATACCGCCGATGAAGTACAGGGCAGTGTCGGACAGGCCGGCATAACCTTCGCCAGCGAAGGTGTTCTTGCCATCTTTGGCGATGGACAGGTGAACGTGCATACCCGAACCGTTATCGCCGTACAGTGGCTTAGGCATGAAGGTAGCGGTACGGCCGTAGGCAACGGCAGTGTTGTGTACGCAGTACTTCAGGGTCTGGACTTCGTCAGCCTTGGCCACCAGGGTGTTGAACTTCACACCGATTTCGTTCTGGCCGGCAGTGGCCACTTCGTGGTGGTGCACTTCGATGACCAGGCCCATGTCTTCCATGGCGTTGCACATGGAGGTACGGATTTCGTGGTCGTGGTCGAACGGCGGAACTGGGAAGTAACCACCTTTGATGCCTGGACGGTGGCCATGGTTGCCGCCTTCCACGTCCTGGTCGGACATCCACGAACCTTGTTCGGAGTAGATCTTGAACATCGAGCCGGAGATGTCGGACTTGAACTTCACTTGGTCGAAGATGAAGAATTCTGGTTCCGGGCCCACGAATACGGTGTCACCGATACCGGTGGACTTCAGGTATTCCTCGGCACGCTTGGCGATCGCACGTGGGTCGCGGTCGTAGCCTTGCATGGTCGAAGGCTCGATCACGTCGCAGACGATGATCAGGGTCGGCTCTTCGGTGAACGGATCGAGTACGGCGGTGGAGTCGTCCGGCATCAGGATCATGTCGGAGGCTTCGATGCCTTTCCAGCCAGCAATGGAGGAGCCGTCGAACATTTTGCCTTCTTCGAAGAAGGCGTCATCCAGCGCATCGCGAGCCGGCATGGTCACGTGGTGCTGAGTGCCTTTTGTGTCCGTGAAGCGCAGATCAATCCATTTAACGTCATGATCTTTGATGAGTTGAACCGACTTCGACATAGTGTCCTCCGGGTGGCTTCGGGCTTGGGTAGTGGAGTAGCCCTTAGAATGTGGGTGATGCCGGCGCGGATAGTCCGCCATGGCAACCTGCCTCACAAGAGAGCAAATTGCATGCCAGTGCCCCGACATGGGTTTTTTGCCTCAAAATCGCCCCTATAAAGGTGCAAATCGAAAAAACGGCAAAAATTGCGCACTGCAATGTAGCGCAATTGCCCGTAAATGCACCTGTTTGGTGCGTTGTGTGCCGTTTGTATATTAACTGGTTAAACCTTGAGCGATTTCCGCTATAATCCGCGCCCCCCTTTTTCGGCTGGCCCTGCGCGCGCTGTTTCCATGAAATTAATCGTTAAAGTCTTCCCCGAAATCACCATCAAGAGCCGACCGGTACGGATGCGTTTCATCCGTCAATTGGCCAAGAATATCCGCGCCGTGCTCCGTGACCTGGACCCGGCTGTGGTGGTGAACGGTGTGTGGGACAATCTCGAGCTGGAAACCCGCATTACTGACGCCAAAGCCTTGAAAGACATGACCGAGCGCCTGAGCTGCATGCCGGGCATCGCGCACTTCCTGCAGGTCGACGAGTACCCGCTGGGCGATTTCGACGACATCACTGAAAAATGCAAACTGCACTTCGGCAACAGCCTTGAAGGCAAGATTTTTTCAGTGCGTTGCAAGCGTGCCGGCAAGCACCCGTTCAGCTCCATGGATGTCGAGAAATACGTCGGCAGCAAGCTGCGTCGCGAGTGCGGCGCCGCTGGAATTTCGCTTAAAGAGCCGCAAATCGAAGTGCGCATCGAAATTCGCGACCAACGGTTGTTTGTGATCCACAGCCAGCACAACAGCATCGGCGGCTACCCGCTGGGCGCGCTGGAGCAGACCCTGGTACTGATGTCCGGCGGTTTCGACTCTACAGTGGCGGCCTACCAGATCATGCGCCGCGGCCTGATGAGCCACTTCTGCTTCTTTAACCTGGGCGGGCGTGCACACGAATTGGGCGTGATGGAAGTCGCGCACTATATCTGGAAGAAGTACGGCAGCTCCCAGCGCGTGCTGTTTGTCAGCGTACCGTTCGAGGAAGTCCTGGGAGAAATTCTCGGAAAAGTCGATAACGGTCATATGGGCGTCGTATTGAAGCGTATGATGTTGCGCGCAGCGTCGAAAATCGCCGACCGCCTGCAAATCGAAGCGCTGGTTACCGGCGAGGCGATTTCCCAGGTCTCCAGCCAGACCCTGCCGAACCTGTCCGTGATCGACTGTGTGACCGACAAGCTGGTATTGCGCCCGCTGATCGCCAGCCACAAGCAAGACATCATCGACCTGGCCAACGAAATCGGCACCGCTGATTTCGCCAAGCACATGCCAGAGTACTGCGGGGTCATCTCGGTGAACCCCAAGACCCATGCCAAGCGCTACCGCGTGGAGCATGAAGAGAAAGAATTCGACATGGCGATTCTGGAGCGAGCGCTCGAGAACGCCAAACTGGTGCCGATTGATCGGGTAATCGATGAATTGGGCCAGGATGTGCAGATCGAAGAAGTCAGCGAAGCCCTGGCCGGCCAGATCGTCATCGACATCCGTCACCCGGATGCCGCTGAAGATGAGCCACTGGAAATCGCTGGCATCGACGTGCAAACGCTGCCGTTCTATGCACTGAACGCGCGTTTCAAGGAACTGGATAACAGCCGTCAGTACCTGCTGTATTGCGACAAAGGCGTGATGAGTCGCCTGCATGCCCACCATTTGCTCAGTGAGGGATATGCCAATGTGCGCGTTTATCGACCGAGCTAAGAGCCCGGGGCTGTTTGCCTGTGGCCTGCGTCACCGGCCCCCCGACTCTGCCGTCAAGCTGTAACGGCAAGGCCTGACTCTACTGTTAATCGCTGCCACGACCTGTCAGCACACCGAATCCTCTGATCGAGATACACAAGTGATCGAAAATCTACGTAACATCGCCATCATTGCCCACGTTGACCATGGTAAAACCACCCTGGTAGACAAACTCCTGCGTCAATCCGGCACCCTGGAGCGCAACGAGCTCAACGACGAGCGCGTGATGGACTCCAACGACCAGGAAAAAGAGCGCGGTATTACCATCCTGGCAAAAAACACCGCTATCAACTGGAACGGCTACCACATCAACATCGTGGACACCCCGGGCCACGCCGACTTCGGCGGCGAAGTAGAACGCGTAATGTCGATGGTTGACTCCGTTCTGCTGCTGGTTGATGCCCAAGACGGCCCTATGCCGCAAACCCGTTTCGTGACCAAAAAGGCTTTCGAAGCCGGCCTGCGTCCGATCGTGTGCATCAACAAGGTTGACCGTCCAGGCGCGCGTCCGGACTGGGTTCTGGACCAGATCTTCGACCTGTTCGACAACCTGGGTGCTACCGAAGAACAACTTGATTTCCAAGTGATCTACGCCTCTGCCCTGAACGGTATTGCCGGTCTGGAACACACCGCCATGGCGGAAGACATGACCCCGCTGTACCAGGCGATCGTTGACCACGTTCCACCTCCGAAGGTTGACCGTGAAGGCCCGTTCCAGATGCAAATCTCGGCACTGGACTACAACAGCTTCCTGGGTGTTATCGGCGTTGGCCGTATCGCTCGTGGTAGCGTCAAGCCGAACACCCCGGTTGTGGCTATCGGCGCCGACGGCAAGAAGCGTAACGGTCGTATCCTGAAGCTGATGGGTCACCACGGTCTGCACCGTATCGACGTTGAAGAAGCTTTCGCCGGCGACATCGTGTGCGTAAGCGGTATGGACTCGCTGTTCATCTCCGACACCCTGTGCCAGCCGGACACTGTCGAGGCGATGAAGCCTCTGACCGTTGACGAGCCAACCGTTTCCATGACCTTCCAGGTAAACGACTCGCCTTTCTGCGGTAAAGAAGGCAAGTTCGTGACTTCCCGTAACATCAAGGAACGTCTGGACAAAGAGCTGCTGTACAACGTTGCGCTGCGCGTTGAAGAAGGCGACTCGGCTGACAAGTTCAAGGTTTCCGGCCGTGGTGAGCTGCACCTCTCGGTACTGATCGAAACCATGCGTCGCGAAGGCTTCGAAATGGGCGTTGGTCGTCCTGAAGTGATCATCCGTACCGTTGACGGCGTGAAGCAGGAACCGTTCGAAAACGTCACCATCGACACCCCTGAAGAATCCCAGGGCAAGGTCATGGAAGAGATGGGCCTGCGTAAGGGCGACCTGACCAACATGGTGCCGGATGGCAAAGGCCGTGTGCGTCTGGAATACAACATCCCTGCTCGTGGTCTGATCGGTTTCCGTAACCAGTTCCTGACCCTGACCAACGGTGCTGGCATCCTGACCTCGATCTTCGATCGCTACGACACCATGAAGTCCGGCGACATGTCCGGCCGTCAGAACGGTGTTCTGGTATCGGTAGAAACCGGCAAGGCGCTGACCTACTCCCTGGAAACCCTCCAGGCGCGTGGCAAGCTGTTCGTTGAACACGGTCAAGAGATCTACAACGGCCAGATCGTTGGTCTGAACAGCCGTGACAACGACATGGGCGTCAACCCAACCAAAGGCAAGAAGCTCGACAACATGCGTGCTTCGGGTAAAGACGAAACCATCGCCCTGGTTCCACCTGTTCGCTTCACCCTGGAACAGGCTCTGGAATTCATCCAGGACGACGAGCTGTGCGAAGTAACGCCGAAGTCCATCCGTCTTCGTAAGAAGATCCTGGACGAAGGCGAGCGTACCCGCGCTGCCAAAAAGGCCAAGAACTGATACTTAGTTCCAGCTGAAAAAAAACGCCCCCGGTCGAAAGGCCGGGGGCGTTTTTTTATGCCTGCAGATTGTGTGGTGTCTGGCCTGTGATCGTTCCCACGCTCCGCGTTGCAGCCCTGGACGCTCTGCGTTTGCCCTTGGCAGCGGGGCGCAGAGCGCCCCAGGAGGCATTCCCACGCGGAGCGTGGGAACGATCATCGGTTAGAACTTGTCGAGCGTACGCAACTTGGTCTCGCGCACCACTTCCTTGGGCTTGTACGCGCAATACCCCGGCCGTGGCCCGATTTTCGGGTGATTGCGGCAGGTATCCGGGCGCTTGTCATAAATAGTGCAGAAGCGCGTCTTACGATCCAGGTACAGGCAATCGTTGTTGCTCATGCGCTGCAGGGTAAAGATCTCGGACTTGGAGTTGAACCGCTCGACGATGCCTTCCTTCTGCAAGCGCTTGGCGATGTTCTTCGGCGGGTCACCACGCTCGAACTCGTCGACGATACCAATGCGGATCAAATCCTTGATCTTCACCTCAACCGGCAGGGTGCAGCAGTTGGATGTGCAGCCGCCGCACATGTGGCTGGAGTATTTCTGCCACGTTTCGAGACGGTCGAGTTCCGCGGCGGCGATCAGTTGAGGCTTCATCAGGTTTCCAAGAGGGGCTTTGTCCGGGCGCGCGATGATACCGGGATTGGTGATTTTTTGAACAATATTTTGCGGGTTTCGGCTCAAAGGCCGGTCCGACGTGCAAACGGGCACGGCCCCTGCATCTAAAACCGGTATGCGTGAATGAGTGAAAAAACTGCCGAACCGTCAGCCATGCCATGGGTCAGACCGTCTAGGCTCTAGGATTTCCCTTCTTCTATCTCGCCCGAGGTTGCACCGATGTCTCAGGAACCGCTTGCACGAGAAGCAGAGGTAGCCGCGTTTCGCGATGCTGTCTTGACCAAACTCACTTATGCGGTGGGCAAGGACCCCGATCACGCCTTCGACCACGACTGGTTCGAAGCCATTGCCCTGGCGGCGCGCGACCATATGGTCGAGCACTGGATGGACCACACCCGGCGTATCTACCGCAGCGGGCAGAAGCGGGTGTATTACCTGTCCCTGGAGTTCCTGATCGGCCGTCTGCTGTTTGACAGCCTGAGCAACCTCGGCCTGTGGGAGGTGGCGCGCGAAGCTGTCGGCGAGTTGGGTGTGGACCTTGAGCGCATTCGCCTGCTGGAGCCCGATGCGGCCCTGGGCAACGGTGGCCTGGGGCGCCTGGCCGCGTGCTTTATGGAAAGCATGTCGACCCTGGGCATTGCCGGCCATGGTTATGGCATTCGCTACGAGCACGGGCTGTTTCGCCAGGCGATTGTCGATGGCTGGCAGCAGGAACAGACCGAGCGCTGGCTGGATTTCGGCAACCCCTGGGAGTTCGAGCGCGCCGAGGTGATCTACCCGATCGGTTTTGGCGGCAGTGTCGAGACCGTGCTGGATGCGTCCGGCAAGTCGATCCAGGTCTGGTCGCCCAATGAAACCGTGCGCGCGGTGGCCTACGACACCCCGGTGGTCGGCTGGCGCGGTGCCAGTGTGAACACCTTGCGCCTGTGGCGCGCGCGGGCCGTGGAAGACCTGCACCTGGAGCGTTTCAATGCCGGCGACCATTTGGGCGCCGTCGCCGAAGTGGCCCGTGCCGAAAGCATCTCCAGGGTGCTTTACCCGGCCGACAGCACCGAAGCGGGGCAGGAACTGCGCCTGCGCCAGGAATACTTCTTCGTCTCGGCCTCCCTGCAAGATCTGCTGCGGCGCCACAAAAACATGCACGGGTCGGTCCTGAGCCTGGGCGAGCACGCGGCCATCCAGCTCAACGACACCCACCCGTCCATCGCCGTGGCCGAGTTGATGCGCCAGTTGGTCGACTTGCACGATATTGCCTGGGAGGCGGCCTGGCAGGTCACGGTGGAGACGCTGTCCTACACCAACCACACCCTGCTCCCCGAAGCCCTGGAGACCTGGCCGGTGGGCCTGATGGAACGCATGCTGCCCCGGCACATGCAGATCATCTACCTGATCAACGCCCAGCACATTGATTCGCTGCGGGCCAAGGGCATCCACGATTTCGATGTGCTGCGCGCCGTTTCGCTGATCGAAGAGGACAACGGCCGGCGTGTGCGCATGGGCAACCTGGCGTTCCTCGGCTCCCATAGCGTCAACGGTGTCTCGGGGCTGCACACGCAGTTGATGCGCAGCACGGTGTTCTCCGAACTGCACAAGCTCTACCCCGAGCGTATCAACAACAAGACCAACGGCATTACCTTCCGCCGCTGGCTGTTTCAGGCCAACCCCAAGCTCACCGCGATGCTGGTGGAAGCCCTGGGCCCGGATATTCTCGACAATATGGAACAGCGCCTGGTGGAGCTGGAAACCTTTGCCGAGAAACAGGCATTTCGCAAAGCCTTTGCCGAGCAACGCCTGCACAGCAAGCGCGTGCTGGCCGATATCATCCATGAACGCCTGGGGATCGCGGTCAACCCGGCGGCGATGTTCGACGTGCAGGTCAAACGCATCCACGAGTACAAGCGCCAGTTGCTGAACCTGTTGCACACCGTCGCCCTGTACCAGGCGATTCGTGCCGAGCCCGAGGTGGATTGGGTGCCGCGGGTGAAGATCTTCGCCGGCAAGGCGGCGGCCAGCTATCACCAGGCCAAGCTGATCATCAAGTTGACCAACGACATCGCCCGTACGGTGAACAACGACCCGACCGTGCGCGGTTTGCTCAAGGTGGTGTTCCTGCCTAACTACAACGTCAGCCTCGCGGAAAACATCATCCCGGCCGCTGACCTGTCGGAGCAGATCTCCACCGCCGGCTTCGAGGCCTCGGGCACCAGCAATATGAAGTTCGGCCTCAATGGCGCGTTGACCATCGGCACCATGGACGGCGCCAACGTGGAGATGCACGAGCGCATCGGCGGCGAGCATATGTTTATCTTCGGCCTGAGTGCCGAACAGGTGGAAGCGCGTAAACAGGCCGGTGAGTTCAGCGCTGCTCCCGAAATCGCCGCCTCTCATCGCCTGAACGATGTGCTGCAGGCGATTCGTGGCGGGGTGTTCTCGCCGGATGATCCAGGGCGCTATGTGGGGCTGATTGATTCGTTGATCGACTACGACCGCTTCCTGGTGTGCGCCGATTTTGATTCCTACTGGGACGCCCAGGCACGGGTCGAAGCCCATTGGCATGATTCCAAGGAATGGTGGCGTTCGGCGGTGCTCAACACCGCGCGTACCGGGTGGTTCTCGTCGGACCGCACCATCCGGGAATATGCGACCGAGATCTGGAAAGCCCTGGACTAAACGCCGCAGGAGCAATATGGGGGAGCGGGCTTGCCCGCGATAGCGGTACGTCAGTTAGCAAATAGGTGACTGATGCACCGCTATCGCGAGCAAGCCCGCTCCCACATGGGTTATGCGTCTATATACTGGGTCTCGGTTTGCTTAGGGATTTGGACCATGCAATGGATGTTCATGCTGATTGGCCTGGTGCTCGGCTGGGCGCTGGATGAATCGTTCAGTGATGCAGGCTTCGGTGCACTGCTGGGTTTGGGGGTTGGCCAGGCCATTCGCCTGTCGCACCTCGGCAGTGCCCTGAAGGCGCTGGAGCAACGCCTCGCGCTGCTGGAAAAGCCGCCTCAGGTTGAACCGTCCATGGCCGAACCCGCGCCCGCCCCGGAGCTGGTCTGGGAGTTGCCCGCCGAACTGCAATCCACCCCGGCTCCCGAACCGAGCCCGCCGCTGCCGGACGATCTGTGGAAACCGGCCGCCGTTGCCCGCGAAGCTGAACCCGAAATCCCTCGTAGCCCCAACCTGATCGAACGTGCCATCGGCGCCGCTCGCAACTGGCTGCTGGGCGGCAATACCGTGCTGCGGGTCGGCGTGGTGCTGTTGTTCCTCGGCCTGGCATTTTTGCTGCGTTATGCCACCGAAGGCATGGTGGTGCCCATCGAGCTGCGCTACGCCGGTGTCGCTGCCTGTGCCCTGGGCTTGCTGGGCCTGGGGTGGTGGCTGCGCCTGCGCCGGGGCAGTTATGCGCTGATCCTGCAAGGCGCGGGCATCGCCGTGTTGTACCTGACGGTGTTCGCCGCCATGCGCCTGCACCCATTGCTTGATCCGAGCGCGGCACTGGGCCTGTTGGTGGCGGTGACGGTGTTTTCGGCGATCCTGGCGATTACCCAGGACGCCATCGGCCTGGCCTGCGCCGCCGCGCTCGGCGGGTTTGCCGCGCCAATCCTCGCGTCCACCGGCGAGGGCAACCATGTGGCGTTGTTCAGCTACTTCGCCCTGCTCAACGCCGGTATCCTCGCCATCGCCTGGTTCAAGGCCTGGCGCTTGCTCAATGTGATTGGCTTTGCCGGCACCTTCGGTATCGGGTTTGCCTGGGGTATTCGCTCTTACACACCGGAACTGCTGTGGAGTACCGAGCCGTTCCTGATTCTGTTTTTCCTGATGTACCTGGCCATCGGCTTGCTGTTTGCGCGACGCAAACTCCTGGAAACGGCCGACGCCCCGGCCGATGACAGCCGTGCCGCGCTGCTGCGCTGGTCGGCGGCCAAGGGCGATTATGTGGATGGCGGCCTGCTGTTCGGCCCGCCGCTTGTGGCATTTGGCTTGCAGTTCACCCTGGTGCAGCACTTGGCCTTCGCCCCGGCCTTCAGTGCGTTGGCATTGGGCATCATCTATATGGTCCTGGCGCGGGTGCTTAGCGGTGGGCGCACCGTGTTGCTGGCAGAAACCTGCCTGGCCCTGGGTGTGATCTTCGCCAGCCTGGCGATCCCGCTGGGCCTGGACGCGCGCTGGACTGCGGCGGCCTGGGCGGTGGAAGGCGCCGGCATCCTTTGGCTCGGTCTGCGTCAGCAACGCTCGTTGGCGCGGGCGTTTGGCCTGCTGTTGCAGTTGGGCTCGGCGCTGGCGTTTCTCAGCGAACTGGACGTGGGCGAACACACGCTGCTGGACGGCGCGGCGCTGGGCGCCTTGTTGCTCGGCGTGGCGTTGCTGTTCAGCTTCCAGCAACTGCGCACGGCCGCGCTGGAGCAGACCTCGAAGTGGGAGCGCCAGGGCTTGCCGGTCCTGGCCGGCCTTGGCCTGGGTTTTGTGTACCTGCTGGCGCCGTTGCTGGTGGCCGAGCAGGGCACCGCGATCAGTTGGGCGCTGGCGGGACTGGTGACGGTGTTTGTCGGCGTGTCTATCGCTTCGCGCACCTTCCTGTTCTGCGCGCTCGGCGTGCAGGTGCTGGCGGGGGCTTTGGTTACGCTGACATCCTGGGGTGGCGAAGAACTGCCGGCGTTCCGGCATATCGGTTTCTGGGCGCCGATGCTGGTCGGGTTGGCCGCATTTGTCGGCGCCTGGCGCTTGCGGGGCAGTGATCAACGACTCAAGTTGCCCCATGTATCCAACGGCCTGCTGGCCTGGGGCGCGGCGTGGTGGGTATTGGCGCTGAACCACGAAGTGCTGCGTTTCACCCCGCCAGAGCTGCAAGCCACCTTCCTGTTGGCGGCGGCAGCGGCCAGTGCAGCGCTGTGGACGTTGTTGGCGTTGCGCTTGCGCTGGGCCGCGCTGGGCACCCTCTGCCTGTTACTGATGCCGGCGGTGGCGCTGGTGGTATTGGTGTCGTTGCATCGCTATTACCACCCGGCGGCCGAATGGGGCTGGTTGGCCTGGCTTGCGGTGTTCGCCGTGCATTTCATCGCGCTGCGTTATTTGGCCGACCTGGCGGCGGCAAAAGCCTTGAGCGTCGCCCACGTGCTGGGATGCTGGATGCTGATCGGCATGCTGGCCCTGGAATTGCGCTACGGCCTGTTGGTGCTTTCGGTGCAATACAACGCCTGGCGCTGGCTGGGCTGGGCGATTTTCCCAAGCCTGTACCTGATAGCCATTGCTGCGCCGCGCCAGTGGCCGTGGCCGCTATCGGCTTACCCACGCGAATATCGCCTGCTGGCCGCGCTGCCGTTGGCCGCGCTGATGCTGGTGTGGTTCTGGTTGGCGAATATGTTCAGCGACGGCACGGCCAGGCCATTGCCGTATGTGCCGTTGCTCAACCCCTTGGATCTTGGCCTGCTGTTTGCGTTGCTGGGCGTGTACCTGTGGGCGCGCAGCGCGGCGCCGCAACTGGGCGGCCGCACCCCGTGGATTGCCCAGGGCGTTGCCGGGGTCTCGCTGTTTGCCTTCTTCACTGCACTGGTGATGCGCGCGGCGCACCATTGGGGCGGCGTGCCGTTTGATCTGGATGCGTTGCTTGACTCGATGCTGGTGCAGGCCGGGCTGTCGATTGTCTGGACCCTGATTGCCCTGGGCCTGATGATCGGCGGGCACCTGCGCAATCGCCGGGAAGTGTGGCTGGTCGGCGCGGTGCTGATCGGCGTGGTGGTCGCCAAGTTGTTCCTCGTCGAGTTGAGCAACCGTGGCGGGCTGGAGCGGATCGTGTCGTTTATCGGCGTGGGCGGGCTGTTGCTGGTGGTGGGCTATTTCGCTCCGTTGCCGCCCAAACGCAGCGAACCTGAGATTCAAACCCAAGGAGCGTCCTCTTGATCGGCAAACTGAGCATTGCACTGGTGGGCCTGTGCGCCGCGTTATCGGCGTCGGCCGCAGAAGGCCCCGCAGACTTCACCGCCCAAGTGCCGCTGACGGTCAGCGGCGAAGGCCCCTGGTATCGCCTGGAGTTGCCGCTGGCGGTGCAATTGAGCGCCCGTCAGGCCGATCTCAGTGACCTGCGGGTGTTCAACGCGGCGGGCGAGCCCCAGGCATATGCATTAGTGCGGCAGTCGCCCGCAAGCGCAAACAACTTGGCCCGGCTGAAGGGCTTCCCGCTGTATGCCGCCGACAACGCCAGCGACAGTGTGCCCAGCGTGCGCGTGCAATCCAGCGCCACGGGCACCCTGGTGCAGGTGCAGCCGTCCAGCGAGGCGCCGGCCGGCGCGCAGGTGCGACGCGGCTGGCTGCTGGATGCCAGTGCAATCAAGGCGCCGTTGCAAAAGCTGATCCTCGATTGGGCTGCCGAGCATGATGGCTTCCAGCGTTTCAGTATCGAAGCCAGTGACGATTTGCAGCACTGGCGCTCCTGGGGCGACGGGCAGGTGGCGCGCCTGGCATTTGCCGACGAACGGGTGGAGCAGCGTGAAGTCGCCTTGCCAGGGCAGCCAGCGCGCTACCTGCGCCTGCTATGGCAAGGCCAGGCCGCGCCCGAGTTGACCTCCATTGAAGTGCAGAGCACCAGCAGCCTGCCGTTGTCGCTGGTGTGGTCCGAGCCATTGGCCGGCAGCACCCTGGAGCCTGGGCAGTACAGCTGGCAGTTGCCTGGCGTGTTAAGCATCGAGCGGGTGCGCGTTGAGTTGCGCCAGCCCAACAGCCTGGCGCCGGTGGGTCTGCAAGGGCGGCAGGACAGCAAGCAGGCATGGCAGCCATTGAGCCGTGGTTTGCTCTATCGGTTGACGCAGGGCGGGCAAGAAGTCACCCAGGATCAATTGCAGTTGCCGGGTTACCCGGTACGGCAACTCAAGCTGGACGTAGACGAGCGGGGCGGAGGCCTGGGGGCGCAGGCGCCGGCGTTGAGTTTTGCCGTGCGTGCCACGCAAGTGGTGTTCCTGGCGCGGGGCGAACCGCCGTTTACCCTGGCGCTGGGCAACCCGTCGGCCAAGGCTGCGAACCTGCCGTTGACGACCCTGATTCCCGACTACCAACCCCAGCGCCTCGCGGCTCTGGGCCAGGCTCGGGTCGATGGCGAATGGCACACCAACCCGCCAGCCGCGCCAAATGTCGCAGGTATCAACTGGCAGACAATCGGCCTGTGGGCCGTATTGCTGCTGGGCGTAGCGGCACTTGGGGCGATGGCCTACAACCTGTTGCGCAAGCCGCCTACCAGGCCCTGAGCCGGGGCCTACATGAACTCTGTCAGGGTTATCTCGTCTGATAGGAGGAAATGCGCCCCGACTCGCGCTAAACTGCGCGGGTTTTTAGCCCCCCCATTCTCCGGAGCCGTCCATGTCCCGCGTTACCCTGAGTCGCTATTTGATTGAGCAGACCCGCAGCAACAACACCCCTGCCGATCTGCGCTTCCTGATCGAAGTGGTGGCGCGTGCTTGCAAGGAAATCAGCCACGCCGTGTCCAAAGGCGCGCTGGGCGGCGTCCTGGGCAGCATGGGCACTGAAAACGTGCAAGGCGAAGTGCAGAAGAAACTCGACGTGATTTCCAACGAAATCCTGCTCGAAGCCAACGAATGGGGCGGTCACCTGGCCGGCATGGCGTCCGAAGAAATGGACAATGCCTACCAGATCCCGGGCAAATACCCTAAAGGCGCGTACCTGTTGGTATTCGACCCGCTGGACGGCTCGTCGAACATCGACATCAACGCGCCAGTCGGCACCATCTTCTCGGTACTGCGTTGCCCTAACGAATACCTGAGCCAGAACGAAGCGCTGAACGAAAAGGCCTTCCTGCAGCCAGGCACCGAGCAGGTTGCTGCCGGCTATGCGATCTACGGCCCACAGACCATGCTGGTGCTGACCCTGGGTGATGGCGTCAAGGGCTTTACCCTGGACCGCGAAATGGGCAGCTTTGTGCTGACTCACGAAGACATCTCCATTCCTGCCTCGACCCAGGAATTCGCGATCAACATGTCCAACCAGCGCCACTGGGAAGAACCGGTCAAGCGCTACGTCAACGAGTTGATGGAAGGCGAAGAAGGCCCGCTGAAGAAAAACTTCAACATGCGCTGGGTGGCCGCGATGGTTGCCGACGTACACCGCATCCTGACCCGTGGCGGTCTGTTCATGTACCCACGCGACAGCCGCGAGCCGTCCAAGCCGGGCAAACTGCGCCTGATGTACGAAGCCAACCCGATGTCGTTCCTGGTTGAGCAGGCTGGCGGTGCGTCGACTGACGGCCACCAGCGCATCCTCGACATCCAGCCTGAAGGCCTGCACCAGCGTGTGGCGGTGTTCCTGGGGTCCAAGGAAGAAGTGGCGCGTGTGACGGGTTACCACAAGGCCTAAGGCCTTCTGTAGGAGCAGGCTTGCTCGCGAAGTATTCCCGGCGCAGCGCTGCGTTGGCTGGATGTTTTTCGCGAGCCAGCTCGCCTTTACAATGAATCATGCGCCAGACCAAGGCCCCGAAACGTTTCAGCGATTCGGGGCTTTTTTTGTTTTTGCCTTGCGGGAACCAGACCCCCCTTTTCCCTTCTAAGCTTCTGGCAGACCCCCACTGCTGCGTGTCCCTCCAGGAGCTCTACCATGTCGTTACGCCGTCTCGCCCTCTTGTGCTTTTGCGTGCTGTTGGCCGCTTGCAGCAAGGTCACCCAGGAAAATTACCAGAAGCTCTCGGCTGGCATGGCCAAGGCCGAGGTGGAGTCGCTGTTGGGTAAGCCCACCGATTGTTCTGGCGCACTGGGCATGTCCAGTTGCACCTGGGGCGATAAAAACAGCTTTATCAGCGTGCAGTACGCCGGTGACAAAGTTCTGATGTTTTCCGGGCAAGGCCTGAAGTAAACCGGGGCGCAAGCCTGCGGGAGAAGAAGAATGATGCGTTTTGTTTTATACCTTTGCGCCAGCCTGTTTTTGGCAGGCTGCGCCAGCCATTCTGGCGATGATCTGCAACCCAAGACTGTCGGCAGCGTCAACCTCAAGCGTTACCAGGGCACCTGGTACGAACTGGCCCGCCTGCCCATGTACTTCCAGCGCAACTGCGCGCAATCCGAGGCCCGTTACTCCCTGCTGCCCGATGGCGACATGTCAGTGTTCAATCGCTGCCTGACCACCGAGTGGAAGTGGGAAGAAGCCAAGGGCACGGCCACGCCGCAGGTCCCGGGCAAGACCGACAAGCTGTGGGTCGAATTCAATAACTGGTTCACCGCGTTGCTACCGGGCGTGGCCAAGGGCGATTACTGGGTGTTGTACGTCAGCGATGACTACAAGACCGCCATCGTCGGCAGCCCGAGCCGGCGCTATATGTGGCTGTTGTCACGCACGCCGACCGTCAGTGCCGACACCCGCGAAGACCTGCTGAGCAGGGCGCGCCAGCAGGGTTACGACACCACACGTTTGATCTGGCGTACGTCGGACAAGCAGATGGCCAAGACCTCGCAGTAATGCGAAACAAAGGGCGGGTTTTTTAATAAACCCGCCTTTTTTTTGCCCTCAGGTTCTGGCCGTGGCGGGGTGCAGGTATGCAATGGATCGATCAACCGTGGTCTTGGCGATCTCCAGTAAATGCCACACCGCCAACACCTTTGCCCGTTCGGGGCTTTGCAGCATCTCTCCACAATCGAGCGCCGTCGCTGACGCACTGTCCAGCAGGCTGGCGATGTAGAGCAGGGCGTCTTCGAAGCTCAAATCGTCGCGGGCACTGTGAGCATCTTGGGTCGGCAGGTAGTGGTCGATGGCGCGGTTGAAGGCGGCGCGGTCTTTGGCGGGGTCGCTGGGTGGGTCGGGGACAATTTTATGCATGGTGAAGCTCCTTGTGAGAATCGGAGCCGGTCCGTCGCGACTAAACGAAGGGTGGCGGCTGTACGCAGGTTAGTCGACCGGCCACAAGGAATCCGGCGCACCCGAGGGTGCCCTGCGCACAGCCGCCATAAAACTTCATGTGACCATGCGCCTTGTGATGTGCCGGGCGACTAAACCCGATCACTGATGAGCAGTGACAGACCGCAGGCTAGCCATCGAATCCAACAGGCACAAGGCGGCAGGGATTGTCTCGGAAACGTCCTGCAATTTAAAGGGACACGCCTTGCTGGCCCTTTACAAACCATGACCAACACTCCCACATGGGTTATGGGTTGTTCTTAAGACAACAAGTCTCTCAGGACTTGCGTGAAGGCCCGGCTGCTCTCTTCCTCGCCCGCATGATGCCCATCGCGCACCACCCACTGGCCGTTGACCAACACATCACGCACCTGCCGATCACCCCCGGCAAACAGCCAGCGGTTGAGAATCCCGTCTGCACTGGCCGTCGCCAGGTACGGATCATTGCCGTCCAGCACCAGCCAGTCCGCACGCTTGCCGACTTCCAGGCGACCAATCGGTTGCCCCAGCGCCTGGGCGCCGCCGTCGAGGGCTGCGTCATACAAGGTGCGGCCAACCATCGGTTGATCGCTGCGATACAGGCGGTTGCGCCGCTGGTCGCGCAGGCGCTGGCCGTATTCCAGCCAGCGCAGTTCTTCAACCACGCTCAATGACACATGGCTGTCCGAACCAATCCCCATGCGCCCGCCCTGGGCCAGGAAATCCACCGCCGGGAAAATCCCGTCGCCCAGGTTGGCCTCAGTGGTCAGGCACAGCCCGGCAATCGCCCGGCTGTTGGCCATCAATGTCACTTCGTCGGAGTTGGCGTGGGTGGCGTGCACCAGGCACCAGCGCTGGTCGACGTTCACATTGTCATACAGCCATTGCAGCGGGCGTTTGCCACTCCAGGCCAGGCAGTCATCAACTTCCTTTTGCTGTTCGGCGATGTGGATATGCACCGGGCAGCTCTTATCGCTGGCGGCCAATACCGCGCTGATCTGTTGCGGGGTGACTGCGCGTAATGAGTGGAAACACAGGCCCAGTTGCTGCGCCGGTTGCGCGGCCAGGATCGGTTGCAGGCGCGCTTGCAGCTCCAGGTAGTTATCGGTGCTGTTGATAAAGCGGCGCTGGCCGTCGTTCGGCGCCTGGCCGCCAAAGCCCGAGTGGCTGTAGAGCACTGGCAGCAAGGTCAGGCCGATCCCGCTGCTGGCCGCCGCCTGGCTGATCTGGCGCGACAGTTCGGTGGGGTCGGCGTAAGGCTGGCCGCTGATGTCGTGATGCACATAGTGGAACTCGGCGACCGAGGTGTAGCCGGCCTTGAGCATCTCGATATACAGCTGGCGGGCGATGACCTGCAATTGCTCGGGGCTGATCTGGCCGACCATGCGGTACATCAGGTCGCGCCAGGTCCAGAAACTGTCATTGGGGTTGCCGGCGACCTCCGCCAGCCCCGCCATGGCCCGTTGAAACGCGTGGGAATGCAGGTTCGGCATGCCCGGTAACAACGGGCCTCTCAGCCGCTCGGCACCGTCTGCACTGGCATTGGCCATCACGTTGGTCAGCAGGCCATCGGCGCTGACTTCAAGGCGTACATCAGTGGCCCATCCATTAGGCAGCAGCGCGCGTTCGGCAAAGAAAGCGGACATGATCAAGGCACCCCGGTCGTGTGTTTATTTGTATATACATATACAGACGTTTGCCTGCTCGGTAAACTCCGGCAATCTATGCATCTTTTCCCCCTGCAAGGATTCCCCGTGCCGACTCCGCCCGCCAAGTCCCCGCTGGCTGCCCACATGGACGAAAGTCCGGCGCCCTTGTATGCCCGCGTCAAGCAGATGATCAGCCAGCAGATTCTCAACGGCAACTGGCCGCCGCACTATCGCGTGCCGTCGGAAAGCGAGTTGGTCAACCAACTGGGCTTTAGCCGCATGACCATCAACCGGGCCCTGCGGGAGCTGACCGCCGAAGGTCTGCTGGTGCGCATGCAAGGCGTCGGCACTTTTGTCGCCGAGCCCAAGAGCCAGTCGGCGCTGTTCGAGGTGCATAACATCGCCGATGAGATCGCCTCCCGTGGCCATCGCCACACCTGCAAGGTGATTACCCTGGGCGAAGAAGCCGCCGGTTCCGAGCGCGCCGTGGCCCTGGAAATGCGTGAAGGCGGGCGGGTGTTCCACTCGCTGATCGTGCACTACGAAAACGATATCCCGGTGCAAATCGAAGACCGTTTCGTCAACGCGTTGGTGGCACCGGAATACCTGCAACAGGATTTCACCCAGCAAACCCCTTACGCCTATCTCAACCAGGTGGCGCCGCTGACCGAGGGTGAGCATGTGGTGGAAGCGATCCTGGCCGACCCGCAGGAATGCAAGCTGCTGCAGATCGAGACCGGCGAGCCGTGCCTGCTGATTCGCCGGCGCACCTGGTCCGGGCGTCAGCCGGTGACTGCCGCACGCCTGATCCACCCCGGTTCCCGCCATAGCCTCGAAGGACGTTTCAGCAAATGAGTGCAGTCAAGGTCTGGCGTGCTGCCGATTACGTACGCATGCCGTGGAAAAACGGCGGCGGCAGCACCGAAGAAATCACCCGTGATGCCGGCCACGGCCTGGAAGGTTTTGGCTGGCGCCTGTCGATTGCCGATATCGGGGAGTCGGGCGGCTTTTCCACGTTTGCCGGGTATCAACGGGTCATCACCGTGATCCAGGGTGCGGGCATGGTGCTGACCGTGGACGGTGAAGAGCAGCGCGGGTTGTTACCGCTGCAACCGTTTGCCTTCAAGGGTGAAAGCCAGGTGGTGTGCC
Organism: Pseudomonas sp. WS 5410; assembly: GCF_012985645.1. Taxonomy (NCBI): domain Bacteria; kingdom Pseudomonadati; phylum Pseudomonadota; class Gammaproteobacteria; order Pseudomonadales; family Pseudomonadaceae; genus Pseudomonas; species Pseudomonas sp. WS 5410. The sequence goes on along the minus strand of NZ_JAAQWS010000003.1, from coordinate 152,593 downwards.
GCCTGATCACCGGGCCGATTCGCGACTTCAACCTGATCTACGCGCCCCAGCGTTACCACGCACGTTTGCAGTGGGTGGATGGGGTGCAGCAGTTTTTCAGTTCCGCGAACACTGTGCTGGTGTTCAGTGTGGCTGATGAGGTGAAGGTGCTGGGCGAAGTGCTGGGCCATCATGATTGTTTGCAGGTGGACGGTAACAGTGGCTTGCTGGATATCAACGTGACAGGCCGCTGCTGCCTGATCGAACTGACCGCACGCGATTAAACCTGTGGGAGCTGGCTTGCCTGCGATTGCGGTGTGTCAGACAAGTGGCTATCGCAGGCAAGCCAGCTCCCACATGGATATGTAGAGGCTGCACAATCTGTTTCCAGGCCCGCACCAAGTTGTTACCGAATGCCCCAGCATGGCGCAATGCCCTGCCTTTGTAGCAATCCTCCAGCGCTTCAAATCACCCCTTTCAGAAATTTCATAAAGCCTTTAAGCCTTTATTTCCAAGGCTTACACGCGCCTCGGCAATAAATCTTCAGCACGGACTTCCCAAGTTGGCAGTCAGATTGCATATGCTTGTATGTACAAGTAAAGGTGTGTGCATAAGAGTCGCTAAACATCCTCTTCGCACCATCGTGTTCGCGCATCGATTGCTGAGGAGTTTTTTGTGACTGACTTTTCCCAGAACAAACCTACCAAGTACCGCGACGTTGAAATCCGCGCCGCCCGTGGCAACACGCTCACCGCCAAAAGCTGGCTGACTGAAGCGCCGCTGCGCATGCTGATGAACAACCTCGACCCGCAAGTGGCCGAGAACCCGAAAGAGTTGGTGGTGTACGGCGGTATTGGCCGTGCGGCGCGTAACTGGGAGTGCTACGACCAGATCGTCGAAAGCCTGACCAACCTGAACGACGACGAAACCCTGCTGGTGCAATCCGGCAAGCCGGTCGGCGTGTTCAAGACCCACAGCAATGCCCCGCGTGTGCTGATCGCCAACTCCAACCTGGTGCCGCACTGGGCCAGTTGGGAGCATTTCAACGAACTAGATGCCAAGGGCCTGGCCATGTACGGCCAGATGACTGCCGGCAGCTGGATCTACATCGGCAGCCAGGGCATCGTCCAGGGCACCTACGAAACCTTCGTTGAGGCCGGTCGCCAACATTACGACAGCAACCTCAAAGGCCGTTGGGTGCTCACTGCCGGCCTCGGCGGCATGGGCGGCGCCCAACCGCTGGCCGCGACCCTGGCCGGCGCGTGCTCGCTGAACATTGAATGCCAGCAGGTCAGTATCGACTTCCGCTTGAACAGCCGTTATGTCGACGAACAAGCCAGCGACCTCGACGACGCCCTGGCGCGCATCGCCAAGTACACCAAGGAAGGCAAGGCCATCTCCATCGCCCTGCTGGGCAACGCTGCCGAAATCCTCCCGGAACTGGTCAAGCGCGGCGTGCGCCCGGACATGGTCACCGACCAGACCAGCGCCCACGACCCACTCAATGGTTACCTGCCAGCCGGCTGGACCTGGGAGCAGTACCGCGCCCGTGCCAAGACCGAACCGGCTGCCGTGATCAAGGCCGCCAAGCAGTCGATGGCCGTACACGTCAAGGCGATGCTGGACTTCCAGAAGATGGGCGTACCGACCTTCGACTACGGCAACAACATCCGTCAGATGGCGCAGGAAGAAGGCGTGGAAAATGCCTTCGACTTCCCAGGCTTTGTACCGGCCTACATCCGCCCGCTGTTCTGCCGTGGCATCGGCCCGTTCCGTTGGGCGGCACTGTCGGGCGACCCGCAGGACATCTACAAGACCGACGCCAAGGTCAAAGAGCTGATCCCCGACGACGCCCACCTGCACAACTGGCTGGACATGGCCCGCGAGCGCATCAGTTTCCAGGGCCTGCCGGCGCGCATCTGCTGGGTTGGCCTGGGCCAACGCGCCAAGCTCGGCCTGGCATTCAACGAAATGGTACGCAGCGGCGAACTGTCGGCGCCGGTGGTGATCGGCCGTGACCACCTGGACTCCGGCTCGGTGGCCAGCCCCAACCGCGAAACCGAATCCATGCAGGACGGTTCCGATGCCGTGTCCGACTGGCCGCTGCTTAATGCCCTGCTCAACACCGCCAGCGGCGCGACCTGGGTTTCGCTGCACCACGGTGGCGGCGTGGGCATGGGCTTCTCCCAGCACTCCGGCATGGTCATCGTCTGCGACGGCACCGACGAAGCCGCCGAGCGTATTGCCCGCGTGCTGCACAACGACCCGGCCACCGGGGTGATGCGTCATGCTGATGCGGGTTACCAGATCGCGATTGATTGCGCCAAGGAGCAGGGCCTGAACCTGCCAATGATCAAGTAACGCCTGGCTCGGTTTCTGTGGGAGCTGGCTTACCTGCGATGCGGGCGACTGGGTCTGTCAGGCAGGCCACAGTGATGCAATCGCAGGCAAGCCAGCTCCCACATTTGACCTGCTGTGTATTTGAAACATGTTTGAGCCGCACCACCGAAAACAATCCATTAGAGGTTGAACACCCATGGCTGCAAAAGACGCGCGTGCAAGCTCCACCCCGTTGATCGAAAGGCGTTCGATCGACTACATCCCGGAAGCGGAAAGACACGGTCGTCTATTGAGCCAGTTCACCCTGTGGATGGGCGCCAACCTGCAAATCACCGCGATTGTCACCGGGGCCCTGGCCGTGGTGCTGGGCGGTGATGTGTTCTGGTCGTTGATCGGTCTGTTGATCGGTCAACTGCTGGGCGGCGGCGTGATGGCGTTGCATGCGGCGCAAGGGCCCAGGCTTGGCCTGCCGCAGATGATTTCCAGCCGGGTGCAGTTCGGTGTGTATGGCGCAGCCATCCCGATTGTGCTGGTGTGTTTGATGTACCTCGGTTTCACCGCCACCGGGACCGTGCTGTCCGGCCAGGCGCTGGGCCAGTTGTTTGGGGTCAGCGACAGCGTTGGCATTCTGATTTTCGCCAGTGTCATCGTGCTGGTCACGGTGCTCGGTTACCGGGTGATCCATTTCATCGGCCGTGTCGCCAGCGTCATTGGGGTGATTGCCTTTGTCTACCTGTTCAGCCGTCTGATGAGCCAGACCGACGTTGGCGCGCTCCTGCAAATCCGCCACTTCAGCTGGAGCAGCTTCCTGCTCGCGGTGTCGCTCGCGGCCTCCTGGCAAATCGCCTTTGGGCCTTATGTGGCTGACTATTCCCGCTACCTGCCGCGCAACACGTCCTCGGTGAAAACCTTTCTGGCCGCAGGCGCAGGTTCGGTCATTGGCGCCCAGGTGGCGATGATCCTCGGCGTGTTTGCCGCTGCGATGTCCAACGGGCAATTTGCCGGTAACGAAGTGGCCTACATCGTAGGTCTGGGCGGCACGGGGGCCACGGCGGCATTGCTGTACTTCAGCATCGCATTCGGCAAGGTCACCATCTCCACGCTGAACTCCTACGGCAGCTTTATGTGCATTGCGACCATCGTCAGCGGCTTTCGTGGGCGCATGGAGGTCACGCGCCTGCAGCGCCTGGTTTTCGTGCTGCTGATCGTCGGTGCGGCGACCCTGATCGCGCTGCTCGGCCAGCACTCGTTCCTCAGTGCGTTCAAGTCCTTCATCCTGTTTTTGCTGGCGTTCTTTACACCCTGGAGCGCGATCAACCTGGTGGACTACTACTGCATCACCCGCGACCGCTATGACGTGCCGGCACTGGCCGATCCGAACGGTCGCTACGGCCGCTGGAACCTGCTGGGTATCAGCGTCTATGTGTTCGGGGTGCTGGTGCAGTTGCCGTTCATCGCCACCAAGTTCTACACCGGGCCCCTGGTGGCCAGCCTGGGCGGGGTGGATATTTCCTGGATCATCGGCCTGGTACTGCCCGCCGCCCTGTATTACGTGTGTGCAAAAAAATGGCACGGCGCAATGCCTGAACGACTGATTTTGCCGATAGAGCAGGGCGCTACAGCTATAGCTACCCCTAAAAACAACGGGCTGATTACACAAGCCTGATGGGACGTGGACAAGGCAGGATGCCTTTTGACTGCCGTAATCCATTTCATGATTGGGAGCGTCACATAATGAGAATGCATAAGACCCTGCTGACCCCATTGTTCGCCGCCGGCCTGCTGGCCAGTGCTGGCGCCACCCAGGCGGCCGGCTGGTGCGAGTCGGGCAAACCGGTGAAGTTCGCCGGCCTGAACTGGGAAAGCGGCATGTTGCTGACCGACGTCCTGCAAGTGGTCCTGGAAAAAGGCTACGACTGCAAAACCGATAGCCTGCCGGGCAATTCCATCACCATGGAAAACGCCCTGGGCAGCAACGATATCCAGATCTTCGCCGAAGAGTGGGTTGGCCGTAGCGAAGTGTGGAACAAGGCCGAGAAGGCCGGCAAGGTCGTGGGTGTCGGCGCCCCTGTGGTCGGTGCGGTTGAAGGCTGGTACGTGCCGCGCTATGTGATCGAAGGCGACGCCAAGCGCAAACTCGAAGCCAAGGCCCCGGACCTGAAAAACATCGCCGACCTGGCCAAGTATTCTGCGGTGTTCAAGGACCAGGAAGAGCCCGCCAAAGGCCGCTTCTACAACTGCCCGGCCGGCTGGACCTGCGAGCTGGACAACAGCGAAATGCTCAAGAGCTATGGCCTGGAAAGTTCCTACACCAACTTCCGCCCTGGCACCGGCCCGGCGCTGGATGCGGCGGTGCTGTCGAGCTACAAGCGTGGCGAGCCGATCCTGTTCTACTACTGGTCGCCGACGCCGCTGATGGGCCAGGTGGACCTGGTCAAACTCGACGAAAAACCCGGTGTGGATAAACGCGTGACCATCAAGGTCGGCCTGTCCAAGACTTTCTACGAGCAGGCCCCGGAACTGGTGGCGGTGCTGGAGAAGGTCAACCTGCCCATAGACCTGCTCAATCAGAACCTGGCGCGTATGAGCAAAGAGCGCATTGACTCGGCGAAGCTGGCGAAGATCTTCCTCAAGGAGCACCCGCAGGTATGGCACGCCTGGGTCAGTGAAGACGCAGCCAAGAAAATCGACGCGGCCTTGTAGGCCCAGTGCCCCCGGCTACCCTGAACAGGCAGCCGGGCACCCGGCCACACTCCACTGGATCGAGAGCACGTTATGTTTCCTGAGAGTTTTACGTTTTCCATCGCCGACTGGGTCAACGGTTGGGTCGATGCACTGGTGACCAATTACGGCGATGTGTTCCGGCAGATCTCCGACACTTTGCTGTGGGCCATCGTCAACCTGGAAGGCCTGCTACGCGCGGCACCCTGGTGGCTGATGCTGGCGATAGTCGGCGGCGTTGCCTGGCACGCCACCCGCAAGGTGCTGACCACGGCGGTGATCGTCGGCCTGTTGTTCCTGGTGGGTGCGGTCGGCCTGTGGGACAAGCTGATGCAGACCCTGGCGCTGATGATGGTGGCCACGGTGATCTCGGTGCTGATCGGCATTCCCCTGGGCATTCTCTCGGCGCGCAGCAATCGCCTGCGCTCGGTGTTGATGCCGCTGCTGGACATCATGCAGACCATGCCCAGCTTCGTGTACCTGATCCCGGTACTGATGCTGTTTGGCCTGGGCAAGGTGCCGGCGATTTTCGCCACGGTGATCTACGCCGCGCCGCCACTGATTCGCCTGACCGACCTGGGCATTCGCCAGGTGGACCGGGAAGTGATGGAAGCCATCAATGCCTTCGGCGCCAACCGCTGGCAGCAACTGTTTGGCGTGCAACTGCCGCTGGCCCTGCCGAGCATCATGGCCGGGATCAACCAGACCACCATGATGGCCCTGTCGATGGTGGTGATCGCCTCGATGATCGGCGCCCGTGGCTTGGGTGAAGATGTATTGGTGGGCATCCAGACCCTTAACGTCGGGCGCGGCCTGGAGGCTGGCCTGGCGATTGTGATTCTCGCAGTGGTCATCGACCGCATTACCCAGGCCTATGGTCGTCCACGGCATGAGGCGAGCAAATGACTACTGTCAGCAAGATCGAAGTGAAAAACGTATTCAAGATTTTCGGGGCGCGTGAGCAGGAAGCCCTGGCGCTTATTGGCCAAGGCCAGACCAAGGACCAGGTGCTGGCACAGACCGGTTGTGTGGTGGGCGTGAATGACCTGTCCCTGAGCATCGGTACCGGCGAGATCTTTGTGATCATGGGCCTGTCGGGTTCCGGCAAGTCCACCCTGGTGCGCCACTTCAACCGCCTGATCGACCCCACCAGCGGCGCGATCCTGGTGGACGGCGAAGACATCCTGCAACTGGATATGGAAGCCCTGCGCCAGTTCCGCCGGCACAAGATCAGCATGGTGTTCCAGAGCTTCGGCCTGCTGCCCCACAAGAGCGTGCTGGACAACGTCGCCTATGGCCTGAAAGTGCGCGGTGAAACCAAACCAGTGTGCACCGAGCGTGCATTGCACTGGATCGAAACCGTGGGCCTGAAGGGCTACGAAAACAAATACCCGCACCAGTTGTCGGGCGGCATGCGCCAGCGCGTGGGCCTGGCCCGGGCCCTGGCGGCCGACACCGACATCATCCTGATGGACGAGGCGTTCAGCGCCCTTGACCCACTGATCCGCGCCGAGATGCAGGACCAGTTGCTGGAACTGCAAATGACCCTGCACAAGACCATCGTGTTTATCACCCACGACCTGGATGAGGCCGTGCGCATCGGCAACCGCATCGCGATCCTCAAGGACGGCAAGCTGATCCAGGTCGGCACGCCGCGGGAGATCTTGCATTCGCCGGCGGATGAGTATGTGGACCGGTTTGTTCAGCGGCGGGCGGCGGTGGTCTGAGCGGGGGTTTGTGGTGAGTTGGCTGGCCTCTTCGCGAGCAAGCCCGCTCCCACAGGGGAACGCATTCCAAATGTGGGAGCGGGCTTGCCCGCGATGAGGCCGGCAAGGCCGCAAAAATTTGAAGAAGGTATGAAGATGTCCCAGGCTAAAAAAATCATCATCGCCGACACCCCCCTGCACTGGCAGGACGTGGTTGCCGTCGCGCGCTTCGGCGCCGAACTGGAGCTGTCGGGCCCGGCCTGGGCGCGGATCGACAATGCCCAGGCCATCGTGCAACGCATCGTCACCAGCGGCGAGCGGGCCTATGGCGTCAACACCGGCCTGGGTGCCTTGTGCAATGTGTCACTCAAGGGCGAGCAACTGAGCCAACTGTCGCGCAACACCTTGCTCAGCCACGCCTGTGGTGTGGGCGCGCCGCTGAGTGATGAACAGACCCGCGCGATCATCTGCGCGGCCATCATCAACTTCAGCCAGGGCAAGTCCGGCCTGCATCCGCAGGTGGTGCATTCGCTGCTGGCGCTGCTCAACCATGGCATCACCCCGCATGTGCCGTCCCAGGGCTCGGTGGGCTACCTGACCCACATGGCCCATATCGGCATTGCCCTGCTGGGTGTGGGAAATGTCAGCTATCGCGGCCAGATTGTGACGGCCCAGGCGGCGCTGGCCGCCGAAGGCCTGCAGCCGGTGGTGCTCGGCGCCAAGGACGGCCTGTGCCTGGTCAATGGCACGCCATGCATGAGTGGCCTGAGCTGCCTGGCCCTGGCCGATGCCCACCACTTGCTGCAATGGGCCGATGTGATCGGCGCCATGAGTTTTGAAGCACAGCGCGGGCAGATCGACGCCTTCGACGAGCAGATCATCGCCCTCAAGCCACACCCCGGCATGCAGCAGGTCGGCAGTAACCTGCGGGCCCTGCTCGAGGGCAGCGAGGTGATTGCCGCCAGCCGTGGCATTCGTACCCAGGACGCGCTGAGCATCCGTTCGATCCCCCAGGTCCACGGCGCCGCCCGCGATCAACTGGAGCACGCCACCCGGCAGATCGAAACCGAACTCAACGGTGCCACCGACAACCCACTGCTGCTGGGCACGCCGGACAACTACCGCGTGGTGTCCCAGGCCAACCCCCACGGCCAGTCCGTGGCGCTGGCGGCGGATATGCTGGCCATCGCCATGGCGGAAATCGGCTCCATCGCCGAGCGCCGCCTGGACCGCCTGATCAACCCCCACGTCAGCGGCTTGCCGGCATTCCTGGTGAGTAACCCCGGGGTCAACTCGGGGATGATGATCGTGCAGTACGTCGCCGCTTCCCTCTGTGGGCAGAATCGCCAACTGGCGCAGCCGGCAGTGCTCGACAACTTCGTCACCTCGGGCCTGCAGGAAGACCACCTGAGCATGGGCACCAACGCCGCGCTCAAGCTGCACTCAGTGTTGGCAAACCTCACCCAGATCCTCGCCATCGAATACCTGCTGGCGGCCCAGGCCTTTGAGTTCCTCAAGGCACAAGGCTTCGGCGCCGGCACCCACACCGCCTGGCGCCTGCTGCGCGAGCACGTCCCGGCCTATGAGCAGGACCGTTGGTTGGCGCCGGACATCGCGACCACGGCGGCGCTGCTCAAGAACACCGATTTGTTGAACCACGCTTTACCGAATTTGCACTGAACCCTATTTCAAAAGGAGCATGAATGTGACTGCGCTAAATCTGATTCCAGGCCAACTGACCCTTGCCCAACTGCGGGCCATCTACCAGCAGCCGGTAACCCTCAGCCTGGATGACAGCGCCTCGGCGCAGATCGAAGCCAGTGTGGCCTGTGTCGAGCAGATTCTCGCCGAGAACCGCACCGCCTATGGCATCAACACCGGTTTCGGCCTGCTGGCCTCGACCCGTATCGCCAGCGAAGACCTGGAAAACCTCCAGCGTTCCCTGGTGTTGTCCCACGCGGCCGGCGTCGGCGAGCCGATCAGCGATGCGCTGGTGCGTTTGGTGATGGTGCTCAAGGTCAACAGCCTGAGCCGCGGTTTCTCCGGGATTCGCCGGCAGGTGATCGACGCGCTGATCGCCTTGATCAACGCCGAGGTCTACCCGCATATCCCGCTCAAGGGCTCGGTGGGCGCGTCCGGTGACTTGGCGCCGCTGGCCCATATGTCCCTGGTGCTGTTGGGCGAAGGCAAGGCGCGTTACAAAGGTGAGTGGCTGGAGGCGACCGAAGCGCTGAAAGTCGCCGGCCTCACGCCGCTGACCCTGGCTGCCAAGGAAGGCCTGGCGCTGCTCAATGGCACCCAGGTCTCCACGGCCTACGCCCTGCGTGGCTTGTTCGAAGGCGAAGACCTGTTCGCCGCCGCCATCGCCTGTGGCGGCCTGACCGTGGAAGCGGTGCTGGGCTCGCGCTCGCCGTTCGACGCGCGCATCCATGCAGCCCGTGGCCAGCGTGGGCAGATCGACTCGGCCGCCGCCTATCGCGACCTGCTCGGTGAAAGCAGCCAGGTGTCCCAGTCCCACCAGAACTGCGACAAAGTGCAAGACCCGTACTCCCTGCGCTGCCAGCCGCAAGTCATGGGCGCCTGCCTGACCCAGTTCCGCCAGGCGGCCGAAGTGTTGGTGGTCGAAGCCAACGCGGTATCGGATAACCCGCTGGTATTCGCCGCCGAAGGCGATGTGATCTCCGGCGGTAACTTCCACGCCGAACCGGTGGCGATGGCCGCCGACAACATGGCCCTGGCCATTGCTGAAATCGGCTCCCTGAGCGAGCGCCGTATCTCGTTGATGATGGACAAGCACATGTCGCAATTGCCGCCGTTCCTGGTGGGCAATGGCGGGGTCAACTCCGGTTTCATGATTGCCCAGGTGACGGCAGCGGCGTTGGCCAGCGAGAACAAGGCGTTGTCCCATCCCCATAGCGTCGACAGCCTGCCGACGTCGGCCAACCAGGAAGACCACGTGTCGATGGCGCCGGCTGCCGGCAAGCGCCTGTGGGAAATGGCTGAAAATACCCGGGGGGTGCTCGCAGTGGAATGGCTGGCCGCCTGCCAGGGCCTGGACCTGCGCGATGGCCTGAAAACCTCGCCCAAGCTGGAAAAGGCCCGTGGGATCCTGCGCGCCAAAGTGGGGTTCTACGACAAGGACCGCTTCTTCGCCCCGGATATCAACGCCGCCAGCGAACTGTTGGCCAGCCGCTGCCTGAACGAGTTGGTGCCGGCCAAGCTGCTGCCAAGCCTGTAAGCAGCACACCGATCCTGTGTGGGAGTTGGCTCCCGCATGGGGTCGCCCATAGGTTCGGATTCTCTCTGGATAACAATAATTAGGGACGAGAAATGCACCAGCAAGCACAAGGTCTCAAACGCGGACTGACCGCCCGCCATATTCGCTTCATGGCACTGGGGTCGGCGATCGGCACCGGGCTGTTCTACGGTTCTGCCTCGGCGATCCAAATGGCCGGCCCGGCGGTGTTGCTGGCCTACCTGATCGGCGGCGCCGCCGTATTTATGGTGATGCGCGCCCTCGGCGAAATGGCCGTGCACAATCCGGTGTCCGGCTCGTTCGGCCAGTACGCCAGCACTTACCTGGGCCCGATGGCCGGTTTTATCCTCGGTTGGACCTACGCTTTTGAAATGATCATCGTCTGCCTGGCGGACGTCACCGCCTTCGGCATCTACATGGGCTTCTGGTTTCCCGAGGTCGCACGCTGGGTCTGGGTGCTCGGCATCGTCCTACTGATCGGCGGGCTGAACCTGTGCAACGTCAAGGTGTTCGGCGAAATGGAGTTCTGGCTGTCGTTGCTCAAGGTCGGCGCGATTGTCGCGATGATCCTTGGCGGGTTCGGCATCATGCTGTTCGGCGTGCATTCGGCGGCTGACGCACCGGCCAGCGGGTTGAGCAACCTGTGGGCCCACGGTGGCTTCATGCCCAATGGCCTGGGCGGCCTGATTGCCTCGTTTGCGGTGGTGATGTTTGCCTTTGGCGGCATCGAGATCATCGGCATCACTGCCGGTGAAGCCAAGGACCCGCAACGGGTGATCCCCAAGGCGATCAACGCGGTACCGCTGCGCATCCTGCTGTTCTACGTGCTGACCCTGTTTGTGCTGATGGCCATCTACCCGTGGCCGCAGATCGGCAGCCAGGGCAGCCCATTCGTGCAGATCTTCAGCAACCTGGGGATTGGCTCGGCGGCGACCATCCTCAATATTGTGGTGATCTCGGCGGCCGTCTCGGCCATCAACAGTGACATCTTCGGCGCCGGCCGCATGATGTACGGCCTGGCCCAGCAAGGGCAGGCGCCCAAGGGCTTTGCGCAACTGTCGCGCCACGGTGTGCCGTGGATGACCGTGGTGGTGATGGGCGCAGCGCTGCTGGGCGGCGTGGTGTTGAACTACCTGATCCCGGAAAACGTGTTCCTGGTGATTGCCTCGATTGCCACCTTCGCTACCGTGTGGGTGTGGCTGATGATCCTGGTCACGCAGGTGGCGATGCGCCGCTCGATGACCAAGGCGCAGATCGCCGAACTGAAATTCCCGGTACCGTTCTGGCCCTATGCGCCGGCGGCGGCCATTGTGTTCATGCTGTTTATTTTTGGTGTGCTGGGCTACTTCCCGGACACCCAGGCCGCGCTGCTGGTGGGCGCCGTATGGATCGTGTTGCTGGTCCTCGCCTACCTGCTGTGGGTCAAGCCCGCAGCCGGGCAAGCGGCCAAGGTCAATTACGACCCGGCTTTGTCTCACCGATAACTTAGGGAGGCGTTGATGAAAACGCTTTGGCAACACTGCCACATCGCAACCATGGCCCGGGGCGAGTACTCGATCATCGAGGATGGCGCCATGGTCACGGCCGGTTCGCTGATCGAGTGGATCGGTCCCCGTGCCGAGCTGCCGCCTGGCGACTACGCGCAGACCCATGACTTGCAAGGGGCGTGGGTCACGCCGGGGCTGATCGACTGCCATACCCACACGGTATTTGGCGGCAACCGCAGCGGCGAATTCGAGCAGCGCCTGCAAGGCGTGAGCTACGCCGAGATCGCGGCGGCCGGCGGTGGAATTGCCAGCACCGTTCGTGCCACCCGTGCGGCGACCGAGGAAGAGCTGTTCGACAGCAGCCGCAAGCGCCTGCGCAGTTTGCTGCGCGATGGCGTGACCACGGTGGAGATCAAGTCCGGCTACGGCCTGGACCTGGCCAATGAGCGCAAGATGCTGCGGGTGGCCCGGCGCCTGGGCCAGGAGCTGCCGGTCAGCGTGCGCGCCACGTGCCTGGCGGCCCATGCGTTGCCACCGGAGTACAAGGATCGCGCCGACGACTACATCGAGCACATCTGCAACGAGATGCTGCCGACCCTGGCAGCAGAAGGGTTGGTGGATGCGGTGGATGCGTTCTGCGAATACCTGGCGTTTTCCACCGAGCAGGTAGAGCGCGTGTTCAAGGTCGCGCAGCGCTTGGGGTTGCCGGTAAAGCTGCACGCTGAGCAACTGTCGTCGCTGCACGGCTCCAGCCTGGCGGCGCGGTATCAGGCGCTGTCGGCGGATCACCTGGAGTTCATGACCGAAGAAGACGCCATCGCCATGGCCGCCGCCGGTACCGTTGCCGTGTTGCTACCGGGCGCATTCTACTTTTTGCGCGAAACCCAGTTGCCGCCGATGGACGCCTTGCGCAAGCACGGGGTGAAGATCGCCATTGCCAGCGACCTCAACCCCGGCACCTCGCCGGCCTTGTCCGTGCGGCTGATGCTGAACATGGCCTGCACCCTGTTCCGCATGACCCCGGAAGAAGCCCTGGCCGGTGTTACCCGGCATGCCGCCACGGCGTTGGGCATGGGCGACACCCATGGCTCGCTGGAAGTGGGCAAGGTCGCGGATTTTGTCGCCTGGCAGATCGACCGCCCCGCCGACCTGGCCTACTGGCTGGGTGGCGAGTTGGATAAACGCGTCGTGCGCCATGGCGTCGACGTCGATGTGTAAGGTTGCCTTTGTGAGTAAGGAGTACTGCTGTGGATAAGGTTCTGAACTTCAAACAAGGCCGCACACCGCTGCTGATCAGCATGCCCCACGCCGGCCTGCGCCTGACGCCTGCGGTTGCAGCGGGCCTGATCCCCGAGGCGCAAAGCCTGCCGGATACCGACTGGCATATCCCTACGCTGTACGATTTTGCTGCAGAGCTGGGGGCCAGCACCCTGGCGGCCGAGTATTCGCGGTTTGTCATCGACTTGAACCGGCCGTCGGACGACAAGCCGCTGTATGCCGGGGCGACCACCGGCCTGTTTCCCGCGACGCTGTTTGATGGCGTGCCGTTGTTTAGTGAAGGCAAGGAGCCGTCGAAGGCGGAGCGGGCGACCTATCTGGAGCAGATCTGGACGCCTTATCACCAGACCCTGCAACAGGAACTGGCGCGGCTCAAGGCCGAATTCGGCTACGCGCTGCTGTTCGACGCCCACTCGATCCGCTCGGTGATCCCACACCTGTTCGACGGCAAGCTACCGGACTTCAACCTCGGTACCTTCAACGGCGCCGCCTGCGACCCCCAGTTGGCCAGCCAGTTGGAAGCCATCTGCGCGGCGCATCCGCACTACAGCCATGTGCTGAACGGGCGCTTCAAGGGCGGGCATATCACCCGGCACTACGGCAACCCGGCGCAGGATATTCATGCGGTGCAGTTGGAGTTGGGGCAGTGCACGTACATGGAGGAGTTTGAGCCGTTCAGGTATCGACAGGATCTGGCCGAGCCGACGCGGGTGGTGTTGAGGCAGTTGCTGGAAGGGTTCTTGGCGTGGGGCCAGAAGCACTACACCTGAGTCAACGAGGATCAAAATGTGGGAGCGGGCTTGTCAGGTCGCCGCATCGCCGCGATGGCGGTCTGTCAGTTCCCAATATGTCGACTGATCCGCCGCTATCGCGAGCAAGCCCGCTCCCACACGTGGTGCGCGAACCTTCCTGGCTGATCACTGACACAGGTCTAAGTCCTCAAGGACATGCTCATTGCACAATTCGGGTTTATGATGCCAGACGGCAAAATAATAGACGTCCCCCCAGGGATGGACCCGACCCCTTACGGAGCGCGCAATGCAGACTTTGTACCCGCAGATCAAACCCTACGTCCGGCACGATCTGGCCGTCGATGAAACCCATACGCTGTATGTCGACGAAAGTGGTTCCCCGCAAGGTTTGCCCGTGGTCTTCATCCATGGCGGTCCCGGCGCCGGCTGCGATGCCAATAGCCGCTGCTATTTCGATCCGAACCTGTACCGCATCGTCACCTTTGACCAGCGCGGCTGCGGGCGCTCCACTCCGCGGGCCAGCCTGGAAAACAACACCACCTGGGACCTGGTTGCCGACCTTGAGCGCATTCGCGAGCACCTGGGGATTGAAAAATGGGTGCTGTTCGGTGGTTCCTGGGGCTCGACCCTGGCCCTGGCCTATGCACAAACCCACCCTGATCGCGTGCTTGGCCTGATTGTGCGCGGCATCTTCCTGGCCCGCCCCCAGGATATCCAGTGGTTCTACCAGGCCGGCGCGAGCCGCCTGTTCCCGGACTACTGGCAGGACTACATCGCGCCAATCCCGGTGGAAGAGCGCCACGACATGATCAGCGCCTACCACAAGCGCCTGACTGGCAATGACCAGATCGCCCAGATGCATGCCGCCAAGGCCTGGTCCACCTGGGAAGGCCGCATGCTCGGCCTGTGCCCCAGCCCGCAGTTGATCGAGCGCTTCTCCGAGCCCCAGCGCGCGTTGTCGATTGCGCGCATCGAGTGCCACTACTTCACCAATAACTCGTTCCTGGAGCCCAACCAGCTGATTCGCGATATGCACAAGATCGCCCATCTGCCGGGGATCATCGTGCATGGCCGCTACGATATGATCTGCCCGCTGGATAATGCCTGGGAGCTGCACCAGGCCTGGCCGAACAGTGAGTTGCAGGTGATCCGCGAGGCGGGCCACGCGGCGTCCGAGCCGGGCATCACCGATGCGCTGGTGCGTGCGGCGGGCGAGATGGCACGACGCCTGCTTGATCTGCCCCCTGAAGAAGCATGAAGGGCCTTTTGCAACGGGTGCGTGGCGCCCGGGTCGAGGTGGCGGGGCAAGTGGTGGGCGCGATAGACCAGGGTTTGCTGGTACTGGTGGCCGTTGAACCTTCAGATACCGCCGCCAGTGCCGACAAGTTGTTGCATAAGCTGCTTAACTACCGGGTGTTCAGTGACGACGAGGGCAAGATGAACCTGTCGTTGAAGGACATTGGCGGTGGTTTGCTGCTGGTGTCCCAGTTCACCCTGGCAGCCGATACCAAAAGCGGCCTGCGTCCCAGCTTCTCCACCGCGGCGCCACCGGCGTTGGGCGAGGCGCTTTTTGAGCACTTGTTGTCACAAGCGCAACAATTGCATGGCACGGTGGCGTCGGGGCGTTTTGGCGCGGATATGCAGGTGCATTTGGTCAATGACGGGCCGGTCACCTTCCTTTTACAGACCTGATTGTATGAAAAACGACTTTTAATGCGCAAAAACGCAAGTTTTCGCTACAAATACTTGGCTGACCCTGCTGCGTTATCTCACGGGCTACTAGATAATCGCGCGCTACGGGGATCAGCGTAAATTGGTCCATTTTTGATTTAGGTAGAGACTTGTCCGGTCGCCCTTGGGGAATCATTTAGCCCCATCGGAGTCGGAACAATGCTCGCCAACCTGGCATATAGATAGCTGGCCGTTGGTTTTTTGATCTGTTTTCGGCGAGGGTTGCTCGTGATTGTTAGTCCCTGTAATGCACCAAAATTGTCTGCCAAACGGTTACGAAACGCACTGGTGACGGGCTCCGCCCTGTTTTGCCTGTTCGGCGCGGGTCAACTGTGGGCATTCAGCCTGGACGATGTGTCGGCCAAGGCAAAAGAGCTGGCCGGGCAGAAATACGAAGCCCCGCGCAGCAATCTGCCGAACGAATTCCGCGAAATGAAGTTCGCTGACTACCAGAAAATTCGTTTCCGCAATGAAAAAGCCGAGTGGGCCGAGCAGAAAACTCCGTTCAAGCTGTCCTTCTATCACCAGGGCATGCACTTCGACACGCCGGTGAAGATCAACGAAATCACCGCGACCGACGTCCAGGAAATCAAGTACGACCCGACTCGTTTCGATTTCGGCGACGTCAAGTTTGATCCTAAAGCCACCGATCAGCTGGGTTATGCCGGCTTTCGCGTGCTGTACCCGATCAACAAGGACGACAAGCAAGACGAAATCATGACCATGCTCGGCGCCAGCTATTTCCGCGTCGTGGGCAAGGACCAGGTCTATGGCCTGTCCGCCCGTGGCATGGCGATTGATACCGCGCTGCCGTCCGGCGAAGAGTTCCCGCGTTTCACCGAGTTCTGGATCGAGCGTCCAAAGCCGGGCGACAAGCACCTGGTGATCTTCGCCTTGCTGGATTCGCCGCGGGCCACTGGCGCCTACCGCCTGATCCTGCGCCCGGGCACCGACACCATTGTCGACGTCAAGTCGCAGATGTTCCTGCGTGACAAGGTCAGCAAGCTGGGCGTTGCCCCGCTGACCAGCATGTTCCTGTTCGGCGCCAACCAGCCGTCCAAAGTGCTCAACTACCGTCGTGAACTGCACGACTCCAGCGGCCTGTCGATCCATGCCGGTAACGGCGAGTGGATCTGGCGCCCGCTGAACAACCCAAAACACCTGTCGGTCAGCAACTTCTCGGTAGAAAACCCACGTGGTTTCGGCCTGTTGCAGCGTGGTCGCAACTTCAGCCAGTACGAAGACCTCGACGACAACTACGACAAGCGCCCAAGCGCCTGGATCGAGCCTGAAGGCGACTGGGGCAAGGGTTCCGTGGATCTGGTAGAGATTCCGACCGCCGATGAAACCAACGACAACATCGTTGCCTTCTGGAGCCCGGCCGAACTGCCTAAGCCCGGCGAGCCGCTGGATATCGCCTACCGTCTGCACTGGACTCTCAACGATGCACCGTTCCACTCGCCGGACAGTGCCTGGGTCAAACAGACCCTGCGTTCTACCGGTGATGTGAAACAGTCCAACCTGATCCGCCAGCCAGACGGCAGCGTGGCCTATCTGGTGGACTTCGAAGGCCCGTCCCTCAAGGCCCTGAAGCCCGATGCGGCGGTGCGCAGCCAGGTCAGCGTCGGCGAAAACGGCGAAGTCGTGGAAAACAGCGTGCGCTACAACCCGCACACCAAAGGCTGGCGCCTGACCCTGCGCTTGAAGATCAAGGATGCAGGCAAGCCGACCGAAATGCGTGCGGCCCTGGTCCAGGACATCGTCAAGCCTGAGCCAGAGCAGGCTTCCACCCAAGTCCTGAAGGCTGACAAAGTCTTGGCCAAGCAACACGAGAAACAGGCCAAGAAAGACGCCAAGGACAAGCAAGACAAGCAGCCAGAAGCTGCCCCAGCCACTCCGGAGCCAGTCAAGACAGAACAAGTCCTGACCGAAACCTGGAGCAATCAGTTGCCTGCCGATGAGTAACTCTCAAGTCCAGCCAGAGACTCTTGCCGAGTACCTGGCGCATCTTCCGATGACCGACGAGCAGCGCGCCGAACTGGCGGGCTGCAAGTCCTTCTCCGAACTGCACGAGCGCCTGTCGTCGTCGACCTTTGACGCACCGGTGGACGCCGCGCAGGCGTCGGTTGGCCGCCGGCTGACCCTCAACACTGCCGAGGAGCTAGAGGAAGCCGAAATGCTGGTGCTCGACGCCAGCGGTCGGGTTTGCCTCAAGGCCACGCCGCCGATCCGCCGTACCAAAGTGGTGCCCGAGCCTTGGCGCACCAATATCCTGGTGCGTGGCTGGCGCCGGCTGACCGGCCGCAGCAACCCCCCAGCGCCGCCGAAAGACGAGCGCGTGCTGCCGGCTGCGCGCTGGCGCACGGTCGGTTCGATCCGCCGCTATATCCTGCTGGTGCTGATGCTCGGCCAGACGATTGTGGCCGGCTGGTACATGAAAGGCATCATGCCTTACCAGGGCTGGTCCTTCGTCGACTTTGACGAGGTGCGCAACCAGACCCTGCTGCAAACCGCTACCCAGGTCCTGCCCTACGCCCTGCAAACCAGCATCCTGATCATGTTCGGGATTCTATTCTGCTGGGTTTCGGCAGGTTTCTGGACCGCGCTGATGGGCTTCCTTGAACTGCTTACCGGTCACGACAAGTACCGGATCTCCGGCAAAAGCGCCGGCGACGAGCCGATCCCGAAAGAGGCCCGTACCGCGCTGGTGATGCCGATCTGCAACGAAGACGTGCCCCGGGTGTTTGCCGGCTTGCGTGCGACCTTTGAGTCGGTCGCTGCCACTGGCGATCTGGACCGCTTCGATTTCTTCGTGCTCAGTGACAGTAACGACGCCGATATCTGCATCGCCGAACAGCAAGCCTGGCTCGACGTGTGCCGCGAAGCCGGTGGTTTTGGCAAGATTTTCTATCGCCGCCGTCGCCGTCGCGTCAAACGCAAGAGCGGCAACCTCGACGACTTCTGCCGTCGCTGGGGCGGTGACTACAAGTACATGGTGGTCCTCGACGCCGACAGCGTGATGAGCGGCGAATGCCTGACCAGCCTGGTGCGCCTGATGGAAGCCACGCCGGACGCCGGGATCATCCAGACCGCGCCACGTGCCTCGGGCATGGACACCCTGTATGCACGCATGCAGCAGTTCGCCACCCGCGTCTACGGCCCGCTGTTCACCGCCGGCCTGCACTTCTGGCAGTTGGGCGAATCCCACTACTGGGGCCACAACGCGATCATCCGCATGAAGCCGTTTATCGAGCACTGCGCCCTGGCGCCGTTGCCCGGCAAAGGTGCGTTCGCCGGTTCGATTCTTTCCCACGACTTCGTTGAAGCTGCGCTGATGCGCCGTGCCGGCTGGGGCGTGTGGATTGCCTACGACTTGCCGGGCAGCTACGAAGAACTGCCGCCCAACCTGCTGGACGAGCTCAAGCGTGACCGTCGCTGGTGCCACGGTAACCTGATGAACTTCCGCCTGTTCCTGGTCAAGGGCATGCACCCGGTACACCGTGCGGTATTCCTCACCGGCGTGATGTCGTACCTGTCGGCACCGTTGTGGTTCCTGTTCCTGGTGCTGTCCACGGCCCTGCTGGCGGTCAACACCCTGATGGAGCCGCAGTACTTCATGGCGCCGCGCCAGTTGTACCCGCTGTGGCCACAATGGCATCCGGACAAGGCGGTGGCGCTGTTCTCCACCACCATCGTGCTGCTGTTCCTGCCTAAATTGCTGAGCATCATCCTGATCTGGGCCAAGGGCGCGAAAGAGTTCGGTGGCAAGTTCAAGGTGACCTTGTCGATGCTCCTGGAGATGTTGTTCTCCATGCTGCTGGCGCCGGTACGGATGATTTTCCACACCCGTTTCGTGCTCGCTGCGTTCCTCGGCTGGGCCGCGACCTGGAACTCGCCGCAACGTGACGACGACTCCACGCCCTGGAGCGAGGCGGTCAAGCGCCACGGTCCGCAGACCTTGCTGGGCTTCTTCTGGGCGCTGCTGGTGGTGTGGTTGAACCCCAGCTTCCTGTGGTGGCTGGTGCCGATTGTCGGTTCGCTGATGCTGTCGATCCCGGTGTCGGTGATCTCCAGCCGGGTCAATCTGGGCCTCAAGTCCCGCGACGAAAGCCTGTTCCTGATCCCCGAGGAATACAATCCGCCGCAGGCGCTGCTGTCGACCGACCGCTATACCCACGAAAACCGTTGGCATGCACTCAATGACGGGTTTATCCGGGCAGTGGTCGATCCGCAACAGAATGCCCTGGCCTGTGCCCTGGCAACGTCCCGACATGGTCAGGCAGAGCCGATCGAGTGGCTGCGTATCGAGCGTGTGCGGCATGCGTTGAAAGTCGGCCCTGCCGGCCTGAACAACAACGAGCGCGTGGCGTTGCTCAGCGACCCGGTAGCCCTGGCACGCCTGCATGAGCAAGTCTGGAGCGAGGGGCATGCCGAATGGCTGGGTGCCTGGCGCGAGTCGGTCAAGGCC
This sequence comes from Pseudomonas sp. WS 5410, assembly GCF_012985645.1. Taxonomy (NCBI): domain Bacteria; kingdom Pseudomonadati; phylum Pseudomonadota; class Gammaproteobacteria; order Pseudomonadales; family Pseudomonadaceae; genus Pseudomonas; species Pseudomonas sp. WS 5410. The sequence continues at coordinate 132,875 of NZ_JAAQWS010000003.1, read as the reverse complement.
GACCCCCATGCGCCGCTGCTGCCGCTGCAACCGCTGTCATCCCAGGCGCAACCTGCCTGATTCAGACGCCCCCGAGACCTGTCTCGGGGGCGCTTGATACGCCTCTCCTACAGCGCTTGTCGCTTCTGCTTCACCCTTCTAACTTCGATACAAAAGACCCTGGTTCAAGGCGTATTGCCCTGCCTGCCGGTGGGTTAGCATCGCCCCCCAAATCTGAATCGACCGCCTCTGGTTTGCGCTAAACCCGCAACGCCCGGTGTGCGGCTGTGTAATGAAAAAGGGGCTTTTCATGATCAAGGGTTACTGGTCGATGCTGCTGCTGGGCATTGTCGCGTTGGTACAGCTGCAGATGGCACACGCAGGCGCGATTGATGAGGCCGTGCGGCGCGGGGTCTTGAAGGTGGGGACGGATCCCAACTATGTGCCTTTCGAAATGACTGACAAACAGGGGCGGGTCATCGGCTTCGAAGCAGACCTGCTTGAAGAAATGGGCAAAGCCCTGGGGGTGACCCTGGAATGGGTTCCGGTGGCTTATACCGAACTGATCCCGGGCCTGCTGGCCGGCCGGTTCGACCTGATCGGCAGTGGCATGACCGTGACCCAGGAGCGCAACCTCAAACTCAACTTCAGTGATTCATTCATCATTGTCGGCCAGACCGTGCTGCTTCACCCGCGCCTGGCCGGCAAAGTCAGCAGCATTGAAGACTTGAACGAAGCCGGCTACCGGATTGCGGCGGCGGATGGCACCACGGGCGAAGTGGCGGCGCGGCGCTTCCTGGGGGCTGCGCAACTGCAGAGCGTTGCCACGGCGGAGGAAGGCGTCCGCCAGGTGGTCAGCGGTGGGGTTGATGCGTTTATCCATGATGCGCCCTATAACCTAATCGCCCTGGCCAAGCCACAAAACCGCAAACTGCTGGCCCTGGAGCAACCCTTCACCTACGAACCCCTGGCGTTTGGGCTGAAGAAGGGCGACTACGACAGCCTGAACTGGATCAATCACTTCCTTAATCAGATTGCCCAGGACGGCACCTACGATCGGCTGCATGACAAGTGGTTCCGGGACACGGACTGGCTGTCGGAGATCGAATGACGGTCACAACTTCTTACATAACTCATACAGGGGGCGCCCAGTAGGGCAAACTCTCTAACTGCGCTTTCTCCGGGTTTTTGTAGGGTTTTTCTGTCATATCAGCCAACAAATCCCGGCTAGACCTTTGTGCCAGTGGGCGAGTGGGTTAGCATCGCTCCCCGAAGAAATAGTGCAGCCCTGCTGGGGCCCGCATCAAAATAAAATGAGTCAGGGGACTTGGTGATGAAAAAGTATCTTTCGATGCTGATGCTCGGCGTGACGGCCCTGCTGGCGGTCAATACGGCCCAGGCCGGGGCGATTGACGAAGCGGTCAAGCGCGGCACCTTGAAAGTCGGCATGGATCCGACCTACATGCCGTTCGAGATGACCAACAAGCGCGGCGAAATCATTGGTTTTGAAGTCGACCTGCTCAAGGCGCTAGCCAAGTCCATGGGGGTCAAGCTGGAACTGGTCTCTACCGGTTACGACGGGATCATCCCGGCGTTCCTGACCGGCAAGTTCGACATGATCGGCAGCGGCATGACCCTGACCCAGGAGCGCAACCTGCGCCTGAACTTCAGCGAACCGTTCATCGTGGTGGGCCAGACCCTGCTGATCCGCAAGGAACTGGAAGGCACTATCAAGTCCTACAAAGACCTGAACGACGAAAAGTACCGTCTGACCTCCAAGCTCGGCACCACCGGCGAGATGGTGGCCAAGAAGCTGATCTCCAAGGCCAAGTACCACGGCTACGACAACGAGCAGGAAGGTGTGCTTGACGTGGTCAACGGCAAGGCCGATGCCTTTGTCTACGACGCGCCGTACAACGTGGTGGCCGAGAAAAAAGTCGGCAACGGCAAGCTGGTATACCTCGAAGAACCCTTCACCTATGAGCCCCTGGCATTCGGCTTGAAGAAGGGCGACTACGACAGCATCAACTTCATCAACAACTTCCTGCACCAGATCAAGCACGACGGCACCTACGATCGCATCCATGACAAGTGGTTCAAGAGCTCCGAGTGGCTCAAGGACATGGAATAAGCTAGCAACCGCGTCGCGCCCATCGCGGGCAAGCCCGCCCCCACAGTTGGAGTGCATTCCAAGGTGGGAGCGGGCTTGCCCGCGATGGCGGCCTGACAGCCGATACACCTCCCGGAACTCGCAATGAAACAGAAAAAAGCCCAATGGCCCTGGCACCTGCTGACCGTGCTGGTGCTGGTCGGCATGGCCGGCGCGTTGTACTACGCCACCTCGCTGATGTCCTACGAATGGCGCTGGAACCGTGTGCCGCAATACTTTGCCTACCAGGCCGAAGAGTCCAAGCGCGCGGCGGATATTTCCACGGTGGTCGAGTTGGTGCGCAAGGGCGACGTGGCTGAAGTCACCCTGCGTAACGATGCAGGCGCCGAGCAGCACCTGACGGTGGCCGAAAACAGCCTGCAAGTAGCCCGTGGCGACGATGTGGCCGAAGGCGATGTGATTGGCGTGACCCGGCATTGGGCGTTGGGCCCGTTGATGTGGGGCTTGTGGACCACCCTGTGGCTGTCTCTGGTGTCGGGGGTATTGGGCCTGTTCATCGGCCTGGCGACCGGTTTGTGTCGGTTGTCGAACAACCCGACCTTGCGCGATCTGTCGACGATCTACGTCGAACTGGTGCGAGGCACGCCGCTTTTGGTACAGATCTTCATTTTCTACTTCTTTATCGGCACGGTGCTGAACCTGTCGCGTGAGTTCGCCGGTATCGCTGCGCTGTCGCTGTTTACCGGCGCCTACGTGGCGGAAATCGTGCGCGCGGGCGTGCAGTCGATTGCCCGTGGCCAAGGCGAAGCGGCCCGTTCCCTGGGGCTGAGTGCCAGCCAGTCGATGCGCCACGTGGTACTGCCGCAAGCCTTCAAGCGCGTGCTGCCGCCGTTGGCCGGGCAATTTATCAGCCTGGTCAAGGACACCTCGCTGGTGTCGGTGATCGCTATCACCGAGCTGCTCAAAAGCGGCCGTGAAGTCATCACCACCTCGTTTTCGCCGTTTGAAATCCTGTTCTGTGTCGCAGGCCTGTACCTGCTGATCAACCTGCCGCTGTCGAAAATGGCCAGCCGGCTTGAGCGGAGGCTCGCCCAAAGTGATTGAAGTCCGCGATCTGGTAAAAGTCTTCGACACCCGTGGGCACGTGGTGCGCGCGGTGGATCACGTCACCACCCAGGTGGCCAAGGGCGAAGTGCTGGTGGTGATCGGTCCGTCCGGTTCCGGCAAATCGACGTTCCTGCGCTGCCTCAACGGCCTGGAGGAGTTCGACTCGGGCTCGGTGAGCATCGACGGCTTGCAACTGGCCGACCCCAAGACCGATGTGAACGCCTATCGCCGGGAAGTCGGCATGGTGTTCCAGCACTTCAACCTGTTCCCGCACATGACCGTGCTGGAAAACCTGTGCCTGGCGCAGAAAGTCGTGCGCAAGCGCGGCAAGAAAGAGCGCGAGGCCAAGGCCCTGGCCTTGCTGGAAAAGGTCGGCATTGCGCAGAAAGCCAACGAGTTCCCCTCGCGGCTCTCCGGCGGCCAGCAACAGCGTGTGGCGATTGCCCGGGCGTTGGCCATGGAGCCCAAGGTCATGCTGTTTGACGAGCCCACCTCGGCGCTGGACCCGGAAATGGTCGGCGAAGTGCTGGACGTCATGAAGACCCTGGCCCTGGAAGGCATGACCATGGTCTGTGTGACCCACGAAATGGGCTTTGCCCGGGAAGTGGCGGACCGTGTGCTGTTTTTCGATCACGGCAAACTGTTGGAAGATGCTGCGCCCGCGCAGTTCTTCGATGCGCCGAAGGACCCACGGGCACAAGCGTTCTTGCGCCAGGTTCTGTAAAGCCCAGGGGCAGGTTCATACCTTGAACTTGCCCACGTACTGCTGAAGGTCCGTGCCCAGGCGTGCCAATTCGATACTCGCCGCCGCTGTCTGTTCACTGGCAGCGGCGGTTTGCTCCGACACATCCCGGACTTTCAATACGCTGCGGTTGATCTCCTCGGCCACCGCACTTTGCTGTTCGGCAGCGGCGGCGATCTGTGGATTCATTTCCTGGATGACCAGCACGGTGCGCGCGATTTCCGTCAGGGCGTCGCCGGCGTTGCGGGTCAGGCCGACGCTGCGGTCGGTCAAGGTGCGGCTGTTGTCCATGATATCGGCGACCTGTTGCGTGCCGCTGTGCAATCCGCCAATCAGCTCTTCGATTTCCTCAGCGGACTGCTGGGTACGCTGGGCGAGGCTGCGTACTTCGTCGGCCACCACCGCAAACCCTTGACCGGCCTCACCGGCACGTGCGGCCTCGATTGCTGCATTGAGCGCCAGCAGGTTGGTCTGCTGGGACACCGACTTGATCACCTCCAGCACACTGCCGATCTTCTGACTTTCCCGCTGCAGGCCCAGCATGGCCTGGCTTGAGCGTGCCATTTCGTGGGCGAGGTGTTCTATGTGTGCCACCGCATCGGCCACCACCTGGTCGCCCAGTTCGGTCTGCTGATTGGCCTGGGTGGCGGCGATCGAGGCCTGTTCGGCGTGCCGGGCGACCTCCTGGGCAGTGGCGAGCATCTGGTTCATGGCGGTCGCCACCTGCTCGGTTTCGTCGCGCTGATTGCTGACGCCGGCCCGGGTTTGCTCGGTAACGGCCGAAAGCTCCTCGGCGGCGCTGGCGATTTGCCGGGCATTGTCGCTGATGCTGCCAATCAGCCCCCGCAGGTTCAGGGTCATTCGCGCCATGCTGCATTGCAACTGGCCCAGTTCATCACGGCGCTGGGTCTGCACATCGTGGCTCAAGTCGCCCTCGGCAATGCGATTGGCCACTGTGAGCGCCCTGCGCAATGGTTTGACGATCTGCCCGGAGATTATCCAGGCGGCGAGGGCGCCGAACAGCAGGGCCGCCCCGGTAATGGCCAGGGTCTGGGTGCGGGCTTGTTCGGCTTCCCGGTCACGGCGCTGAGTCTGGTCCTGAGTAAGCAGGTCGCTTTGTGCCAGTAGCTGGTCCAACTGCTGCTCGAGCTGGTTTTGCGCGGTTTCGGTCGTCAGTTGGGTGTCCCGCAGGCGTGTCAGGTGCGTGCGAATGTTGAGTACGGCATTTTTCAATGCGCTGCTGTCCACGGGTAGCCTCTCCACGGCCGACTGGGCGAGTTCGAGGCTGCGTTCTGCGTCGTTGACCTCCTGGGTATAGACATCCAGGCTGCTGGCGGCCCAGGCCGGGCTCAGGGCGCGGTCTTCGGCCTGTTCGATGGCCAGGCGCAGGCTTTCGACGGCATCGAGGGCTTTTTCGTCTTCCTGGTCCGGCAGGTCGCTGGCCAATTGCGCGAGGACGTCACTGGTGCGCACAGAGCTCTGTTTGAGCTGCTCACGGGCGGTTTCCCGTTGTTTGACCCGCGCGGGGACATCCTTGAGCGTCGTTTTGAAATGCTCGGAGAGGTTCCCCATGCTTTGCAAATACTGCTGGGGTTTCGGCGCTTTCAGACGTTGTGCAAGCTCGGCCAGATATCCGTCGATCTTCTCCATGGACTGGCTCAGTTTGCCAAGGCTGGCCTCGTCGTCCAGGGTGCGGTAGACGATGCGGTCGGCCCTTAGCTCCTCGCCGGCGACCGCCAGTTGGGCGAGAACGGTCAGGGTCTGTGAGCGGTAGAGCGAGGCGGCGAGGGCCTGCCAGCCAGTCAGGGCAATCACAAGGCTCAGGGCCAGCACCAAGGCAAAACCCAGGACCAGTTTGAGGGTGACGCTGGCGTTACCCAGCAGTTGAGTCATTCGACGAAGCATGGCCAACCTCCGGCAAGTGCACAAAGGAAATCAACGTGCCGGGACGCCGAGGGGCGTGGACACAGTGAACCCATTGAACGCTAGTTCCCTTGGGCGCCAGGCGTACCGATCAGGGCCTGAAAAACATGTAGGAAATTTCACAAGCTGCATGCGGCGACCCGGACGGGTCGCCGCGAAGGGGAGGTGTCAGACCCGGAAGCGCCCGACCAACGCCTGCAGATGGGAACCCAGGCGCGCCAGTTCGGTACTGGAGGCGGCGGTCTCTTCACTGGCCGCTGCGGTCTGTTCGGACACATCGCGTACATTCAGCACGCTGCGGTTGATCTCTTCGGCCACGGCGCTCTGTTGCTCGGCAGCGGTGGCGATCTGCTGGTTCATGGCCTGGATGGCCGAGACCGTGCGGGTGATGTTTTCCAGGGCATTGCCAGCCCGGCGTGTCAGCTCGACGCTGCTGTCGGTGAGGCTGCGGCTGCTGTCCATGATGGTCGCCACCTGTTGGGTGCCACTTTGCAGGCCGACGATCAGCTCTTCGATTTCCTCGGTGGACTTCTGGGTGCGTTGCGCCAGGCTGCGCACCTCATCGGCCACCACCGCGAAGCCACGGCCGGCTTCCCCGGCGCGTGCGGCTTCAATGGCCGCGTTAAGGGCCAGCAGGTTGGTTTGCTGGGCCACGGACTTGATCACGTCCAGTACGCTGCCGATCTTGTCGCTTTCGCGCTTGAGGTGGCCCATGGCCTCGGTGGAGTTACCGACTTCGCCGGCCAGGCGCTCGATCTGGGCGATGGCCTCACCGACGACCCTGTCACCTTCGCGGGCCTGCTGGTCGGCGGCGACGGCGGCTTCCGAGGCTTCCTCGGCATTGCGCGCCACTTCCTGCACGGTGGCGGCCATTTCGTTCATCGCGGTGGCGACCTGGTCAGTTTCGACCTTCTGATTGTTGACCCCGGCGCTGGTCTGCTCGGTAACGGCCGACAGCTGCTCGGCGGCGCTGGCGATTTGTGTCACGCCATCACTGATCCCGCCGATCAGATCGCGCAGGCCCATGGTCATGCTTTGCATGGCGCGTTGCAGTTGGCCCAGTTCGTCCTGGCGTTGCGAAACCAGGTCGTGGGTCAGGTCGCCGGCGGCGATGCGCTCGGCGACCTTGAGGGTCTGGCCCAGTGGGATCACGATCTGCCGGGTAATCGCCAAGGCCGCGACGATGCCGCAGAACAGTGCCAGGGCGGTGGCCAGTATCAACAGGAACTTAGCCTGTGCGGCATCGTTGTCGCGGATCACGGTTTGTGAGGCAGTCAGTTTCTTGCTGCGGTCCAACAGCAGGTCGCCTTGCTCAGCCATGGCCTTGAGCGCCGCGGCGCTGGCGACCTGGGAGTCGCGGAACTGGCTGACGGCGGCGAGATAAGCCTTGAGGGAGTCGCTGGCCTCTTGCAGGTTGGCGCCGTACTGCTCAGGCAGTTGGCTGCGCAGGCTGTCGGCGCTCTTCAGGGCATTGGCGATGGCCTCCAGCGCCGGCTGCTCAGCTTCGACCTTGGCGCTGTAGGTGTAGCCACGCACTTGGAAGCGCGCTTGCTGAATCAGCTTGCTCAGCTCGATCACGCTGTTGAACTGGGTGACGCTGTCACCTTGCAGCAGGACTTTTTCGATCTCCGCGATGCGTGCGACGGCGTTGTCGGCGGTAGCGCCGAGTTTGCTGCGGGCATCTTCGCGTTGGGCGCCGGCCTGGACCATGGCGCTGAAGGATTGCCGATACTTGGCAACCGCGGCCAACTGCTCGTCGATCAAGGCGACGTCTGCCGGTTGCTCGATCTGGCTGCGGGCGGTTTTCAGGCCGCTGTCGAGTTTCTCCATCAACTCGTTGACCAGCCCCGGGCCTTGTTCGCCACGGCGCATTTCATAGTCCAGGCGCGCCTGGCGCAGGTCTTTGGTCAGCTCATTGAGGCTGGAAATAAAGCCCAGCTTATCGCCACGGCTGATCACGCCACTCAAGCCTGTCCAGCCGGTGAAGGTGATTAGAAGGGTGAGAAGCAATACCAGGCCAAACCCCACGCTCAGCTTACGATTGACGCTTACATTCCCCAGTTTTTCAGCTAACCAACGGTACATGCGGTGGACTCCCCTGAACAAGGCTTGGACTTATCCTGAGGATATCGGCATGCAAACGCGATTCTGTAGCGACACAAAGCCCTGTGGTAGCTGGCTTTGTGGTGTTTGGAGGGGCGGAATCAGAAGAGGCGAGCGAGCAGCGCGGTAACGGCAGTTTCCACACGCAGGATCCGCGCGCCCAGTTGCACCGGCTGCAAGCCGGCCTTGGCCAGCAAGTCCACTTCGTAGGGAATCCAGCCACCTTCGGGGCCGATGGCCAGGGTCACCGGCTCATCCAGCCCGCGGGGGCAGGACGGGTAGTCGCCGGGATGCCCGACCAGGCCGAGAGTGCCCTGGGCCAGGGCCGGCAGACGGTCTTCGACGAAGGGCTTGAAGCGCTTTTCGATGATGATCTCGGGTAAGACGGTATCCCGCGCCTGTTCCAGGCCGAGGATCAGTTGTTCGCGCACGGCTTCTGGCTCCAGGAATGGGGTTTGCCAGAAGCTTTTCTCGACCCGATAACTGTTGACCAGGACCACCCGTGGCACACCCATGGACGCCACGGTCTGTAGTACCCGACGCAGCATTTTCGGGCGGGGCAGGGCCAGCAGCAGGGTCAGTGGCAATTTGGCCGGTGGCGGCTGGTCGAGGCTGATTTGCAGCTCGGCTTCACCCGACTCCAGGCGCAATAGCTTGGCATTGCCCATCAGCCCGCCAATGCGCCCGACGCGCAGGCTGTCGCCGACCGCCGCACGATGCACCTCCTGCATATGCACCAGGCGCCGATCCCGCAGGATCACCCGGTCGGCCGCGATAAAGTCGGCCTCTTCCAGCAGCAACAGGTTCACGGTTGGGTCGCTGGCGGCTGGTCGTCATCGGCAGGTTGGTCATCTGGGTGTTCGCCACGCTTGCTCACCAGACTGCCAAACAGGATGCCCACTTCAAACAGCATCCACATCGGCACGGCCAGCAAGGTCTGCGAGAAGATATCCGGTGGGGTCAGGATCATGCCGACCACAAAGCAGCCGATGATCACGTACGGGCGGATCTTGCGCAGGTATTGCACGTCGACCACGCCGATCCACACCAGCAGCACCACCGCCACCGGGATCTCGAAGGCCACGCCAAAGGCGAAGAACAGCGTCATCACGAAGTCGAGGTAGCTGGTGATGTCGGTCATCATTTCCACGCCGGCCGGGGTGGCGGCGGCGAAGAACTTGAAGATCAGCGGGAACACCAGGAAGTAGGCGAACGCCATGCCGGTGTAGAACAGCATGATGCTCGACACCAGCAGGGGCACGGCAATGCGCTTTTCATGCTTGTACAGGCCGGGCGCGATAAACCCCCAGATCTGGTGCAAGATCACCGGGATCGCCAGGAACAGCGACACCATCATCGTCAGCTTGAGCGGCGTGAGGAACGGCGAGGACACGTCGGTGGCGATCATCGTCGCGCCCACCGGCAGGTACTCGCGCAGCGGTGTCGAGACGAAGGTGTAGATCTGCTGGGTAAAGGCAAACAGCCCGGCAAAGATCACAAAGATCGCCGCAACACACCGCAGCAAGCGGGTGCGCAACTCGGTGAGGTGCGAGACCAGCGGCATATGCTGGTCGTTTTCCGGTTTATCAGCGCTCATGGGGCTCGCGGCGGCAATGTAGGGTCGTGGGGCGCGGGCGACGCGGCGGGCGTCGGCGCGGGCTCTGCTGGAGGAGCGGGCGTGGCGATCGGGGCCGTCTCGGCCATCGGTGCAATGCTCTGCTCGGCCACCGGTTCAACCGGTGTCGGCGCCTGTTGCTGGGGCGTGAGAATTTTGCGCGCCTCCTGCTCCAGGGACAGAATATGTTCGTTGTGCAGCTGCCGACGAATCTCGTCGGCGCCGATTTCCCGTTCAACTTCCTGTTTGATGGCGTTGAAACTGCGTTTCAGGCGCCCGACCCACAGGCCGGCCGTGCGTGCGGCGCCGGGCAGGCGTTCAGGCCCCAGCACCAACAGGGCAACAAGGCCGACGAGCAGCAGTTCAGAGAAGCTGATACCAAACATTAGTCAGTGCTCACGAGTCTTTGCGGGACGGCTCTTCGACTTTCTCGGCCTGCACGTCGAAGGTACGGCGCTCGGTGATCGGCTGGGCTGCCTGGGGGTGCACAGGCTGCGCCGGCGGGACCGGGTTGGCGCCGGTATCGGCCGGTTTTTCGTCGTCGTTCATGGCCTTGCGAAAGCCCTTGATGGACTCGCCGACGTCGGTGCCCAGGTTCTTCAGTTTCTTGGTACCGAACACCAGGACGACTACCACGAGAATAACGATCCAGTGTTTCCAGTCAAAAATGCCCATGCTGCAATTCCTCAGTCAGAAAGTTATTCAGGCGGACGGGCGCGAGGCCTTTTCGGCGTGCCCGGACAAGCCGAAGCGACGGTCCAGTTCATCCAGCACGGCCTGTGGATGCTGCCCCAGTTGGGCGAGCATGACCAGGCTATGGAACCACAAGTCGGCAGTCTCATAGATGACATCGCTGTAATCGCCGCTGATCTCGGCATCCTTGGCGGCGATGATGGTCTCGACGGATTCCTCGCCGAGTTTTTCCAGAATCTTGTTCAGGCCCTTGTGGTACAGGCTGGCGACATAGGAGCTGTCGGCGTCCGCACCTTTGCGGTCCTCCAGCACCTGGGCCACACGGTTCAGGGTATCGCTCATGTTCAATGTCCTGCCGAGTAAATGGCGTGCGGGTCTTTGAGTACGGGCTCGACGGTTTTCCACGCGCCGTTCTCGAACACCCGGTAGAAGCAGCTGTGGCGGCCGGTATGACAGGCGATGTCGCCGATCTGCTCGACCATCAGCACGATCACGTCGGCGTCGCAGTCCAGGCGCATTTCGTGCAGTTTTTGCACATGCCCGGACTCTTCGCCCTTGCGCCACAGTTTGCCACGGGAACGTGACCAGTAGATGGCACGCTGCTCGGCGGCAGTCAGGCTCAGGGCCTCGCGGTTCATCCAGGCCATCATCAGGATGCGCCCGGTCTTGTGGTCCTGGGCAATGGCTGGCACCAGGCCGTCACTGTCCCATTTGATCTCGTCCAGCCAGTCTTTCATCTTCGACTCCGACAGCCGTGCGCGACCCGCCCCGGCAATGTGCAACAGTGTATAACCGGTCGACCTATCGACGCACGACCAGATAAAGGCCCACGGCGACCATGATCCCGGCCGGCCAATGGCCCAGCTCGTTCAACGGTCCACCGGCGGCAAGCACCGCGCCACCGCCCAGGTGCGCCGCGCCGAGCAGGCGCAGGAACCAGTCGTCCTCGCGCTGGTGCCACGGCGGCGCCGGGTCCTTGGCGTGGGGCTGGGACATGCGCTCCAGCAGGTCGCGGGTCATGTTGGCCAGGTGCGGCAGTTGCTCGACCTGGCTTTGCAGGTTGCCCAGTAGGGTTTTCGGGCTGACCCGCTCGCGCATCCAGCGTTCGAGGAACGGTTGCGCGGTGTTCCACAGGTCCAGGTCCGGGTACAGCTGGCGGCCCAGGCCTTCAATGTTGAGCAAGGTCTTTTGCAGCAGCACCAACTGCGGCTGCACTTCCATATTGAAGCGCCGCGCAGTCTGGAACAGACGCATCAGCACCTGGCCGAATGAAATATCTTTTAACGGTTTTTCGAAGATCGGCTCGCACACGGTGCGGATCGCCGCTTCGAATTCATTGAGCTTGGTCTCGGCCGGCACCCAGCCTGAGTCGATGTGCAACTGCGCCACGCGCCGGTAATCACGCTTGAAGAAGGCAAACAGGTTGCGCGCCAGGTAGTCCTGGTCCTCGGGCGTGAGGCTGCCGACGATGCCGCAGTCGATCGCGATGTACTGCGGGCTCCACGGGTTCACCGTGCTGACGAAGATATTGCCGGGGTGCATGTCGGCGTGGAAGAAGCTGTCGCGGAACACCTGGGTGAAGAAGATTTCCACACCACGCTCGGCGAGCATTTTCATATCGGTGCGCTGGTCGGCCAGGGTCGCCAGGTCGGTGACTTGCACGCCGTAGATGCGCTCCATCACCAGCACCTTTGGCCGGCACCAGTCCCAATAGACCTGCGGCACATACAGCATCGTCGAGCCTTCGAAGTTGCGCTTGAGCTGGCTGGCGTTGGCCGCTTCGCGCAACAGGTCGAGTTCGTCGTAGATGGTTTTTTCGTAGTCGGCGACCACGTCCACCGGGTGCAGCAGGCGTGCATCGGCAGAGAAACGCTCGGCGGCGCGGGCCAGAATGAACAGCCACGCCAGGTCCTGGCCGATGATCGGCTTGAGGCCGGGGCGGATCACCTTGACCACCACTTCTTCGCCGGTTTTCAGCTGTGCGGCGTGCACCTGGGCGACCGAGGCCGAGGCCAGGGGCTCAACGTCGAAACGGCTGAACACTTCGCTGATTTTCTTGCCCAGCTGTTCTTCGATCAGCTTCATCGACTCCTGGGAGTCGAACGGTGGCACGCGGTCCTGCAGCAGCATCAGCTCGTCGGCGATGTCTTCGGGCAACAGGTCGCGGCGAGTCGACAGGATCTGCCCGAACTTGATGAAGATCGGCCCCAGGTCCTGCAGTGCCAGGCGCAGGCGCGCGCCACGGCTCAGGTCCAGGGTCTTGCGCGGGAACCAGCGCCACGGCAGTACATAGCGCACCGCCAGCAGGAACCACGGCAGCGGCAGGGCGAACAGCAGGTCATCGAGGCGATAGCGAATGACGACGCGTTGGATTCGGAACAAACGGCGGACGGCGAGCAGCTTCATGCGTTATCGCTTGGATCAAGGGAGCAGCTCAGGCGCTCGAAGCGCGCCTCAAGCCGTTCCAGGTCGAGTTTGGCCTGGTCGAGTTCACGAAAGCGCGCTTCGGCTTCCCGTTGCCCGACGAGGGTGCGCGATTCTTCGCTCAGGTATTCGGCGAGGTTCTGATTGAGGCTGGCGAAACCCTGCTGGTACCAGCGCGAACGGCTGCGCAGGTGCCCGCCGATCAACTGGGTGGCCACCGGGCCGAGCCAGCGCGACAGCTCGTATTCCCAGTCCAGATCGAGGTCTTGCAGTACCGCGGCGAGGTCCATCAGCACCGCGCTGTCGCCTTCAAGGGTCACATCGGGGCCGTGCAGGATTGCAGTCTTGTCGCGGCTCAAAGCCAGGCGCAGCAGGCTCGCCGCTGGCGCACGCAGGGTGCAGTCGGCATCGGCGGCCCAGTGCGCGGCGAGCATCAGGCCTTCATCGCTGGGCAGGATAAACAGCTGCAAGGCCGGGCTGCTGCAATCGACGGCAATGATCTTGCCGTTCAAGTGCGCCAGCCGCGCCAGGGCGGTGCTGTCCAGGCGCAGGACACGGTTGAGGCCGTGTTCGACGCTGGCGAGAAGGCCGGTGAACAACATCAGGGCTTGATGCCGCGATGCAGGGCAACGATGCCCGAGGTCATGTTGTGATAGGTCACGCGGTCGAAACCGGCCTCGACCATCATCGACTTCAGGGTTTCCTGGTTGGGGTGCATGCGGATCGACTCGGCCAGGTAGCGATAGCTCTCGGCGTCATTGGTGATCAGCTTGCCCATCAGCGGCATAAAGGCGAATGAGTAAGTGTCGTAGACCTTGGACATCAGCGCGTTGGTCGGCTTGGAGAACTCCAGCACCAGTAGGCGCCCGCCCGGCTTGAGCACCCGCAGCATCGAGCGCAGGGCGTCTTCCTTGTGGGTCACGTTGCGCAGACCGAAGGCAATGGTCACGCAGTCGAAATGGTTGTCGGGGAACGGCAGCTTTTCTGCGTCGGCCTGGACGAACTCGATATTGCCCGCCACGCCCTTGTCCAGCAGACGGTCGCGGCCGACCTTGAGCATCGAGCCGTTGATGTCGGCCAATACCACCTGGCCGGTGGGGCCAACCAGCTTGGAGAACTTGGCCGCCAGGTCGCCGGTGCCGCCAGCGATATCCAGCACCCGGTTACCGGTGCGCACGCCCGACAATTCGATGGTGAAGCGTTTCCACAGGCGGTGCATGCCACCCGACAGCACGTCGTTCATCAGGTCGTACTTGGCGGCCACGGAGTGGAACACCTCAGCGACTTTTTCCGCTTTCTGGCTTTCCGGGACGTTCTTGAAGCCGAAGTGAGTGGTGGGTTCGGCATCGCTGCCTTTGCGCTGATCAGTCATATCGCTGTCACCAAAAGAGAATGGGGGCATTCTAATCCCCAAGGCATGCTTTGTCTTGGCAAGGCTGAAGGTAAGATGGGTGGCCACCGAGACCTTTTGCCGCATGGCGGGTGAGTAGGGTGCTCAATACGTCTTTATAACGAGGAGTCATTCAAATGGCCCGCATTCAGATTGAACGTGCCCACGCACTGGGTAAGGAAGCTGCCAGGGCGAAAGCCGAGAAGTTGGCGCATAAACTCAAGGAACAATATGGCCTGGAGCCGTCTTGGTCTGGCGACACGTTGAACCTCAAGCGTTCCGGCGTCAAAGGCACACTGAAAGTGGCCGAGGATTCGTTACGGATCGACGTGGAACTGGGTCTGTTGATGTCGGCCATGAGTGGCACTATCAAGTCCGAAATCGAGAAGGCCCTGGATAAGGCCCTGGCCTGATCTGCGACCGCGCGCCGCATTGGGTGCCGGTCGATTGCGCCGTTCTTAGGGTGCCGATTCTAATTTTTCTCCCTACTTTGTACTCAGCCCTCAACTCCTGTGGGCAGTTCCTCCACCCTTTTATGCGTGAGGTGCACCATGGCCAAAGTTATTTTGAAGAAAAAAATCGACACCCAAATCAGCGCCCTGAGCGACGTTAAAATCTATGCTCGCAAGATCTGGTTGGCGGGTTTGGGGGCTTACGCGAAGGTCGGCAGCGAAGGCAGCGAGTACTTCAAGGAACTCGTTAAGACGGGTCAACATGTTGAAAGTAAAGGCAAAAAAGTTGTGAATGAACAACTTGATGCCGCCAACAGTCAGATTGATTACGTTAAGAGCAATGTCTCCAGCGTCAAAGGTCGCGTCGAAGTGCAACTGGATAAAGTCGAGAAGGCTTTTGACGAGCGTGTTGCAAGTGCCTTGAATCGAATCGGCATTGCGTCTAAACATGACGTGGAGACACTCTCTGCTAAGCTCGATGAGCTAACGGCATTGCTCGAACGTGTCGCGCGTAAACACTAAGGAGACATCGGATGGCTGTTAAAAAGACTACTCAGAAAGAAGGCAGCTCTTGGGTCGGGAAAGTTGAAGAATACTCCCGCAAGATCTGGCTGGCTGGTTTAGGCGTGTACTCGAAGATCGACAGTGACGGTAGCAAACTCTTCGAGACTTTGGTTAAAGACGGCGAGAAGGCCGAGAAGTTGACCAAGAGCACAGTGGGCAAGCAAGTCGATGCGGCCAAGGCGAGCGCGAGCTCTGCCAAGTCCCGTATCAGTGATGCAAAAAAACAGGTACTGGGTACTTGGGGCGAACTCGAAGGCGCACTCGACAAGCGCCTGAACAGTGCTATTTCGCGCCTGGGTGTGCCTAGCCGCAATGAAGTCAAGGCGCTGCACAGCAAGGTCGATACCCTGACCAAGCAAATCGAAAAGCTGACCGGCGCTAAAGTCGCTCCAGTCAAAGCGGCGGCCAAGCCTGCTGCCAAGCCGGCCGCGAAAACGGCTGCGGCCAAACCAGCAGCGAAAACCGTGGCCAAGCCATTGGCCAAGGCCGCAGCCAAACCTGCAGCCAAGCCAGCAGCTAAACCTGCGGCCAAGGCAGCAGCCAAGCCCGCGGCGAAAACGGCAGCAGCCAAACCAGCAGCCAAGAAGCCGGTAGCGGCCAAAGCTGCGGCAAAACCAGCGGCCAAGCCGGCAGCCAAACCTGCCGCCAAGCCAGTGGCCAAAACCGCTGCCGCCAAGCCGGCGACCAAGCCAGTTGCAGCCAAACCCGCTGCCAAACCGGCTGCCGCGAAACCGGCCGCGAAACCTGCTGCAAAGCCCGCGGCGAAGAAACCCGCCGTAGCCAAGAAGCCTGCAGCGCCCAAGCCAGCTGTCGCGGCCAAGCCTGCAACCCCGGCACCTGCGACCAACTCGGCCACTGCGCCGACGCCGGCCGCGGCTACCCCGACTGTAACGCCGGCAACCCCGACGCCATCCAGTCAGTCCTGATTTTCGGGGGACGTGTAAAAACGCCCGGCCTTAAAGGCCGGGCGTTTTTTTTGGCGGGTGGAATACCGACAGTGATACACGTCTAACGGTCGGGCTCGCCTGGGGCCTCGGATTCGCGGCAGGTTTGCATCAGCAGGTTGTTGAGTACCTTCAATGCCTGGGGCCGCCTCGGGGTTGATCGGTAGAGCAGAACAATCTCCCGCTGGTAGGTGTTCGTGTGGCTTGTTGGTGTTGCGTACACATCGTCGGTCTTTAACCCGGCCCATGCCGGCACCAGGGATACGCCCATGCCCTTGGCGACCATCAGGGATATTGCCTCCAAGGCATCCAGATTGCACAGCACATCTGGCTGTAATTGGTGGTCTTGAAGGTACTGCTGGGCGATCTGGCCGCCCCAGGCATTGGTGTCATAGCTGATCAGCGGGTGGGAAAGAATGGTCGAGGCAATTTCACCGGGTTCGACAGGCGCTTTTGTAAGAATCATCAATGACTCGCGCCGCAACACTTCCAGGGTCAGGGTTTTAGGCAATGCAAAGGGCGGTCGCACCATGATGCCAGCGTCCAACTCGCCGGCGACGACCTGTTCATAAAGGTTGCGCGAATCGCCCGGAGTGATCCGCAGGCGCAAGCGTGGTGCCGCGACCAGCAGTTGTTCCATGACCTGCGGCAGGATACCGGTCAATGCCGTGGACACGGCTCCCAGCCGCAGGTCGCCGGACAGCCCGCCCGCATCCAGTTCGTCGTGTAGTTGTGCACAGCCCTGAATCAGGGCGCGAATGCTCGGCAAGAGTACAAGGCACTGCTCGGAAGGACCGACAGAATGGGCCGCTCGGTTGAGCAATTCGCAGGAAAGAGAGCGTTCAAGCGCCTGGATACGCTGGCTGATCGCCGGGGCGGTAAGGTTTTCCCTGCGCGCCGCTGCGGCGATTGAGCCCGTCTCGATGACGGCAATCAAACTTTCGAGAAATCTGATATCCACAAGAATCCCTTTCGCTGAGAGATATGTAATACGGTTTTTTATAATGATGCTACGTCGTTACTCTTTAATCGTCATTATAAAACCCGGGCATGTTACATGCGGTCAATCTTTCGTATTACCTATCATGTTACAGAGCTTGATGGTGCCACCTATCGGTCTGGTTAGGTATTTGCACGAATTTGAAACCCTGCCCGTGGTTCACTGCCCTGGCCGTCTGCATCAGGTAGCGTGGGGCTCGGGGGCTCTTGAGAAGGAAAAGAAAGCGTCGGTGATCGCAGTGCTCAAGTGTGTGTTTGCGATCATATTCAAAGTTACCCATATCGTTATGCGCTATTCGTCGATCAGGGTTTTTGGTGATGGTTACTTCAAAGAGGCTGCCGGCGTAATACATTGGCGCCCGTGATAATTGCCAAGTGAGAAAAGCAATAGCGGGAAGTTGCAACAGCAATAGATGACGATGTAAGTCTGTCAACCTTGGTTGCAGACTTGTAAGTCGCCGGCCTACGCGGGCTGTGTGTCGTCCAGGTAGCGTAGTGCAAAACGCTCGGTGGCCAACCGTGCCGGCATCAACAGGTGCGGTGCCACCAGCATCATCACTTGATACACCGCCACCCGCACCTCGGCCTCGCGGTCCAGGATCCGCTGGTAGTCCAGGGAGAACAGCAGGGTCATGGTGATCTGCTCCACCAACTGCCCCAGTGCCTGGGTCTCGCTGACCAACTGCCCTTGTGCCTTGAGCCGTGCCAGCAGTGAGGCCAGTGTGCGCTTGAGCGCGGTCAGCAGGTTACGAATCCCCTTGGCCAATTTGGGCAAGCGTCCGGCCAGGTTCGACAGGTCCTGGAACAGGAACCGATAGTGCGCCATGCGCTCGACGATCAGGTGCAGGAACAGCCAGTAATCCTCGGGCGCCAACTGCACATCCGGCGGCGGGTCGAGCAGCGGCGCCAACTCCCCCTGAAAGCGCTCGAACAGCCCCAGTACCAGGGGCTCCTTGCCATGGAAGTGGTAGTAGAGGTTGCCGGGGCTGATCCCCATTTCATTGGCCACCTCCATGGTTGAAACATTTGGCTCGCCCTTGTGGTTGAACAACTGCAGGGCACATTCAAGGATCCGGTCGCGGGTTTTCATCCAGTCTTCTTAATCTGATCGTTGAGCTCAGCGCACCCGCACATAGGTGCCCGGTGCTGCTTCCATCGGTGGGTAGTTCTGGTTGCCCAGGGCCGTCAGGGTTTCGCGCTGCACCCCGGAGCGTTGCTGGATCCACTCAAGCCACTGCGGCCACCAACTGCCCTCGATGTGGCTGGCGTCGTAGTACCAGGCGCGCGGATCGCTGCTCAGCTTGAGGTTCTCGACGAAGTTCGCCTTGGGGTTGCCCGGCGGGTTGAGGATGCTCTGGATATGCCCGCTGTTGGAAAGCACAAAACGTTTGTCGCCGCCCAGCAGCAAGGTCGAACGGTAGACCGCGTCCCACGGGGTGATGTGATCGTTGATCCCGGCCACGCTGAAGCTGTCGACGGTAACCTTCTGCAAGTCGATGGGCGTGCCGCAGACTTCCAGGCCACCGGGATGGCTCAAGGGGTTGTGCTTGAAGAAATCCAGCAGATCGCCATGCAAGGCCGCCGGCAAGCGGGTGTTGTCGTTGTTCCAGTACAGAATGTCGAACGCCGGCGGCTCCTTGCCCAGCAGGTAATTGTTGATCCAGTAGTTCCAGATCAGGTCATTGGGGCGCATCCAGGCAAAGACCTTGGCCATGTCCCGGCCATCCAGCACCCCTTCCTGGTAGGAACGGCGCTTGGCCGCTTCCAGGGTCTGTTCGTCGGCAAACAGCGTGGCGGGGCTGTCGATCTGGCTGTCCAGCAGGCTTACCAGGTAAGTGGCACTGGCGACCCGCCGTTGTTGGCGCTTGGCCTGCAGGTGGCCTTGCAGGGCGGCGATGGTCAGGCCGCCGGCGCAGGCACCCATCAGGTTCACTTCGCGGGCGCCGCTGATCGCCCGGCAGATATTCAATGCTTCCTCCAGCGCCGCCACATAGGTCGACAGGCCCCATTCGCGATGGCGCACGTCCGGGTTGCGCCAACTGACCATAAACACTTGCAGGCCGTTTTTCAGGGCGTACTGCACGAAGCTGTTGGCCGGGCTTAAATCGAAAATGTAGTACTTGTTGATTTGCGGCGGCACCACCAGCAGTGGCTTGGCGTACTGTTTTTCGCTCATGGGCTTGTACTGGATCAGCTCCAGCAGCTCATTGCGAAACACCACCGAACCGGGCGTGGTCGCTACCGTCTTGCCCACCTCGAACGCTTGCTTGGTGACCTGGCGTGGCAGGCCATTGTTGTGCAGCAGGTCATCGAACAGGTTGCTTACGCCGCGCACCACGCTGTGGCCGCCGGAATTGAGCAGCTCTTTGATCGCCAGCGGGTTGAGCAGGGTGTTGGACGGTGACACTGCATCGTTGAGCAACGAGAAGGCAAAGTGCGCCCGTGCGCGGTCGTCTTCGCTCAGGCTGCTGTCGTCGATCCAGTGCCGGGTTTGTTTCTGCCAGCTTAAATACGCTTGCAGGCTGCGCCGGTACAGGGGGTTGAGGGCCCAGGTAGGGTCGGCGAAACGACTGTCGTGGGGGTTGGGTTCATGCACGGTCTCACCCAGCAGCACCCGGCCCAGTTGCCCACCCAATGCCAACGCATGCCGGGCGCTGTGCAACGGGTTGCGCAACCCGTGGGCGGCGACACTGCGCAGGGTCGATAGCAGATCCCGGCCACGCAAGCCGGTGATTGCACTTTGTGCATTGATGAACGCGGCGGGTGTAGGCGCCGGGACGTTTACGGGTCTGTCACGCATGGGTCAACACTCCTTCGTCAATTCGCCAACAAGCACGCCAATTCAGAACCATAGTCGGTTCTGGCCAAGTTGCGCGTAGGGGTCGTCCTGACCCGATACCGCTCAGGTGTGGCTATGGGGCGCCGGCTGCGGATGGATCACCGCGCGCAAGCGCTCCTCCTGGAGAAACTTCATGATGATCGGTGCTACCGCTTCGGCCCGGGTAATCAGGAACAGATGGCCGTCGTCGATGATGTGTAACTGCGCATTGGGGATGCGCCAGGCCAGCATGCGCATATTGACCAAGGGGATCAGCGGGTCGTCGTCGCCGGCCAGCACCAGGGTCGGCTGCTTGATCTTGTGCAGCCAGTGAATGCTGGTCCAGCCCAGGCCCGCAAACAGCTGCCAGTAGTAGCCCAGCTTGCCGGCCGAGCGCACTTTGCTTGCGTGTTCGGCGGCCAGTTTTGAATCCCGGCGGAACGAGCCGCCGTAAATCATCGGCGCGATGCGTACCACATGGGACGGTTGGATATAGCGCCGCGGGCTGGCCATCAGCCATAACACCTTCGGTTTGCCGGGCACCATAAAGGCACCGGCGGCGGTGGCGGCCAGGATCAGCTTCTTGCAGCGCTCCGGGTAGTCGTAGGCAAATTGCTGTGCCAGGGCGCCGCCCCAGGAAACCCCGACGGCATTGACCTGGCCGTAGTCCAGGTAGTCGAGCATGCGCGCGGTGAGTTTGGCCAGGCCGGGAAAGCGATAGGGGCGGCTGGGTGTCGATGACCCGCCCACTCCGGGTACATCAAAGGCAATCACTTCCAGGTCCGGGTCCAGGGCCTGGACGAACGGAAACACCAGCTCAAGGTTGGCGCCGATGCCGTTGAAAATCAGCAGTGGCGTCAAGTGAGACTTGCCCGGTCGTACCGCCGTGCGGATGGTCTGGCCATCCAGGTCGATGGTACGGAAGATGAACGGTTGCGGCATGCTCAAGCCCTGTGAAGTGTTACTGCGGTCAATGTGGGAGCTGGCTTGCCTGCGTTAGCGGCGGGTCAGTCAGTACATGTGTTGGCTGACCCACCGTTATCGCAGGCAAGCCAGCTCCCACATTTGATCTCATTGCAATCACACAAAAGTGTGGCCTTAGCGCTCGTGAACGTATGTCCCTGGTGCAGCCTCCGCCGCCGCGTAGGCTTTATTGCCTAGGTTCGCAGGCGACTTCTTCAATTTGCCCGAACGCTCCCCTAGCCAGCCCTGCCAGTGCAGCCACCACGAGTCGGTATGCTTGGTGGCGTTTTCCTGCCAGTCCAATGCCTTCTCGCCCATGCTTTCGCTGGTCTGGTAACGCGCCTTGGGGTTGCCGGGGGGGTTGAGGATGCTCTGGATATGCCCGCTGCTGGACAGCACGAACTCGACCTTGCCGCCAAACAGTTGCGCCGACTTGTAGCAGGACTGCCAGGGCGTGATGTGGTCGTTGGTGCCCGCCAGCGAGTAGATGTCGGCCGTCACCTGCTTGAGGTCAATCGGGGTGCCGCACACTTCCAGGGCATTGGCCCGTATCAGCGGGTTGTTCTTGAACAGTTCGATCAGGTCGCCGTGGAAGGCCGCCGGCAAGCGCGTGGTGTCGTTGTTCCAGAACAGGATGTCGAACACCGGTGGCTCATTGCCCAACAGGTAGTTGTTGACCCAGTAGTTCCAGATCAGGTCATTGGGGCGCATCCAGGCGAACACCTTGGCCATGTCCCGGCCTTCCAGCACGCCGGCCTGGTAGGAATGGCGCTTGGCCGCCTCCAGGGTCTGCTCATCGACGAACAGGGCTACCTGGGTGTCGAGGGTGGTGTCCAGCACACTGACCAGCAAGGTCAGGGCGTTGACCTTCTTCTCGCCCAGCGCCGCATAGTGGCCCAGCAGCGCGGTGCAGGTGATGCCGCCCGAGCAGGCGCCGAGCATGTTGATGTCTTTGCTGCCGGTAATCGCCGTGACCACGTCGACCGCCTCTTTCAGCGCTTCGATATAGGTCGACAGGCCCCATTC
The DNA here is from genome assembly GCF_012985645.1 of Pseudomonas sp. WS 5410. Lineage (NCBI taxonomy): Bacteria > Pseudomonadati > Pseudomonadota > Gammaproteobacteria > Pseudomonadales > Pseudomonadaceae > Pseudomonas > Pseudomonas sp. WS 5410. The sequence continues at coordinate 111,023 of NZ_JAAQWS010000003.1, read as the reverse complement.
GCGCTGGGCCTTGGTGGGGTTGCGCCAACTGACGATAAAGGTCTGCTGGTTATTGCGCAGGCAGAAACGCGCCAGGCTCTTGTCCGGGCTCAGGTCGAACACATAAAACTTGTTGATCTGCGGCGGCACCACCAGCAGTGGGCGTTCGTACACCTGTTCGGTGATCGGCTTGTACTGGATCAGCTCCAGCACGTCATTGCGAAACACTACCGCGCCTTCGCTGGTGCCCAGGCTCTTGCCCACTTCAAAGGCACCCATATTCACCTGGCTCGGCATGCCGCCGTTATGCACCAGGTCCTTGGCCAGGTGCGAGAGGCCATCGAGCAGGCTCTTGCCGCCGGTTTCAAAGAAGCGTTTGACCGCTGCCGGGTTGGCGGCGCTGTTGGTGGGGGCCATGGCTTCGGTCATGAGATTGATGACGAAGTGCCCACGGCTGATGTCCTGCTCCGACAGGTTGCTGTCGCCGATCCAGTCGTGCAGTTCCTTGCGCCACGCCAGGTAGGTTTGCAGGTAGCGCTTATAGAGCGGGTTCTGGCTCCAGGCCGGGTCGTTGAAACGACGGTCATCGCTTTCAGGGGCAAGCTCGGACTTGCCGAACACCACGTTTTTCAATTCGACGCCAAAGTGGGCGACGTGCTTGACGCTGTGCAGGGGTTGCTTGATGGCCTGGGTCAGCACCATGCGTGCAGAAGCCAGTAAATCCTTTTTCCGTAATGCGATGATCGGGTTCAGCCCCAGGGTGTTTTCCGAGGCCTGGCGTTTCAAGTCATCGTTATTCTTGTTACTCATCCACGACGCTCCATTGTCCGAAAGACGAGTACCGGGTACCGCTGTGCACCCAATTATCGAGGCACAACACAAGCCTGGTACTGCTGCTCGGGTGACCGTTGATACCGCATCGTAAAATGCAGGGAACTTGCCAACTCCATTGGTTACCCGAGTTTTATTTAATGCGCAAGCGGACCAATCTTTGGTCACACCACAGGGCATTCAAGCAGATGAAATTAGAAAATGCCCACTAATGAGCAAGAGGCTTGATTTAGAGCATCAGCTTGACGACGGACTGGCTCGGGTCGCGGGTTTTTCCGGCTGCCTTGAGCTCGGCAAGATAATCGGCCCACAGCGCGTCCTGACGTACGGCGAGTTGGTAGAGGTAGTCCCAGGTGAACAGTCCGCTGTCATGACCGTCGTCGAAGGTCAATTTCAGTGCGTACTGCCCGGCAGGTTCGATCTTGGTCAGGCCGACATTCAGCTTGCCGAATTGCAGGATCGGTTTGCCGTGGCCCTGGACCTCGGCGGAAGGTGAGTGCACCCGCAGCAGTTCGGCGCTCAGGTGATAGACCTCGTCTGGGCCGTAGGTCAGCGAGAGGGTCTTGGAGGCTTTGTGCAGATTGATGGCGGTGGGCATTTTAGACATTGGGGGAACCGCTCGTGGATGATCCTGAAGGAACCGGCTTTAAAATGTGGGAGCGGGCTTGCTCGCGAATGCGGTGGGTCAGTCACAGTTGCATAAACTGACCCACCGCATTCGCGAGCAAGCCCGCTCCCACATTAAAGCAGAGCGGTTCCTGCGTAAGCCTTACAGGATATAACGAGACAGGTCTTCGTTCTGCGCCAACTCGCCCAGGTGGCTGTTGACGTAGTCGGCGTCGATCCTGATCGCCACGCCATTCTGCGCGCCCGCCATGTCGCCGGCGCTGAAGGATACTTCCTCCAGCAGACGCTCAAGCAAGGTGTGCAGGCGACGGGCACCGATGTTCTCGGTCTTCTCGTTGACCTGCCAGGCAATTTCCGCCAAACGCTTGATACCGTCTGGCAGGAACTCGATCCCCAGGCCTTCGGTTTTCAGCAGCTCGCGGTATTGCTCGGTCAGCGAAGCGTGTGGCTCGCTGAGGATGCGTTCGAAGTCGCCCGGGGTCAGCGCCTTGAGTTCCACGCGAATCGGCAGGCGGCCTTGCAGCTCCGGCACCAGGTCGCTTGGCTTGCTCAGGTGGAACGCGCCGGACGCGATAAACAGGATATGGTCAGTCTTGACCATGCCCAGCTTGGTATTCACCGTGCAGCCTTCGATCAGCGGCAGCAGGTCGCGCTGTACGCCTTCGCGGGAGACATCAACGCCGCCGGAATTGCCGCGCTTGGCCACCTTGTCGATCTCGTCGATAAACACGATGCCGTGCTGCTCGACGGCTTCCAGGGCCTTGGCCTTGAGTTCTTCCTCGTTGACCAGGCGCCCGGCTTCTTCGTCACGCACCAGCTTGAGCGCGTCCTTGACCTTGAGCTTGCGGCTTTTCTTCTTGCCCTTGCCCATGTTGGCGAACAGGTTCTGCAACTGGCTGGTCATTTCTTCCATGCCAGGCGGCGCCGAGATATCGACGCCAGCGCTTTCGGCGACTTCGATCTCGATTTCCTTGTCGTCCAACTGGCCTTCACGCAGGCGCTTGCGGAACAGCTGGCGCGTGTTGGAATCCGAGGCAGGAGCGGCGTCTTCATTGAAGCCCGCGCGTGCCGGTGGCAGCAGGGCGTCGAGGATGCGCTCTTCGGCAGCGTCTTCGGCGCGATGGCTGACCTTGGTCATTTCCTGTTCGCGCAACAACTTCAGGGCGGCGTCGGCCAGATCACGGATGATCGACTCGACGTCACGGCCCACGTAGCCGACTTCGGTGAACTTGGTGGCTTCGACCTTGATGAACGGTGCGTTGGCCAGCTTGGCCAGGCGCCGGGCGATTTCGGTCTTGCCGACACCGGTCGGGCCGATCATCAGGATGTTCTTGGGGGTTACTTCAACGCGCAATTCTTCGGGCAGTTGCATCCGGCGCCAGCGGTTACGCAGGGCGATGGCAACGGCGCGCTTGGCATCGTCCTGGCCGATGATATGGCGATTGAGTTCATGGACGATTTCGCGGGGAGTCATGGACATAGTGGTGTGTGGTCCTCAAGCAGGAAAAAGCCGACGGCTTATTCCGCGAGGTCCTGCTCCTCAATGGTCAGGTTGTGGTTGGTGAACACGCAGATATCGCCGGCGATACCCAAGGCGGTCTCGACGATTTCCCGGGCCGACAGGTCGGTTTTTTTCAGCAAGGCACTGGCTGCGGCCTGTGCATAGCCCCCACCGGAACCCATGGCGATCAGGCCGTTTTCGGGCTCAACCACGTCACCGTTGCCGGTGATGATCAGGGACGCGTCTTTGTTGGCGACGGCGAGCATGGCTTCGAGGCGGCTGAGGGAGCGGTCGGTGCGCCACTCCTTGGCCAGTTCGACGGCGGCACGCACCAGATGGCCCTGGTGTTTTTCCAGTTGGCCTTCAAAACGCTCGAACAGGGTAAAGGCGTCAGCGGTGGCCCCTGCAAAACCGGCAAGGACCTGGCCGTGGTACAGGCGACGCACTTTTTTCGCGTTGCCTTTCATCACGGTATTGCCAAGGGAAACCTGGCCGTCGCCGCCCATGACGACTTTGCCGTGGCGACGAACTGAAACGATGGTGGTCAAGGGGAGAGTCTCCACGCTGCGGGGCGAAAATGCCCTGATGGAACTCATATGGGGGTGGCGGGGGAGATTTCAACCGTAGGAAGGGTGCGCGGACGAGTGGTGTCTAGCGCACTGGCACAGGCTCGAGAGCCCTATAAAACCAATGTGGGAGCTGGCTTGCCTGCGATAGCGGTGCACCCGTCACTGAAAATATTGACTGATGCACCGTCATCGCCGGCAAGCCAGCTCCCACAGTTGATCCGTGTTGGCTGCGGCTCAGCGGCTCTGGCGTTGTTGTAACAACAGGTTGCTAAAGCCCGCGCCCGCCAGTTGTTTCTGCGCCACGGTCAGCTGTTCACGGTTGCTGAACGGCCCCACCAGCACGCGATACCAGGTCGCTTCCTTCACCGTCCCGGATTCCACCGTTACCGCTTGCCCCAGCAGGATAATCTGCGCCCGCACTCGGTCCGCATCCGCCTGCTTGGGGAACGAGCCCGCTTGCAGGAAGAACTTGGTCACCGGCGCCGCCTTGGTGGTGGCGACCGGTGGTGCCGGTGGCGGGGTAATCCCGGCCAGTGCGGCCTGGGCCCGCGCGGTGTCGATCTTCGCCGCTTCTGCCGGGGTCACCGGGGTGGTCGGTACTTGCGGGGTCGGCAGGGTTTTCTCCGGCACGGCGTCTTGCGGCACGATCACTTCCGATTCCGGCAGCAACGTGTAGAAGTCGTACTTCGGCTTCACCGGCGCGGTCGGGCTCGGCGGTGTCTTGTTCGCTTCGGCGATCTTGCTGGCCTTCTGCTGCTCCTGCTTGACCCGCTTCACGTCTTCGCCCTGGCCCGGCTCCAGCTTCATCAGGAACACGATAAACGCACCGACCGACAGGCCGATGGCCAGCCACATCCAGCCCGGGATCGGTTGTTTTGCCGGTGCCTGGTAGCGGCTGGCGCCGCGCTTGGGTGCAGGTTTTTTCTTGGCTGCCAACTTACATACGCTCCAGAGTTTCCAGGCCCAACAGTTCCAGGCCTTGCTTGAGGGTCCGTCCAGCCAGTGCGGCGAGGCGCAGGCGGCTTTGCTTTTGCGTTTCGTCGTCGGCGCTCAGGATCGGGCAGTTCTCGTAGAAGCTGGAGAACAGCCCGGCGACTTCATACAGGTAGGTGCACAGAATGTGTGGCGTACCTTTCTCGCCCACGCTGTTGAGCACTTCGCCGAACTGCGCCAGCTTGGCCGCCAGTTCCTGCTCGTGGGGCGCGTCCAGCACGATCTGCCCTTCGACTTCGCTGAAATCCTTGCCCAGCTTGCGGAACACGCCCGCCACACGGGTGTAGGCATACAGCAGGTACGGCGCGGTGTTGCCTTCAAAGTTGAGCATCAGCTCGAAGTTGAAGCTGTAGTCGCTGGTGCGGTGCTTGGACAGGTCGGCGTATTTCACCGCACCAATACCCACTACCTTGGCGATATTGCGCAGGTCGGCTTCGGCCAGTTCCGGGTTCTTTTCTTTCACCAGGTTGTAGGCACGCTCCTGGGCTTCGTTCAGCAGGTCGATCAGCTTCACGGTGCCGCCGTCGCGGGTCTTGAACGGGCGGCCGTCGGCGCCGTTCATGGTGCCGAAGCCCATGTGCTCCATGTGCATCGGGTGGGTGACGAAACCGGCGCGGCGCGCCACTTCGAACACTTGCTGGAAGTGCAGGGACTGGCGCTGGTCGACGAAGTACAGCGCGCGATCGGCTTTCAGCACGCCGCTGCGGTAGCGCACGGCCGCCAGGTCGGTGGTGGCGTACAGATAGCCGCCGTCGGCCTTGACGATGATCACCGGCAGCGGTTCGCCGTCGGCGGTCTTGAATTCTTCGAGGAACACGCACTGGGCGCCGTTGCTCTCAACCAGCAGACCCTTGGCCTTGAGGTCGTTGACCACGTTGATCAGGTCGTCGTTGTAGGCACTTTCGCCCATCACGTCGGCCATGGTCAGTTTGACGTTCAGCAGCTCGTAGATTTTCTGGCAGTGGGACAGGGAAATATCGCGGAAACGTGCCCACAGCTCCAGGCACTCCGGGTCGCCGGCCTGCAGCTTGACCACCAGGCCACGGGCGCGGTTGGCGAACTCTTCGGATTCGTCAAAGCGCTTTTTGGCGGCGCGGTAGAAGTTTTCCAGGTCCGACAGCTCGTTGCTGGTGATGGGGTTTTCTTGCAGGTATGCCATCAGCATGCCGAACTGGGTACCCCAGTCGCCTACGTGGTTCTGGCGGATCACGGTGTCGCCGAGAAACTCCAGGACCCGCGCCACGCCGTCGCCAATGATGGTCGAGCGCAGGTGGCCGACGTGCATCTCTTTGGCCAGGTTGGGGGCCGACAGGTCGATGGCCACACGCTGCAGCGGGCCGGCCTTGCGCACGCCGATCTTGGCGTCGGCCAGGGCTGCGTCCAGGCGCGAAGCCAGGGCCTGGGTGTTCTGGAAAATATTGATAAAACCGGGGCCGGCGATTTCGGCCTTGCTGACCTGCGGATCAGATGGCAGTGCGGCAATGATTTTTTCCGCGAGGTCGCGCGGTTTCATGCCCGCGGGCTTGGCCAGCATCATCGCGATGTTGCTGGCGAAGTCGCCGTGGGTCTTGTCTCGAGAGTTTTCCACCTGGATCGCCGGCGTCAGGCCTTCAGGCAACACACCTTCGTTGACGAGTTGGGTGAGGGCTTGTTGGATCAACTGGCGAATTGTGTCTTTCATGGTGTTCTCTTTCGACCGCATGCGGCGGCGCGCGATGCGCAGGTGGAAAAACTGGACATTATCCGGTGCGAGGGCGGGCTTGCCAACCATCAAGGTCGGTTACTGGACCTGCGGGCCTCATCGCGGGCAAGCCCACCGTTCAAAATGTAGGCTGGCTTGCCGGCGATAGCGATTTACCTATCAGTACAAATCCACCGGATCGACATCCAACGACCATCGCACCTGTCGCCCGCTGGGCATTTGCTCCAGAGCAAGCAACCAGCTACTTAATAGCCGATGTAGCGGCGCGCGGGCGGTGGCTTGCAACAGGAGCTGTGCGCGATAACGCCCGGCGCGGCGCTCCATCGGTGCAGGCACAGGGCCCAGCAACTCGATGCCGCTCAGACCCAGCTCGCCGAGCAAACGTTCAGCCGCGCTGCATGCTTCATCCAGGAAACCTTCGGCCTGCCCCGGTTTATGGGCCTCGGCGCGCAACAGCGCGAGGTGCGCAAAGGGGGGCAAACCGGCGGAGCGGCGCTCGCTCAAGGCCTGCTCGGCGAAGGCGAAGTAGCCTTGTTCTGTCAGTTGAATCAGCAATGGGTGGTCGGCCAGGTGGGTCTGGATGATCACCTTGCCTGGCTCTTCGGCACGCCCGGCGCGGCCTGCGACCTGCACGATCAGCTGCGCCATGCGTTCGCTGGCGCGAAAGTCCCCGGAGAACAGGCCGCCATCGGCATCCAGGATCGAAACCAGGGTCACACGGGGGAAGTGATGACCTTTGGCAAGCATCTGCGTACCCACCAGGATGCACGGCTGGCCTTTCTGGATCGTGGCGAACAGCTGGTTCATCGCATCCTTGCGCGACGTACTGTCGCGGTCCACCCGCAGTACCGGGAAGTCCGGGAACAGAATCCCCAGGCGCTCCTCGGCGCGCTCGGTGCCGGCGCCTACCGGCCGCAGGTCGACTTTGCCGCATTGCGGGCAGTGGCGTGGCACTCGCTCCACATGGCCGCAATGGTGGCAGCGCAACTCGCCGGAGCGCTGGTGCACCGTCATGCGCGCATCGCAGCGGTTGCACTCGGACATCCAGCCGCAGTCATGGCACAGCAGGGTCGGCGCAAAGCCCCGGCGGTTGAGGAACACCAGCACTTGCTGGCCGGCCGCCAGGGTCTGGCCGATGGCTTGTTGCATCGGCCCGGAAATACCGCTGTCCAGTGGCCGGCTTTTCACATCCAGGCGCAGGAAGCGCGGTTGTTTGGCGCCGCCCGCGCGCTCGTTGAGGCGCAGCAGGCCGTAGCGCCCGGTGTAGGCGTTGTGCAGGCTTTCCAGGGAGGGGGTGGCCGAGCCCAGCACAATCGGGATGTTTTCCTGGCGCGCACGCACCAGGGCCAGGTCGCGGGCATGGTAGCGCAGGCCTTCCTGCTGCTTATAAGAGCCGTCGTGTTCTTCGTCGATGATGATCAGGCCGGGGTTTTTCATCGGCGTGAACAGCGCCGAGCGGGTGCCGATAATAATGTCGGCTTCGCCGTCCCGGGCGGCGAGCCAGGATTCCAGGCGTTCGCGGTCGTTGACGGCCGAGTGCACCAGGGCAATCCGTGCATTGAACCGTTGCTCGAAGCGCGCCAGGGTCTGTGGGCCGAGGTTGATCTCGGGGATCAGCACCAGTGCCTGCTTGCCGGCTTCCAGGGTTTCGCGGATCAGTTGCAAATAGACTTCGGTCTTGCCGCTGCCGGTGACACCGGCCAGCAGGAACGCGTGAAAGCTGTCGGCACCGGCGCTGATGGCCTCAAAGGCCGCACGTTGTTCCGGGTTCAGCGGCAATTCCGGTTGGGCCAGCCAGTGTTCATGGCGTTCGCCGGGGGCGTGGCGGCGGATTTCCACTTGCACCAGCTCCTTGGCCAGCAGCAGGTCGAGGCTGTCCTTGCTCAACATCAGCTTGCTCAGCAACTGGTGAGCAACGCCATGGGGATGCTGCGCCAGGGTGGCCAGGGCCTCACGCTGGCGCGGGGCGCGGGCGATGCGTGGGTCGTCCAGGCGCGCGCCGGGGGCCATCGACCAGAAACGCTCCTGGCGGGCCTCGGCCAACTCGCCCTGGCGCAACAGCACCGGCAAGGCCCAGCTCAAGGTATCGCCCAGGCTGTGCTGGTAATACTGGGAGGTCCACAGGCACAGCTTGAACAGCGACGCCGGCAGCGGCGGCGTGGCATCGAGGATGGCCAGGGCCGGCTTGAGCTTTTCTGCCGGCACTTCGCTGTGGTCCGCGACCTCGATCAGAATCCCGATCATCTCCCGTCGGCCAAACGGCACGCGTACGCGCATCCCCGGCTGCAACTGCGACCGCACGACACCCGCAGGCGCCCGATAATCGAACAGACGGCGCAGGGGCGAGGGCAGGGCGAGGCGCAAAATGGCGTCGGGCACGCGGGAGGTTCTCATATGGCAGGCGGTGGAGAAGGGCGCGAGCCTAGCAGACCCGCAGGGGAGTGTCCTGCCACAGTTTCTGATGAAAGGGGGCATGGCGGCGCTTGCGCGTTTAAAAAGCTCTGGTAGAATCCGCGGCCTAATTACGTGCGGTATTCGACAATAGTGTCGAGTGGCGGCACGCTAGCCTGAGGAAGACACCATGAAAGCCGATATCCATCCAGCGTACGAAACCATCCAAGTTACTTGCAGCTGCGGCAACAAGTTCGAAACCCGTTCGAACCTGTGCAAGCCACTGGGCACTGACGTATGCAACGAGTGCCACCCGTTCTACACCGGTAAGCAGAAGACTCTGGATACTGGCGGCCGTGTACAGCGCTTCGCCGACCGTTTCGGTGCTTTCGGCAAGAAAGCTCCAGCTGCTGCAGAGTAAGGTTCGAAAGCCTGATGGGCTTTTACCTGCTTATGAAGAAGGCGTCCCTTGCGGGCGCCTTTTTTGTGCCTGCGATCTGGCTGTCGGCCGCCCAGGCCGAGGTGTTTTGCCCTGCGCCTGCGGCGGTCAGCACCTTCGAGGTACAGCGCGTGGTGGATGGCGACACCGTCCGTCTCAAGGACGGGCGCAGTGTGCGCATGATCGGCGTCAATGCGCCTGAGACCGGCAAGAAAGGCCGCCCGGACGAGCCGTTCGCCGTGGCTGCGCGCCAGCGCCTGCAAGGCTTGGTGGATGCCAGCGACGGTCGGGTCGGCGTCGTGCCGGGTCGCGAGGGCAAGGACCGTTATGGGCGAACCCTGGCCCATCTGTATGGGGCCAACGGCGCGAATCTGGAGGCCCAACTGCTCGCCGAGGGGCTCGGGTTCCTGGTGGCGGTGGCCCCCAATGTTGACCTGGTCGCCTGCCAGCAAGCTGCCGAGCGCAGTGCGCGCGCAGCCAGGTTGGGCCTGTGGCGTCAGTCGCCTGTGCAAAAAGCCGGGCAAATCCAGCAGTCGGGCTTCGCCGTCGTCAGCGGTCGCGTGAGCAAGGTCGAACGCAATCGCGGCGGGATCTGGATCGAACTGCAGGACTCCTTGGTATTACGGGTTGCACCCAATCTGGTCGGGCAATTCGACAATGCCCTGCTCAAGCGCCTCCAAGGCCAGGATATCGAGGCCCGTGGCTGGGTGTTGGATCGCTCGCGGCGTGGCGGCCTGAAAAGTGGCCAGGCGCGCTGGCTGCTCCCCTTGACCGATCCCGGCATGCTGCAATTGGCACAATAAGAAAAATTGTAGACATTTTTTCTGTCGATTGTGAACAGTTGTAGGCCTTGTATCCCGTGGCTCTTGGCCGAAAGTCGTAGGGCAGGGCCCTTGACACCGGTGACTACCCAGTCTTGTAGGGACTTTGCGAGGCGAGTATCCTCGGCGGTCCGTCGTCCAACAGTAAAAAGCGGAATGCCGATATGTCTGATTTGAAAACTGCCGCTCTCGAATATCATGCCCATCCTCGTCCAGGAAAGCTGAGTGTCGAGCTCACCAAAGCCACTGCTACCGCACGCGACCTGTCGCTGGCGTACAGCCCCGGTGTAGCCGAGCCCGTGCGTGAAATCGCCCGCGATCCTGAACTGGCCTACAAATACACCGGCAAGGGCAATCTGGTTGCAGTGATTTCTGATGGCACCGCGATTCTCGGCCTGGGTAACCTCGGCCCATTGGCTTCCAAGCCAGTGATGGAAGGCAAGGGTGTACTGTTCAAGCGCTTTGCCGGCATCGACGTATTCGACATCGAAGTCGACTCCGAAAGCCCGCAAGCCTTCATCGACACCGTCAAGCGCATCTCCATCACCTTTGGTGGCATCAACCTGGAAGACATCAAGGCACCTGAGTGCTTCGAGATCGAAAAGGCCCTGATCGAACAGTGCGACATCCCGGTATTCCACGATGACCAGCACGGCACCGCGATCGTTACTGCGGCCGGCATGATCAACGCCCTGGAAATCGCTGGCAAAACCCTGTCCGACGCGAAAATCGTCTGCCTGGGCGCTGGTGCAGCGGCTATCTCCTGCATGAAGCTGATCGTGAGCATGGGCGCGCGCCTTGAAAACATCTACATGGTCGACAGCAAGGGCGTGATCCAGTCCGAGCGTACCGACCTGAACCAGTACAAGGCGATGTTTGCCCACCCGTCCTCCAAGCGCACCCTGGCTGACGCACTGGATGGTGCTGACGTGTTCGTTGGCCTGTCCGGCCCGAACCTGCTGAGCGCTGAAGGCCTGAAGTCCATGGCGGCCAACCCGATCGTGTTCGCCTGCTCGAACCCTGATCCGGAAATCGCCCCGGAACTGGCACACGCCACCCGTAACGACGTGATCATGGCCACTGGCCGTTCGGACTACCCGAACCAGGTCAACAACGTACTGGGCTTCCCATTCATCTTCCGTGGCGCCCTGGACGTTCGCGCCAAGCGCATCAACGAAGAGATGAAGGTGGCTGCCGCCAACGCCCTGCGTGAACTGGCCAAGCTGCCTGTGCCTCAGGACGTATGCGACGCCTACGGTGGCGCCAAGCTGGAATTCGGCCGTGAGTACATCATTCCAAAACCAATGGATAAGCGCCTGATCACCGTGATCTCCGATGCCGTGGCCAAGGCCGCCATCGAGACAGGTGTGGCAACCCTGCCGTATCCGAAGAACTACCCGCTGCAAAGCGTGGATGATGTGTTCAACGGCTAAGTCGTTGTAGCGCACCAACAAAAAGCCCCGGCTCTTGCGAGTTGGGGCTTTTTTTGTGGCTGCAAAACGGGGGGAGTGTGCACCGTCCAATGTGGGAGCGGGCTTGCCCGCGAAAGCAGTGGCTCAGTCAACATCAATGTTTGCTGGGCCGACGTCTTCGCGGGCAAGCCCGCTCCCACACAAACCCGCTCCCACAGTTGGATCTGTGTTTATCAGAACAAGTCGATCGGCGCAGATTCATCCGCCGGCAACGGGCTGCCCGGTGCCACGCCATTGCCCAGTTCATTCATCGACGGCGGCGTGTCTTCGCTCTTGAATAGTTCAAAGTACGCATTTGGCGTGCCCGGTGCGGCGGCGCGGCCGCTGATCGGGTCGATGCGCAGGCTGAGGATGCCTTCCGGCTCGGCCTGGGTGTGGGCCGGCTTGTCCTTGAGGGCGCCGCCCATGTAGCTCATCCAGATCGGCAGGGCGACGGTGCCGCCGTATTCGCGGCGACCGAGGCTTTCTGGCTGGTCGTAGCCGGTCCAGACGGTGGTGATGTAGTCGGCGTTATAACCGGAGAACCAGGCGTCCTTGGATTCGTTGGTGGTACCGGTCTTGCCCGCCAGGTCCGTACGGCCCAGGGCCAGGGCGCGGCGGCCGGTGCCGCGCTTGATCACGTCCTGCAACATGCTGGTGAGAATATAGGTGGTGCGGCCATCGACAATCCGCTCCGCCACCGCTGGTGCGGCTGGAGCCGGCGTGGCATCAGTGGGTGCAGCACCGGGTGTCGGTTCGATGGTGATACCGCTGTTGGCCGGTGCAGCCAGGCCATCGCTGGCGGCGACGCCGTTGGGCACGCTCGGTGGGTTGGCGACAAACAGTGTGTCGCCGTTGCGGCTTTCGATCTTGTCGATCAGGTACGGCGTGACTTTGTAGCCGCCGTTGGCAAACACACTCCAGCCGGTGGCGATCTCCATTGGCGTGAGGGTCGCGGTGCCCAGGGCCAGGGACAGGTTTGGCGGCAGGTCCTGCTTGTTGAAGCCGAAGCGGGTCATGTAGTCGATGGTCTTGCCCACGCCCATCGCCTGCAGCAAGCGGATCGACACCAGGTTGCGCGACTTGTACAGCGCCTCGCGCACGCGGATCGGACCGAGGAAGGTATTGGTATCGTTCTTCGGACGCCAGACCTTGTCCAGGTACTCGTCGACAAACACGATAGGCGCGTCGTTGACCAGGCTGGCGGCGGTATAGCCGTTATCCAGCGCGGCACTGTAGACAAACGGTTTGAAGCTGGAGCCCGGCTGGCGCTTGGCCTGGGTGGCGCGGTTGTAGTTGCTCTGCTCGAAGGCGAAGCCACCGACCAGGGCGCGGATCGCACCGTTCTGCGGGTCCAGGGAGACCAGGGCGCCCTGGGCGACCGGGACCTGGCTGAATTTCAGGCTGTCGTCCTTCTGGCGCTGCACGCGGATCAGGTCGCCGACCTGGGCCACATCAGATGGCTGCTTGGGCATCGGCCCCATGCTGTTGGTGTTCAGGAAAGGGCGGGCCCACTTCATGCTGTCCCACGCCACATGTTCTTCGCCGCTGCGGGTCAGGACCTGCACGCCATCTTTTTTAACCTGGGTGACGATGGCCGGATCCAGGCCGCTGATGGAGCGCTGCTTGCCCAGTTCAACCGTCCAGGCGCTCAGGGTCTTGCCTGGCAGGCGCGATTCCGGCCCACGGTAGCCGTGGCGCTGGTCATAGGCGATCAGGCCCTCATGCACCGCGTGGTTGGCGATTTCCTGCAAGTTGCTCGGAATGGTCGTGGTGACACGGAAACCTTCGGTGTAGGCATCGCTGCCATAGCGGCCGACCATTTCGGCGCGGGCCATTTCGGCGATATACGGCGCGCTGACCTCGGGCGTCGGCACGTGGTAGCTGGCATTCAACGGCTCGGCCACTGCGCTTTCATAGGCGCTCTGGTCGATCTTGCCCAGCTTGTACATGCGCCCCAGGATCCAGTCGCGACGCTCCTTGCTGCGGGCCGGGTTGGCCAGCGGGTTAAAGCGTGACGGGGCCTTGGGCAGGCCGGCAATCATTGCCATTTGTGCCAGGCTGGCATCACGAATCGACTTGCCGTAGTACACCTGGGACGCTGCCTCGATCCCATAGGCCCGATTGCCCAGGTAGATCTTGTTGACGTACAGCTCAAGGATTTCGTCCTTGGTCAGTTGGCGTTCGATCTGCAGCGCCAGGAGGATTTCCGTGGCTTTGCGCGAGAAGCTGCGCTCGCTGGTGAGGAAGAAGTTCTTCGCCACCTGCATGGTGATGGTGCTGCCGCCCGATTGAATGTGTCCGCTTTTTACCAGCTGCGTGGCTGCACGCACCAGGCTGCTGGGGTCCACGCCATAGTGGTTGGCAAAATTATCGTCTTCGGCCGATAACAGGGCATTGATGAAATTGGGTGGAATGTCGGCGAAACGGATCGGGGTGCGGCGCATTTCGCCGAACTCCGCGATCAGTTTTTCATCGCTGCTGTAGACCCGCAAAGGAATCTGCAACTGGATACTTCTCAGGGCCTCTACCGAGGGCAATCCCGGACTAAGGTAGAGATAGGCGCCGCTGAACACGAGCAGCAGCCCGCAAACGATAGCGACGAAGGAGTACCCGAAAAACTTCAGCAGACGAATCAAGGCTTTTGGATTTCCAGAGAAAAGAATGGGTTAGGTGTCGGGATAGGCATGACTAAGGATGTATCGACCCGACCTGCAGATAAAAAGCGGGAAAAAACGCTGGGCATTAAAGCATTTTTCGCCTCGAGGCGTCATGGGCGCCGCTCAACCGAGCCGACCGAATGCATCAAGCCCGGAACTGACCAGCCCTGAGACAGGCAAAGCTTTAGGGAGTTTTATGAGAAAGGGATTTTTCAGGCAAAAAGCCGATACCGTGCTGGGTGTGGACATCCAGGACAGCGGCGTGAAGGTTCTGGAGCTGGCCCGCGCCGGCGATGGCTATGCAGTGCACGCGTATGCGAGCCAGGCTTTACCGGGGCATGCGGTGGTCGACAGTAATATCGTTGATCTGGAGGTTGTCGCGCAGACCCTTTCCAAGGCATTGTTCCGGGCGCGGACCCAGGTCGCCCATGCGGCGGTTGCCGTGGCGGGCCCTTCGGTGATCAGCCGGGTGGTTGCGCTGGAGGCGGGGCTTGAAGCAGGCGAGATGGAGCAGCGCCTGCGCTGCGAAGCTGACCAGTACATTCCTTATCCGTTGGATGAGGTTGCAATTGATTTTCAGGTCCAGGGCCCATCGAGTCGTGAACCCGGTTATGTTGATGTGCTGCTTGTGGCATGCCTCAAGGAGCAGGTAGAAGCGCGCGAAGCGGTGCTGGCCATGGCCGGCCTGGTTGCTCGAGTGGTGGATGTAGAGGCGTTTGCCCTGGCGCGGATGACCGATCAGGTGGTCGCCCGGATAGCGCCGGGGAGTGGGATCAATAGTGCACAATGGGCTGCCGATGCCCAGGGATTGCGGGTCGCCTGCGGTTTGGCCCTCAGGAGTTTCGATTGATGACAAGAATCAACCTTTTACCCTGGCGTGAAGAACGCGCTGAGCGCCGTCGCAAATTTTTTCTGATTTTCCTGTTGGCGATTACCACTATTGCCTTGGTCGCCGTCTGGCTGGCCGACCGGGTCATCGACCGCGCGATTGATCGGCAGGTGGCTCGTAACAACCACTTGAGCAAGCAAGTCACGGTATTGGATTCGCGTATCAAGACCATCGACGAGTTGCGTGAGCAGCGTCAGCAGTTGATGGAGCGGATGAAGGTGGTCGAAGACCTCCAGGGCCATCGCACATCGGGCCAGGAGTTGCTCGACCAGTTGGCCCGCGCCATGCCAGATGGGGTTCAACTGAGCGAGGTAAGCGTCAGTGGCACATCGGTGGAGGTCACTGGTACGGCGGTGTCCAGCGATGATGTCACCCGGCTGATGCGTAGCCTGGAAGCCTCCAATACCCTGCGTGCGCCTAATCTGCGCCATGTACGGGCCGAGGAGGGCGGTGCGGGTAGCGCCTTCCAGTTGATGGTGGACCATGGGGAGCATCAGGAGACGCTGCGGTGAGCCTTGGGTCCAGCCTGTCAGGGCTGGCACTCCCGCAACTCTCCACGCTGTACCGCAACACCGCCCACTGGCCTTTGGCTGGCCGGATTGTGGTGGGCGCGGTGCTCGCCTTGCTGGTGCTGATGGTCGGGAATGCTGTCTACCTGAGCAGCGCGCGCGAGGTCTTGCAGCGTCACGAGGTGGGAGAGATAAGCCTGCGCCAGCAGTTTGCGGCCAAAGCCCGGCAAGCCGCGCAGCATGACGGCGTGGTGCGTGAGCTTGAAACCCTGCGCACCGCCTTCACTGAACAGTTGCGCCAAATGCCGACGCTGAGGCAAATGCCCGGCCTGCTGGACGACTTCACTCGGCTAGGACAGGTCAGCGGGGTGCTGGTGGAGCAACTCAGTGTGCTGGATGAGCACGTGCAGCCGGTGTTCGTCGAGCGGCCGATGCAGCTCAAGCTGGTCGGCACCTATCACGACCTCCTGGCCTTCGTCAGTGGCGTGGCCGGGTTGCCGCAGATCGTTACCCTGCATGACTTTGTCATTCGCCCTGCGGATTCCGAGGGTGGGGCATTGTTGAGCCTGACGATGCTCGCCAAGACCTACAGGTACAGCGACCAGGGAGCATTGCCATGAGCCGTCTCAAGGTTGTGGGCCTGGGCCTGGTATTGCTTGCTGGATGCGACAGTGACCCGCAGTTGCAGGCACTGAATGACGAGTTGCAAACGATTCGCCAGCAAGCGCTGCCTATGGCGGATGAGGTGCACGTGGCGAGACCGGGGCTACGGTTTGTCTCCAGCTCGCCACCCCTGCGTGACCCCTTCCAGCCGCCGGACCAGCCCTCCAGTCGTCCTACCGGCAAGCCTGGAGCTGCGCCGGACCTCGACCGCCCCCGGCAGTTTCTCGAAGGGTTTGCCGTGGATCAGTTCCAGATGGTCGGCACCCTGTCGCTGGGCGCGCAGACGTTTGCCCTGCTACGCGGCGCGGCGGGTGTTCATCGCCTGGCGGTGGGGGATTACCTGGGGACTGATCATGGGCGCGTCGTGGCGATCCATGAGGGGCAGTTGGAGCTGGTCGAGCTTTTCCCCGATGGTGAGGGCGCCTGGCTTGAGCGTCCGCGCACTTTGGTATTGAACGTGAACTCATAACGGAAGCAAAAAATGAAAAGGATTATTTCGTCCTTCGGTGTGGCGCTATGGATAGCGTTCACGGCACCGATGACTGAGGCTGTGCCCAAGCGAATCGACCTGATTCAATTGCCTCCTCCCGGTAGTTCACCCTTGAACACTGCGCGTGGCCCATTTACCGGCAACAGGCTGTCCCTCAACTTTCAGGACATTGAGGTGCGCGCCGTCTTGCAGCAGATTGCCGATGTGGCCGGGCTCAACCTGGTGGCCGGTGATGATGTGCAAGGCTCGATAACCCTGCGCCTCAAGGATGTGCCGTGGGACCAGGCCCTGGACCTGGTGTTGCAGGCCAAGGGCCTGGACCGGCGGGTGACCGCCAACGTGCTGCTGGTGGCCCCGGCCGAGGAACTGGCCGCACGGGAGTTGCTGGCCCTGGAGTCGCGCAAGTTGATGACCGAGCTGACGCCACTGCGTCGGGAGCTGCTGCAAGTCAATTACGCCAAGGCGTCTGAGCTGGCCAAGCTGTTCCAGTCGGTGACCGGGCTGGAGGGGGCGACCGATGAGCGCGGTTCGGTGACGGTGGATGACCGCACCAACAACATCATCGCCTACCAGACGGGCGAGCGCCTGGAGGAGCTGCGGCGCATCGTCAGTCAGTTGGATGTGCCGGTACGCCAGGTGATGATCGAGGCGCGGATAGTCGAGGCCAATGTCGACTATGACAAAAGCGTGGGGGTGCGCTGGGGCGGGTTGCTGCGCAGTAAAGGTAATTGGAGTGGGGGCGGGGTCGATAAAAAACCGTCCGGTGAGGGCGAGTCGCCCGATAGCTCACCGTTCGTTGACCTGGGCGTGGTCAGCCCGAGCTCCGGCCTGGGCATCGCCTTTATCACCGATAACGTGCTGCTGGACCTGGAACTCACGGCCATGGAAAAAGGCGGCAATGGCGAAGTGATCTCCCAGCCCAAGGTGGTCACCTCCAACAAGGAAACCGCGCGGATTCTCAAGGGCACCGAGATTCCTTACCAGGAAGCCACGTCCGAGGGGGCGACCTCGGTCTCGTTCAAGGAAGCCTCGCTGTCCCTGGAGGTGACGCCGCAAATCACCCCCGATGACCAGGTGATCATGGAGGTTCGGGTGACCAAGGATGAGCCCGACTACCTGAACAAACTCAACGATGTGCCGCCGATCAAGAAGAACGAGGTCAACGCCAAGGTTCTGGTCAGGGACGGCGAGACCATCGTCCTCGGTGGGGTTTTCTCCAAAAACCAAAGCAAGGTGGTAGATAAAGTGCCATTTTTGGGCGATGTGCCGTATCTTGGCCGCCTTTTCCGGCGTGATGTGGTTGCCCAAAGAAAATCCGAGCTGCTGGTATTCCTGACTCCGCGTATTATGAATAACCAGGCGATTGCTGTGAGTCGTTGATTCTGTGCGAAATTTGATTCTTGTAGGGCCGATGGGGGCTGGAAAAAGCACCATCGGCCGTTTGCTGGCCAAAGAGCTGCGCCTGCCATTCAAAGACTCCGATAAGGAAATTGAATTGCGCACGGGCGCCAATATCCCGTGGATCTTCGATAAGGAAGGCGAGCTGGGCTTTCGTGATCGCGAGCAGGCAATGATTGCCGAGCTGTGCGGCTGCGATGGCGTGGTATTGGCCACCGGCGGCGGCGCCGTGATGCGCGAGGAAAACCGGCGGGCGCTGCATGCTGGCGGTCGGGTGATCTATTTGCATG
Organism: Pseudomonas sp. WS 5410; assembly: GCF_012985645.1. NCBI lineage: Bacteria > Pseudomonadati > Pseudomonadota > Gammaproteobacteria > Pseudomonadales > Pseudomonadaceae > Pseudomonas > Pseudomonas sp. WS 5410. The sequence continues at coordinate 92,820 of NZ_JAAQWS010000003.1, read as the reverse complement.
CGTCGGTCGAGCAGCAGGTCGGGCGCACCGCCCGTGACCGCAACCGGCCATTGCTGCGCACCGCCAACCCCGAGAAAACCCTGCGGGACTTGCTGGCGCTGCGCGATCCGCTTTATCGGGAAATCGCCGATCTGGTGGTGGAAACCGATGAACGGCCACCGCGCATGGTCGTAATCGACATTCTCGAGCGCCTGCAGCAACTGCCGCCCCGTTAAAGCCAGGGCCGAAATGCGCTATCCTCGGCAGCGCGTTACAGCCGTCCGAGGTGTGGCGTAGAGCCATCAGGCAGCGTCCGATCTCGACGGTGCCGACAACGTTAATACAAGGCAGGACGCCTGCTTCCATCTTCAGCGCGGGGACACATGCAGACACTTAAGGTCGATCTTGGCGAGCGTAGCTACCCGATCCATATTGGCGAGGGTTTGTTGGACCAGCCCGAGTTGCTCGCGCCGCACATTGCCGGGCGACAAGTGGCGATCATCTCCAACGAGACCGTGGCGCCGCTCTACCTTGAGCGCCTGAGTCGCAGCCTTGCGGCGTATTCGGTGATCTCGGTGATTCTTCCCGACGGCGAAGCCTTCAAGAACTGGGAAACCCTGCAGCTGATTTTTGACGGCCTGCTCACCGCGCGCCACGACCGGCGGACCACGGTAGTGGCCCTTGGTGGCGGCGTGATCGGCGACATGGCCGGGTTTGCGGCGGCCTGTTACCAGCGTGGCGTGGACTTTATCCAGGTGCCGACCACCCTGCTGTCCCAGGTCGATTCGTCGGTGGGCGGCAAGACCGGGATCAACCATCCCCTGGGCAAAAACATGGTTGGCGCGTTCTACCAGCCCAATGCTGTGTTGATCGACACCGCTACCCTCAACACCTTGCCACCCCGCGAGCTGTCGGCGGGCCTGGCGGAAGTCATCAAGTACGGGTTGATCTGCGACGAGCCGTTCCTGACCTGGCTTGAAGAGCACGTCGATGCCTTGCGCAACCTGGATCAGGTGGCGCTGACCGAAGCTATCTCCCGCTCCTGCGCGGCCAAGGCGCTGGTGGTCAATGCCGACGAACGTGAGTCTGGTGTGCGTGCCACCTTGAACCTGGGCCACACCTTCGGCCATGCGATTGAAACTCACATGGGCTATGGTGTCTGGTTGCATGGAGAGGCCGTAGCGGCTGGCACAGTGATGGCGTTGGAGATGTCGCAACGCCTGGGCTGGATCAGTGTCCAAGAGCGTGATCGCGGTATCCGCCTGTTCCAGCGCGCCGGGTTGCCGGTCATCCCCCCTGAGGAGATGACCGAGGCTGATTTCCTTGAACATATGGCGATAGACAAAAAAGTGATCGATGGTCGTTTGCGTCTGGTGCTGTTGCGCCGAATGGGCGAAGCGGTAGTGACCGACGATTATCCGAAAGAGATTCTACAGGCCACGCTGGGAGCGGATTACCGCGCCCTGGCCCAGCTGAAAGGTTAACCAGATCCCGATGACTAGTTTGCATGCCGACGAGGCTTTCCTCGGCCATTACCAGTTGAGCCACGACCCTTTTGCGCCACGGGTTCCCGGTTTCAAGTTTTTCCCTGCGCAGCGCAAGCCGGTGCTCGGGCAGTTGCATCACCTGGCGCGCTATAGCCAGTTGCTGCTGGTGGTCACTGGCCCCCTGGGCAGCGGCAAGACTTTGCTGCGCCAGGCCCTGGTGGCCAGCACCAACAAGCAATCGGTGCAGAGCGTGGTGGTTTCCGCCCGTGGTGCCGGCGATGCGGCAGGCGTGCTGCGCCAGGTTGCCCAGGCGCTGGACGTGGCCAATGCCGAGCCCACCGCCATTCTCAAGCAAGTGGTGCAGTTGGGCCTGACCGGCCAGGAAGTCTACCTGCTGGTGGACGATGCCGAGCAGCTCGACGAGTCCGCTCTGGAAGCGTTGCTGGCCCTGGCGGCGGGTACGCCGGAAGGTCGTCCCCATGTCTTCCTGTTCGGTGAGGCGTCGCTGATTGCCGATCTGGAGCAGCTCAGTGGCGAGCAAGAGCTGTTTCACGTCATCGAATTGCAGCCCTACGAAGAAGAAGAAACCCGCGAGTACCTGGCCCAGCGCCTTGAAGGTGCCGGCCAGGGCATCGAACTTTTCTCTGCCCAGCAGATCTCTGATATTCACGAAAGCTCCGACGGCTGGCCTGGCACCATCAACCAGGTTGCCCGCGATGCAATGATCGAAGCCATGATTGCCAGCCGCTCTGCGGTTAAGCGTCCAAAGATGGGGTTCACCATGCCGAAGAAACACGTACTGGCGATTTCTGCCGTTGTCGTGGTTGCCGTAGCCGCCGCCTGGTTGATTCCTGGCCGCAGCAAGGCACCGACCGCACCAGGCGCGCCTACCGAGCAGGCACAACTGCCACTGGGCAAGCCCACCACCAATGGCGCACCTGCCGTTGAGTTTGCCGGTTCCGGCCAGCCTACCAACCTGCCGATGGTTGGCCAGCCGGTCATGCGTGGCCCGTTGGCAGAAGAGGCCGGCGCCATCTCCGAAGGCGACGACGGTGTGCCGGTAGAAGGCTCCAGCGCCACGCCGCCGACCGTTACCACCGTAGCTCCGCCACCTGGTGAAACAGCCAGCCCGGCACCTGTGCCGGCGGCCAAGCCAACGCCTGCGCCGACCCAGGTTGCCACCGCCAAGCCAGCCCCGGCGCCAGTGGTCAAGCCGACGCCAGCCCCGGTGGCCAAGCCCGCGCCAGCCGCCAAGCCTGCTGAAAAACCGGTGACCGTGGCCAAGGCAGCTGCCGGCAGCGGCTGGTACGGTAGCCAACCGGCCAAGAACTATGTGGTGCAGATCCTCGGCACCAGCTCCGAAGGCAACGCCCAGGCGTTCGTCAAAGAGCACGGCGGCGAGTACCGTTACTTCAAGAAAGTGCTCAACGGCAAGCCTCTCTACGTGATCACCTACGGCAGTTTCCCGAGCCGTGCGGCTGCCGATTCCGCTATCAAAGCCTTGCCAGCGAAGGTCCAGGCTGGTAAACCTTGGCCTCGCACTGTTGCCAGCGTTCAACAAGAACTCGCAACAACTCGCTGAAGAACCGGCGACCTTACCCAGGTCGCCCTCCCAGCACCTCAAAAAAACTACAACAGCGTGCAGCCCTGAAGGCCGCGCGCTTTGTGGTGTCTGCGCCACAGTGGCTTTTGAGTAGTAGCAGTCAGAATTAAAAAAGTTTTGACTAGCACAGCATATCGCTTTAAACCTTTCATAAATGCGACATAGATTTGCGACAGTTCGTCGCCAAATTTGTGGGCGTCTGTGTCGGTGTGTACAATGACCTCCCTTTTGCCCCCGCTAAGCCGGCGTACGTTCGGCGTGGAAGGTAACCGGTTGAATTGAAAAGAAATTTGCCTCGAAATAAGAGGCAGCCTGGTGAGAAAGTGTCTATGAAAGCAGGTCTGTACCAACCCGACGAATTCAAGGATAACTGTGGTTTCGGCCTGATAGCCCATATGCAGGGCGAACCCAGTCATACCCTTCTGCAAACGGCCATCGAGGCCCTGACCTGCATGACCCACCGCGGTGGGATCAACGCCGACGGCAAAACCGGTGACGGTTGTGGCTTGCTGATTCAAAAGCCCGACCTGTTCCTGCGCGCTGTCGCCAAGGAAACCTTCGGCGCCGATTTGCCCAAGCAATACGCGGTGGGCATGGTGTTCTTCAACCAGGACCCGGTCAAAGCCGAGGCCGCTCGCGAGAACATGAACCGCGAGATCCTCGCCGCCGGCCTGCAACTCGTTGGCTGGCGCAAAGTGCCGATCGACACCAGCGTGCTCGGCCGCCTGGCCCATGAGCGCCTGCCGCAGATCGAACAAGTGTTTATCGCAGGCGACGGCCTGAGCGACCAGGACATGGCGATCAAGCTGTTCACCTCGCGTCGCCGTTCGTCCGTGGCCAACGCCCTGGACACCGATCACTACATCTGCAGCTTTTCCCACAAGACCATCATTTATAAAGGCCTGATGATGCCGGCGGACTTGACCGCCTTCTATCCGGACCTGAGTGATGAGCGCCTGCAAACCGCGATCTGCGTGTTCCACCAGCGCTTCTCCACCAATACCCTGCCGAAATGGCCGCTGGCCCAGCCATTCCGCTTCCTCGCCCACAACGGCGAGATCAACACGATCACCGGCAACCGCAACTGGGCCGTGGCCCGTCGCACCAAGTTCGCCAACGACCTGATGGACCTCGAAGAGCTCGGCCCACTGGTCAACCGTGTGGGTTCCGACTCCTCGAGCATGGACAACATGCTCGAACTGATGGTCACCGGCGGCATCGACTTGTTCCGTGGCGTGCGCATGATCATTCCGCCTGCGTGGCAGAACGTCGAGACCATGGACCCCGATCTGCGGGCGTTCTATGAGTACAACTCGATGCACATGGAACCGTGGGACGGCCCGGCCGGCGTGGTCATGACCGATGGTCGCTACGCGGTGTGTCTGCTCGACCGTAACGGCCTGCGCCCGGCGCGTTGGGTGACCACCACCAACGGCTTCATCACCCTGGCTTCGGAAGTTGGCGTGTGGAACTACCAGCCTGAAGACGTGATTGCCAAAGGCCGCGTCGGCCCTGGTCAGATCCTTGCCGTGGACACCGAAACCGGGCAGATCCTCGACACCGATGCCATCGACAACCGCTTGAAGTCGCGTCACCCGTACAAGCAATGGCTGCGCAAGAACGCCCTGCGCATCCAGGCGACCATGGAAGACAACGACCACGGTTCGGCGTTCTATGACGTCGACCAGCTCAAGCAGTACATGAAGATGTACCAGGTCACGTTCGAGGAGCGCGACCAGGTGCTGCGCCCACTCGGCGAGCAAGGCTACGAGGCGGTCGGCTCCATGGGCGACGATACGCCGATGGCCGTGCTGTCCCAGCGCGTGCGCACGCCGTATGACTATTTCCGCCAGCAGTTCGCCCAGGTCACCAACCCGCCGATCGACCCGCTGCGTGAAGCCATCGTCATGTCCCTGGAAGTGTGCCTCGGTGCCGAGCGCAATATCTTCCAGGAATCGCCAGAGCACGCTTCGCGCGTGATCCTCAGCTCGCCGGTGATTTCCCCGGCCAAGTGGCGTTCGTTGATGACCTTGGAGCGTCCAGGCTTCGACCGGCAGATCATCGACCTGAACTACGACGAGAGCCTCGGCCTGGAAGCCGCTGTGCGCAACGTCGCCGATCAGGCTGAAGAAGCCGTGCGCGCCGGTCGTACCCAGATCGTGCTGACCGACCGCCATATCGCCCCAGGCAAGCTGCCGATCCACGCGTCCCTGGCTACCGGCGCGGTGCACCATCGCCTGACCGAAAAAGGCCTGCGCTGCGACTCCAACATCCTCGTCGAAACCGCCACCGCCCGCGACCCGCACCACTTTGCGGTGCTGATCGGCTTTGGCGCCTCGGCAGTGTACCCGTTCCTCGCGTACGAAGTGCTGGGCGACCTGATCCGCACCGGTGAAGTGCTGGGCGACCTCTACGAGGTATTCAAGAACTACCGTAAAGGCATCACCAAGGGCTTGCTGAAGATCCTGTCGAAGATGGGCATCTCCACCGTCACCTCTTACCGTGGCGCGCAGTTGTTCGAGGCCATCGGCCTGTCGGAAGAAGTCTGCGAACTGAGTTTCCGTGGCGTGCCAAGCCGCATCAAGGGCGCGCGTTTCGTCGATATCGAAGCCGAACAGAAAGCCCTGGCCTTGGAGGCCTGGAGCGCGCGCAAGCCGATCCAGCAAGGTGGCCTGCTCAAGTTCGTGCACGGTGGCGAATACCACGCCTACAACCCGGACGTGGTCAGCACCCTGCAGGCCGCTGTGCAGCAGGGCGACTACGCCAAGTTCAAGGAATACACCGCGCTGGTGGATAACCGCCCGGTATCGATGATCCGCGACCTGTTCCAGGTGAAAACCCTGGACACGCCGTTGGCTATCAGCGAAATCGAACCACTGGAGTCGATCCTCAAGCGTTTCGACTCTGCCGGTATCTCCCTGGGCGCCTTGTCTCCCGAGGCCCACGAAGCCCTGGCCGAAGCCATGAACCGCCTGGGTGCGCGTTCCAACTCCGGCGAAGGTGGCGAAGACCCGGCGCGCTACGGCACCATCAAGAGTTCGAAAATCAAGCAGGTCGCCACTGGCCGTTTCGGCGTAACCCCGGAATACCTGGTCAACGCCGAAGTGCTGCAGATCAAAGTCGCCCAGGGCGCCAAGCCCGGTGAGGGCGGCCAGCTGCCAGGCGGCAAGGTCAACGGTCTGATCGCCAAGCTGCGTTATGCAGTGCCGGGCGTGACCCTGATTTCGCCGCCGCCGCACCACGACATCTACTCGATTGAAGACTTGTCGCAGCTGATTTTCGACCTCAAGCAAGTCAACCCGCAGGCCCTGGTCTCGGTGAAGCTGGTCGCGGAAGCCGGCGTCGGCACCATCGCCGCTGGCGTGGCCAAGGCCTATGCTGACCTGATCACCATCTCCGGCTACGACGGCGGCACCGGCGCTTCGCCGCTGACCTCGATCAAGTACGCCGGCGCACCGTGGGAGCTGGGCCTGGCCGAGACTCACCAGACCCTGCGCGGCAACGATCTGCGCGGCAAGGTCCGGGTGCAGACCGACGGCGGCCTGAAAACCGGTCTCGACGTGATCAAGGCCGCGATCCTCGGCGCCGAAAGCTTTGGCTTCGGTACCGCACCGATGATCGCCCTGGGCTGCAAATACCTGCGCATCTGCCACCTGAACAACTGCGCGACCGGCGTGGCCACGCAGAACGAGAAGCTGCGCAAGGATCACTACATCGGCACCGTCGACATGGTGGTGAACTTCTTCACCTACGTCGCCGAAGAAACCCGTGAATGGCTGGCCAAGCTCGGCGTGCGCTCCCTGGAAGAGCTGATCGGGCGTACCGATCTGCTGGACATCCTCGAAGGCCAGACCGCCAAGCAACAGCACCTGGACCTGACGCCGCTGTTGGGCAGCGATCACATCCCGGCAGACAAGCCGCAGTTCTGCCAGGTGGATCGCAACCCGCCGTTCGACAAAGGCCTGTTGGCCGAGAAAATGGTCGACATGGCCGGCTCCTCGATCAATGACGCCAGCGGTGGCGAGTTCGCCCTGGATATCTGCAACTGCGACCGTTCCATCGGCGCGCGGATCTCCGGCGAAATCGCCCGCAAACACGGCAACCAGGGCATGGCCAAGGCGCCGATCACCTTCCGCTTCAAGGGCACTGCGGGCCAGAGCTTTGGCGTGTGGAACGCCGGCGGCCTGCACATGTACCTCGAAGGCGACGCCAACGACTACGTGGGCAAGGGCATGACCGGCGGCAAGCTGGTGATCGTTCCGCCAGCGGGTAGCATCTACAAGACCCAGGACAGTGCCATCATCGGCAACACCTGCTTGTACGGCGCTACCGGTGGCAAGCTGTTCGCTGCCGGTACGGCCGGCGAGCGTTTCGCCGTGCGTAACTCCGGTGCCCACACCGTGGTCGAAGGCACTGGCGATCACTGCTGCGAGTACATGACCGGTGGTTTCGTCTGCGTCTTGGGCAAGACCGGTTACAACTTCGGTTCGGGCATGACTGGCGGTTTCGCCTACGTGCTGGACCAGGACAACACCTTCGTCGACAAGGTCAACCACGAGTTGGTCGAGATCCAGCGGATCAGCGGCGAGGCCATGGAGTCCTACCGGAACCACTTGCAGCACGTGCTGGACGAGTACGTCGAGGAAACCGGCAGCGAATGGGGTCGTAACCTCGCCGAGAACCTCGATGATTACCTGCGTCGTTTCTGGCTGGTCAAGCCCAAGGCTGCCAACCTGAAATCGTTGCTTTCCAGCATCCGTGCCAACCCGCAGTGATATGCGCCTGAAGAGTTTGATGAGGTTTTAACATGGCTGAACGTCTGAATAACGACTTCCAGTTCATCGATGTCGGGCGCAAAGATCCGAAGAAGAAACTGTTGCGTCAACGCAAGAAAGAGTTCGTGGAGATCTACGAACCCTTCAAACCCCAGCACTCGGCCGATCAGGCCCACCGCTGCCTGGGGTGCGGTAACCCGTATTGCGAATGGAAGTGCCCGGTGCACAACTTCATTCCCAACTGGCTCAAGCTGGTGGCCGAGGGCAATATCCTCGCCGCCGCCGAGCTGTCGCACCAGACCAACACCCTGCCGGAAGTCTGCGGCCGGGTTTGTCCCCAGGATCGTCTGTGCGAGGGTGCCTGCACCCTCAACGACGGCTTTGGTGCGGTGACCATCGGCTCGGTGGAGAAGTACATCACCGACACCGCGTTCGCCATGGGCTGGCGCCCGGACATGTCCAAGGTCAAGCCGACCGGCAAGCGCGTGGCGATTATCGGCGCGGGCCCGGCGGGCCTGGGTTGTGCTGACGTGCTGGTGCGTGGCGGTGTGACCCCGGTGGTGTTCGACAAGAACCCGGAAATCGGTGGCCTGCTGACCTTCGGCATCCCCGAGTTCAAGCTGGAAAAGACCGTGCTGAGCAATCGCCGCGAAGTCTTCACCGGCATGGGTATCGAGTTCCGTCTCAACACCGAAATCGGCAAAGACATCACCATGGAGCAACTGCTCGAAGAATACGATGCGGTATTCATGGGCATGGGCACCTACACCTACATGAAGGGCGGCTTTGCCGGTGAGGACCTGCCGGGCGTGTATGACGCGCTCGACTTCCTGATCGCCAACGTCAACCGCAACCTGGGCTTTGAAAAGTCGCCGGAAGATTTCGTCGACATGAAAGGCAAGAAGGTCGTGGTACTGGGCGGTGGTGACACCGCGATGGACTGCAACCGTACGTCGATCCGCCAGGGCGCCAAGTCGGTGACCTGTGCCTATCGCCGTGACGAGGCCAACATGCCGGGCTCGCGCAAAGAGGTGAAGAACGCCAAGGAAGAAGGCGTGAAATTCCTCTACAACCGCCAGCCGATCGCGATTGTCGGTGAAGACCGCGTCGAAGGCGTGAAGGTGGTCGAGACCCGTCTCGGCGAACCGGACGCCCGTGGCCGCCGCAGCCCCGAGCCGATCCCGGGTTCCGAAGAGATCATCCCGGCTGACGCCGTGGTCATCGCTTTCGGCTTCCGCCCAAGCCCGGCGCCGTGGTTCGAGCAGTTCCAGATCCAGACCGACAGCCAGGGCCGCGTCGTGGCCCCGGAACAAGGCCAGTACAAGCACCAGACCAGCAACCCGAAAATCTTCGCCGGTGGCGATATGGTGCGCGGCTCTGACCTGGTGGTGACGGCGATCTTCGAAGGCCGCAACGCCGCCGAGGGCATCCTGGACTACTTGCAGGTCTAATACTGATCCCCCTGGAATGGGATCAAAAATGTGGGAGCGGGCTTGCTCGCGAATGCGATCTAACAGTGACCAGATATGTCCACTGACAACCCGCATTCGCGAGCAAGCCGGCTCCCACATTTGTTTTGCGGTGCTTTCATGTCCGCGACAAATTGACCCGATAGACAAAAGGCTGACCTGTAACCGTGCCTTTTGCGTCCGGCTCTGAGAAAATGCCCGCACTTTTTTTGCGGATGCCGACATGACTGCCCTCAAGAACGACCGTTTCCTTCGTGCCCTGCTCAAGCAACCCGTAGACGTCACCCCCGTGTGGATGATGCGTCAAGCCGGTCGCTACCTGCCGGAGTACCGCGCCAGCCGCGCCAACGCGGGCGATTTCATGAGCTTGTGCATGAACCCGGAGTTCGCCTGCGAAGTCACGATGCAGCCGCTGGACCGCTATCCACAACTGGATGCGGCCATTCTTTTCTCCGATATCCTGACCATCCCCGATGCCATGGGCCAAGGCCTGTACTTTGAAACCGGCGAAGGTCCACGCTTCAAGAAAGTGATCAGCACCCTGGCCGACATCGAAGCCCTGCCGATCCCGGACCCACACAAAGACCTCGGTTACGTGATGGACGCCGTCAGCACCATCCGCCGTGAACTCAATGGCCGCGTACCGCTGATCGGCTTCTCCGGCAGCCCGTGGACCCTGGCCACCTATATGGTCGAAGGCGGTTCGTCGAAAGACTTCCGCAAGACCAAGGCCATGCTCTACGACAACCCACACGCCATGCACTTGCTGCTGGACAAGCTGGCGCAGTCGGTCGTTTCCTACCTCAACGGCCAGATCATGGCCGGCGCGCAAGCGGTGCAGATCTTCGACACCTGGGGCGGCAACCTGTCGGCGGCGGCGTACCAGGAGTTCTCCCTGGCCTACATGCGCAAAATCGTCAGTGGCCTGATCCGCGAACACGAAGGCCGCAAAGTGCCGGTGATCCTGTTCACCAAGGGCGGCGGTCTGTGGCTGGAAAGCATCGCTGATGCGGGCGCCGATGCGCTGGGCCTGGACTGGACCTGCGACCTGGGCGAAGCCCGTCGCCGCGTCGGCAACCAGGTGGCCCTGCAAGGCAACATGGACCCGACCGTGCTCTACGCCAAGCCGGAAGCGATCCGCGCCGAAGTGGGCCGCATCCTCGCCAGCTACGGCAAGGGCAGCGGCCACGTGTTCAACCTCGGCCATGGCATCACCCCGGAAGTGAACCCAGAGCATGCAGGCGCGTTCCTGCGTGCGGTGCATGAGTTGTCGGCGCAGTATCACGAGTAAGCATCAGCTAATAAAAAACCGGCTCAGGCCGGTTTTTTATTGGCTGACGATTGTTGTAGGAGCCGGCTTGCCGGCGATGACATGCCTGAGCCTTGTGGTGATTCTTCGGGCCACATCGCTGGCAAGCCAGCTCCTACAGTTTGAGCGGTGGCAACTTGGCCAGCTTCAACGCCACCAGCAACGCCACGATCAGCAGCGCGACGATAAACCCGCCAATCCCGTTCCATCCGGCGTAATGCCAGAAAAAACCACCGGCCGTCCCGGCAATGCTCGACCCTGCGTAATAACTGAACAGGTACAGCGACGACGCCTGCCCCTTGGCTTTCAGGGCGCGGCGGCCGATCCAGCTGCTGGCTACCGAGTGGGCGCCGAAGAAGCCGAAGGTGAAGATCAGCATGCCGATGATGATCAGTGGCAGCGGGCTGAACAGGGTCAGGGTGATGCCGGCCAGCATCAGCACAATCGTGGCCCAGAGTACGCGACGGCGGCCGAGGCGGTCGGCCAGCGAGCCAATCTTCGCCGAGCTGTAGATGCCCGACAGGTACACCACCGACAGCAGGCCCACCACCGCCTGGCTCAGGTCATAGGGATCGGCCAGCAAGCGGTAGCCGATGTAGTTGAACAGCGTGACAAACGCCCCCATCAACACAAAGGCCTCAAGAAACAGCCAGGGCAGGCCGGCATCCTTGAAGTGCATGACGAAACCGTTGATCAGGTTGCGCGGCTTGAGGCTGCTGGCGCGGAAGTTGCGCGAGGGCGGCAGGATCTTCCAGAACACCGTCGCCGCAATCAGCGCCAGTGCGCCGATGATCAGCATTGCCGTGTGCCAGCTGACAAAGTCGATCAACACGCCAGTGATCAGGCGCCCGCTCATGCCCCCAATCGCGTTGCCGCCGATGTACAGGCCCATGGCCAGGCCGATGTGCTGCGGGTGGATCTCTTCGCTGAGGTAGGTCATGGCCACGGCCGCCAGGCCACTGAGGGACAGACCGAGCAGCGCGCGCATCCACAGGATGCCTTCCCAGGTTGGCATCAGGCCGCTGGCGATGGTGCACACGGCTGCGCAGAACAGCGAGGTGACCATCACCGGTTTGCGCCCCAGGCGGTCGGAAATCGGCCCGGTGATCAGCAGGCCAAAGGCGAGCATCGCGGTGGAGACGGAGAGGATCAGGCTGCTCTGCGCGGCGTTGATGGAAAATTCGTGGGACAGCACCGGCATCATCGGCTGTACGCAATACAGCAGGGCAAAGGTGGCAAAGCCGCCGGAAAACAGCGCCAGCACTGTACGCATAAACATCGGCGTACCTTTTTCGATGTACACGTCGTTGAGCTGCGCCACCACCTCATCCAGGGCAGTGGGCGGACGTTCTTGGGCAAGCGGAGCGACAGCAGCTTTCACGCGGGACCTCGGGAAGCAAAGGTAGCCAGGACTGGCCATGCAAAAAAGAATATAGCTGGCTAATGATTCTTTCCAATATATTGTTCGACCTGTTTGATAGCTTTTACGACCTAATGAGGTTTTCATGGAATTGCGCCACTTGCGCTACTTCATCGCCGTGGCTGAAGAGCTGCATTTCGGCCGGGCCGCCCAGGTCCTGGGCATCTCCCAGCCGCCCTTGAGCCAGCAGATCCAGGCGCTGGAGCAGGAGGTCGGCGCCCGGTTGTTCGAACGCACCAATCGTCGGGTCGAGCTGAGCGAGGCCGGGCGCTTGTTCCTCACGGAAGCCCGCCTGGTACTGGCCCAGGTCGACAAGGCTGCGGATGTGGCACGCCGAGCGCAGTTGGGGGAGCTGGGGGAACTGAAGATTGGCTTCACCTCTTCGGCGCCGTTCAACTCCAGCATCCCACAGGCGATTTTTGCTTTTCGCCAGGCCTTCCCGGCAGTGCATTTGAATTTGCAGGAGATGAGCAGCACCGAGGTGGCTGATGCGCTGGGGGATGAAACGATCCAGGTCGGCTTGATGCGCCCGTTGCCATTGCCCGATGCATTGAGTGTCGTAGAGCTGATGCGTGAGCCCCTGGTGGCGGTACTCAGTGCCGGGCATCCGTTGGCGCAAGGCAGCGAGCGCGGTTTGCACCTGACGCAGTTGGCTGAAGAACCCTTCGTATTCTTCCCACGGGCCTACGGTAGTGGTTTGTACGCACAGTTGATCAACCTGGCCCGCGATGCCGGTTTCAGCCCGCACTTCGCCCAGGAGGCGGGCGAGGCCATGACCATCATTGGCCTGGTGGCGGCGGGGTTGGGAGTCTCGGTGTTGCCGGCGTCATACCAGCGCATCCGCATCGACGGTGTGGTCTACCGCACCTTGCTCGACCCGGAGGCGGTAACGGCAGTGTGGCTGGTGCAGCGCAAGGACCAGCAGTCACCCATGGCCAAGGCGTTTGTCGAGCTGCTGACGCGTAAGGCGTTGGTGTAGCGGCGTTCACATATCAGGTACCGGAACCGTTTGTTTTTCACTGAGTGACATGGATGACACTTCTCTATCAGCCCAAAGAAGGCAGTGTGTTGATTTGTGATTTTCGAGGCTATGAGGTGCCGGAAATCATCAAGATCAGACCCGTCATTGTGATACGCAGGCACAGGACCAATAAGCTGTTGGTAACGGTTGTGCCCCTAAGTACCACGGCGCCGCAGACGGTACTCGCACACCACTTGCAGCTTGAAAGCGAACCCAGTGTGCTGGGCGAAATGCGACATCGTTGCCACCGTCAGCCTTGGACGAATTGATCGAATCAAGCGTAAGGATCGGCCTGGTAAACGAACTTACAAAATCGCTGAACTTTCCAGTGAGCAGTTTTTAGCTGTTAAGGCCAAGCCAGCCTGCTTGTGAAGAGGGCGCCGAAAGGCGCCCTTTGTTGTTTCTGGTGCTAGGTAGATGCCGGTTTTTCAGGCGCCGATCAGTTCTGCTTCGACGTCCCCGTCTCCTTGAACAACTGCGCCGCGGTACCCGCTTGCGCGGCGCCGTTAGAGCGCAACGCGGCCATGATGTCGCGGTCGAGCATGCTCACCCAGCGGTTGTAGTTGCGATGGATCTTGCCGTTCTTGTAGCCCAGTTCCTGGCTGTCGCGATAAGTGATGGCGTAGCTGGTGCCGGTGTAGCGAATGTCGATTTCGGCGTAGTAGCGGTTGCGCACGTTGATCTGGGCCTGGATCAGGCGTGGGTCGGCGCGTTGCACGGTCCAGTTGCGCTTGTCCAGGGCGGTGAGGATGCTCTGTTTCATTTTCTCTTCACTGACCTGCTCGTTGGCGGCAAGCGCGTGCTGGGTGTTGAGCACCGGCTTGCTGGTGCAGCCGGCAACGGTCAGCAGGGTCAGGGCGATAAGGGTGGCGCGTAGCAACGAAGACATTGCGTTCTCTCCAATCAATTAAAAGGCTTACTGCCAGCGGCGAAAGATCAGCGACGTGTTGACGCCGCCAAAGGCAAAGTTGTTGTTCATCACGTAGTCGTTGTGCATCTGGCGGAACTCGCCGCGCAGGTAATCCAGCTCGCCGCAGCGCGGGTCCACTTGATCGAGGTTGAAGGTCGGCACGTACTGGTCGCGGTTCATCATTTCGATGCTGAACCACGACTCCAGCGCCCCGCAGGCGCCCAGGGTATGGCCGAGGAAACTCTTCTGCGAGCTGATGGGCATGCGGCTGCCGAACAGGCTGCTGGTGGCCTGGGTTTCGGCAATGTCGCCTTGTTCGGTGGCGGTGCCGTGGCCGTTCACATAACCGATGGCATCCGGCGCCAGGCCGGCATCTTCGAGGGCCAGCTCCATGGCGCGGCGCATGGTGGTCTGTTCAGGTCGCGTGGTGTGCTGGCCGTCGGCGTTGCTGCCAAAACCAACGATTTCGGCATGGATATGCGCACCACGGGCCAGGGCATGTTCCAGCTCCTCAAGCACCAGCATGCCGCCGCCTTCGCCGATCACCAGGCCGTCGCGACCGCTGTCGTAGGGCCGTGGGCTGGTTTGCGGCGCGTCGTTTTTCAGGCTGGTGGCGTAGAGCGCGTCAAACACCATGGCTTCGGTGGGGCACAGTTCTTCGGCGCCACCGGCGAGCATCAGTGGCAGGCGGCCGAACTTGATCGCTTCATAGGCATAGCCGATGCCCTGGCTGCCGCTGGTACACGCGCTGGACGTGGGGATCAGGCGCCCGGTGAGGCCAAAGAAGATGCTGATATTGGCCGCCGTGGTGTGCGGCATCATGCGCACGTAGGAGTTGGCGTTCAGACCCTCGGCCACAGAGTTGAGCAGCATATTGCCGAATGCCTTGATCTCGTCGGTGCTGCCGGTGGATGAGCCGCAGGCCACACCCATGCGCCCATCCTTGATCGACGCATCGCCCAGCAGGCCGGCGTCCTGCAACGCCTGCTCGGCGGCCCACACCGCCAGGCGAGAGACCCGGCCCATGCTGCGCAATTGTTTGCGGGTCCAGTGGGCCGGCACCACAAAGTCGTCAATCGGCCCGGCCAGGCGTGTGTTCAGTTCGCTGAAGCGATCCCACTCGTCCATGCGCCGGATACCGCTGCGCCGGGCGCGGAAGTTGGCGACGATGGTGTCCCAGTCGCTACCCAGGGAGGTCATGCCGGCCATGCCGGTGACTACCACACGTTTCATCAGCACAGGCCCCCGTTCACGGCCAGGACCTGGCGGGTGATGTAGCCGGCTTCGGCTGACATCAGGAAGTTCACCGCACTGGCGACCTCTTCGGGGGTGCCCATGCGTTGCGCGGGGATCATTTTCATCAGTTCTTCCACCGGCACATTCTCATCGAGCATTGCCGTGTCGATCAGGCCCGGGGCCACGCAGTTGACGGTGATCTTGCGCTTGCCCAGCTCAATGGCCAGGGCCTTGGCGGCGCCGATCAGGCCGGCCTTGGACGCGCTGTAGTTGACCTGGCCACGGTTGCCGATAAGCCCCGAGACCGAGGTAATACACACAATGCGCCCGGCCGCACGACGCCGGATCATCGGCATCATCACTGGGTGCAGCACGTTATAGAAACCATCGAGATTGGTACGCATCACCACGTCCCAGTCGTCTTCCGACAACGCCGGGAACGCGCCATCGCGGGTCAGCCCGGCATTCAGCACCACGCCGTAATAGGCGCCGTGGGCCTCTACGTCGGCTTCAAGGATCTGCTTGCAGGTGGCCCGGTCCGCCACGTCGAATTGCAGTACCCGCGCCTTGCTGCCCAGGGCCTCGACTTCGACCTGTACGGCATCTGCCTCGGCGCGGCCGCTGCGGCAATGCAGCACAATGTCATGGCCGGCCTGGGCCAGGCGCAGGGCGATAGCGCGGCCGATACCCCGGCTGGAGCCGGTGACCAGTACGGATTCAGTCATGACGCGTGTCCTTCGATTCAGCTAAATAGTTGGCCGCCTGGGGCGGTCGAAATACGTTCAGGCGGGCGCTGGCCTGGATCCCGTCGCCGGTCAGGTGGCATTCGAACACACCCATGCCGTTGTCGTCTTCCAGGGAGCGCAGGCCGTGGATGGTCAGTTCGCTGCCGGCGGGAAAGTGCTCGACATTGCATTCGAATTTGCGCGTGCCCAGCAGGAAGCCCAACTCCACCGCTTCGCCGTTCTGGCGCGCGCGGCAGCCGGCATAGGCGGCCACGCTTTGCGCCATCAACTCGACGCCGACCCAGGCCGGCAGGCTGCCGTCAGGGCGGTTGAACAGGCCGCCGGGCTTGACGGTGACGCGGGTGCGGATCTGTTCTTCATCGAACGCCAACACCTGGTCGATCAGGATCATGTCCCCGGCGTGGGGCAGCAGTTCGGCGAGTGGCCAATGGCTCATAGGGCGTCTCCGATAATCAGGCTGACGTTATTGCCGCCGAAGGCAAACGAGTTACTCATCAGGCAGCGTTTTTCCAGGAGGTCGCCGACCTTGGCCCAGCGCAGGGCGGGCAGCGCCGGGTCGGCTTGGCCGTCCCAGATATGGGGCGGCACAGCACCTTCCATCAGGCTCAGCCAGCAGAACGCCGCTTCCAGCGCCCCGGCGGCGCCGAGGGTATGGCCGGTCATGGGCTTGGTCGAGGAACAGGCTACACCGGCGGGGAACAGGCTTGCCACGGCCAGGCTTTCCATGGCGTCGTTATGCTGGGTGGCGGTGCCGTGCAGGTTCAGGTAGCCGATCTGCGCCGGCGCCAGTTTCGCGCTGGCCAGGGCCTTGCTCATGGCCTGCAATGCGCCCTTGCCGCTGGGTTCCGGCGCAGAAATATGGTGCGCATCGCAACTGGCGCCGCTACCCAGCAGGGCGATGGGCGCCGGGGTTTTGCTCATCAGGAACAGCACCGCCGCCTCGCCGATATTGATGCCGTTGCGGTTCACCGAAAACGGGTTGCAGCGTTCGCTGGAGACCGCTTCCAGCGAGGTAAAGCCATTGAGGGTCAGTTTGCACAGGCTATCGACCCCGCCACACAGCACCGCATCGCACAGGCCCAGGTCCAGCAGGCGGCGTGCGCTCATCATTGCGCGGGCGCTGGAGGTGCAGGCGGTGGAAATCACATAGGCCGGGCCGCTCAGTTGCAGCCAGTCGGCGAGGAAGTTGGCCGGGGCGCCGAGTTCCTGTTGCCGGTAGTCATAGGCCTCGGGGAACTGCCCTTCGCGCAGGTAATGGGCGATGCCGCGACTGGCTTCATCAATGCCCGAGGTGCTGGTACCCAGCACCACACCGATACGCGAGGCGCCAAAGGTGTCGATCGCCTGCCGGATCGGGCCTTCGATCTGCAAGGCGGCCTCCAGCAACAGCTGATTATTGCGACTGCTCTGCTGGGCCAGGTGCGGCGGCAGTGGCGCCAGTTCGCCAGGCACGCTGCCCACCGGCAGTACTCGCTCGGGCACCCAGCCGCTCTCGGCGCGCATACCCGAGCAATCCCCGGCAAACAGATTGCGCCGCACGGCCTGCTGGCCACGGCCCAGGGCGCAGATGATCCCCAGGGCATTGAGGTAGGCGGTCATGGGCTGCTCTCAAGCGCGGTGACGCGATAGTTCAGGTGCTGGCCGGGCATGTTCACGCTGAAGGTCAAGGGGGCGCGGTAGATCACCTGCCAGTGCGGCTTGAGTACCCGGACGCCATCGTCTTCACGGGCTTGGGGGTAGTTGCCGGGCATTTCAGCGGCCGGGGTCAGGGCGAACAGCAGCGCCGCAAACAGCTCGCGGGCCTGGGGGTTGGGCGGTAGCAGGCCATCTGCCTGCCAACGGCCGGCCACCAGCTTTTGCCGGGCCTGGGGGATGCCCAGCGGGTCCATCAGTGACCAGCGCAGGGCCTCGCCTTCGCGCTGGATCACCAGCAACCAGTCCAGGCGCTGGCCGTCCTGCTCGCGCTCGATATGCAATTGCAGGGGCAAGGCCAGGCTCGGTGTATGCACCGGCAGTGGCGGCTGGCTGGCGCACGCGGCCAGCAGCAACAGGCAGCCGATCAACAACGCGCGGATCATGCTGGCGGGCCTGCGAGTGGCTTGCGTGCAACCACATTCACCAGGGTCTCTTCACGCTCGCCAAACGGCTTGGGCTGACGCAGGCCCCAACGCTCCAGCAGGCCGAAGTCAGCCGAGCGGCTCCACCACAGGTACGGGTACGACACATTCTGCGGGCCAAACTCGAAACCCTGGTCGCGGATCATCTCCAGGTACTCGGCGGCGCTTTTCTGCACATGCATCGGGTGGCGGAACAGCCAGCGAATCACCCAGGTGTCGATATAGGCTTCGGTGGACTCGGCAAACAGCAGGTAGCCGCCCGGCTTGAGCACCCGATAGAACTCGGTGAGTGCCCGCTGTTGCTCCACCAGGTGGTGGAAGGTCTGGTGGCAGAACAGGATATCGACACTCTCATCGGCCACCTTGAGGGTTGCGCAATCGCTGCCGATCAACTCGATATCAATGCCCTGGCGCGCCGCTTCGGCACGGCTCAGGTCGAGGCTGTGGGGGTCGGCGTCAAGGCCGATCAGGCGCTGGGGGGCGAACACCTGCTGCAAATAACGGAACGACTTGCCCTGGCCGCAACCGGCATCCAGCAGCACTGGAGCTTCCGGCAGCGGGGTGCTGAACAGGCTGCGCAGGTCGTTGATTGCCACGCGTAGCACATGATGCTGCCAGGTGTGGCTGCGCAGGAACCAGAAGCCGAATTTGGTTTCTTCGACGTAGTTTTTACTCAAGTACTCTTTTGACACAGGTGGGCTGCTCATAGGTTTTCTGCCGCACAAATTTCCGAGAGCATCCGCAAGCGGCGCTTGGGTTCGCTGACAAAGGGGTTGCGTTCATCCCAGGCGTAGCCGGCGAGGATCGAACTGATCATGCGGCGGATTTCCGGCGAGCTGCCTGGGTGATAGATCACATCCTGGAAGGTGCCGGCGTACCAGCCTTCGACGTAGCAGCGGAAGGTGTCGACCCCGCGTTTGAGCGGCACCGCGAACTCGGTTTGCCAGTCCACGCTTTCGCCCTTGAGCTGGCGGTGCAAGAGGCCGGCGGCCATGCTGGCCGAGCGCATGGCGATGGTCACGCCGGACGAGAACACCGGGTCGAGGAACTCCGCGGCATTGCCCAGCAGCGCAAACCCCGGGCCATGCAGGGTGGTGACGTTCGCCGAGTAGCCGCCAATGGTCCGGGCCGGGGTATCCCACACGGCATTCGCCAGCACACTGGACAGGCTCGGGGTTTGTTCGATAAAGCGGCGCAGGCAGGCATCCAGATCCCCATCGCAGCCGGCGAAATGCTCCTTGGCCGCGACCACGCCCACCGAGCAGCGCCCGTTGCTGAACGGGATGGTCCAGAACCAGATATCGCGCTGGGTCGGGTGGGTGGTGATAAGGATCTTGCTGCGGTCGAAGCCCGGATGTTCGATACGGTCTTCGACGTGGGTGAACACCGCCTGGCGCAGCGGGAAGTTCGACGGCGCCTCCAGGTTCAGCAGGCGTGGCAGCACGCGGCCGTAACCGCTGGCGTCGAGGACGAAGCCGGCCTTGATGTGGTATTCGCGACCGTTTTCGCGGCGTACATGCAGGTAGCGGTGGCCGGCGGCAAAATCCACCCCGACCAGGGTCTGGCCGTAACGGATCTCTACGCCTTGCAGCGCCGCCTGATCGGCCAGCAACTTGTCGAAGTCGGCGCGCTGAACCTGGAAGGTCGTGGGCTTGCCGTCGCTGAACGTGTCACCGAAATCAAAGGCGCTGTAGCGCTCGCCCCAGGCAAACGCGGCACCGGTTTTCAGTTGGAAACCGGCGGCGTTGACGGCATCGAGCATGCCGGCTTCTTCGATAAAGTCGATGCAGTGGGACAGCAGGCTCTCGCCGATGGAAAAACGCGGGAAGTGCTCGCGCTCGATGATCAATACATCATGCCCGTTACGCTTGAGCAGCGCGGCCGCAATGGCACCGGACGGGCCGGCACCGATCACCACGACCTGGCGGCGTTCCATTTCAACTGTGGGCACTGTGGCTCCTTGCCGGGTTGGCGATCATCACATTCAACTCAAAAAAATTAGTGGGCATCATTGCGCATGTTCCTGGCGGCCGGCCCATGGCGCCAGCATAAAGCTGAAGGCCAGGCCCAGGCTGACCGACAGGCCGAAATTACTCACCGCCGGGGTGCTGGACACCGCCAGCAGGCCAAAGGACAGCCAGGTGGTGACGGCTGCCAGCAACGTCCCCAGCAGGCTGACAGCGGCACCGCCGATCTGTTCGCGCATGAGGATTGCATAATCGACGCTGATCGCCGTCACCAGTAGCAGGCCGAACAGGCTGAACAGGGTCAACGGCTGCCCCAGCCAACCGAGGCTGGCCAGGCTGCACAGCGCAGCCAGCAGCGGCAGGGCGACAATCCGCAGCGCGCCGCCCAGGCCAAAGGGCAGGATCAGCAGCAAGACGATCAGTACACAGGACAATAATTTCAATTCGGCAGCGCTGATCTGGGTTGCGGCAAATACCTGGTTCAAGTCGCCGAGGCGGTCCACCAGTTGCACGCCCGGCAGGTCCAGGGCCTGGATGCGCAGCAGCGCCGGGTTGTTCAAGCCTTGCAGGCTGACCATCGCCGCCACGCCGCCCTCGACATTGCCCAGCCACAGCAGGCGCCACGGCTCGGCCAGCGGGCCAGCCAGGGCGGCGTCGATGTCGGCGGTGGGCAGCGCCTGCAACTGCGCCAGCTCTGCTTGCAGGGCGCTGGCGGGGATGCCGAGGTCGAGCAGCGGTTGCCACAGGGCGGGCAGTTGATTCAGGGCTTCGCGCAATTGCTGCTGTTCGCCGGGGGTGCTGACCAGTTGATTGAGCGCCAGGTAGCCTTGCAGTTTTTCCATGTGCAGCAGTTGATCCAGGCGCAGGCTCAATGCCGCCTGGCGTTCCAGCAACTGCTGTTGATTGTCCGCGCGTACCAGGAAGAACTGGCTGGTGGGCTGGTAGCCGGTAATGCGGGCAATCGCCTGGGCTTCTTGCAGCAGTTGCGGCGGCGCGCTGATCCACTGGCGAATATCGTTCTTGCTGTTCAGCTGCCACAGGCCACCGGCGCAGAACAGCAGGGCCAGCACCAGCAATGCCTGGCTCGGCAGGCGCTTGAGCAGCGACTCACGCACCCCCAGCAGGAACTCGGCGACCCGCAGCGGCCATTGCGCCGGGCGCAGGTCCATGCCGTTGAGCAGCGCCGGCAACAGGCACACCGCCGACAGGTAGGCGCCCACCAGGCCGGCGGCGGAGAACACGGCGATCTGGGTCAGCGCCGGGAACGGCGTCCAGGCCAGGGCCAGGTAGCCGATGCAACTGGTGGCCAGGCTCAGGCTCAGGCCCGGCAGGGTCAGGCGCAAGGCTGGCCAGCTGCGCCAGGGTTGCAGGCTCCAGCTCTTGGACAGGTAGTGCAGCGGGTAGTCGACGGCCACGCCGATCAGGCTCGCGCCCAGCACCAGGGTCATCACATGCATATGGCCGAACAGCGCCACACAGGCCACCGCGCCAAACAGCATGCCCACTAGCACCGGGACAAACGCCAGCAACACCCGCCAGCGACGAAACGCCAGCAGCAACAGCAACAGGATCCCCACTGTTGCGCCACCGCCGACCCAGGTCATCTCGCGGCTGGCTTGTTGTTGACCGTTGGCCGCGTACAACAGGCCGCTGGCGGCGAGCAGTTGCACGCCGTGCTGGGCGGCCTGTTCGCGGCTGGCTTGCAGCAAGTCGGCGACTTGCAGCGGCAGCTTCATATCAAAGGCATTGCCCTGGGTACGCGCACGCAGCAGTACCCAGCTCTTGCCGTCGGCATCGGCGATCAGCGCGCCGCTGCCGATGTCCAGTTGCACCGCGCCGTGTTGTGGCTGGCTGCTCTGGATGCGTCCGGTCAGGCCCAGCCAGTCGTCCTGGCTGGGGACCAGGCTGAAGCCGGTAAAGGGATCGAACAGTGTGTGTACCCGCTCTGCGATAAACGCCGCAGGCTCGCCGATCAACTGTTCGCGGTCCTTGGTCGACAGCATCGCCAGGCGCCCTTGCAGCAATTGCTGGCGCAGGGCGGGCAGGTCGGCTTGCAGGGTCCAGGTGACTTTTTCAAACAGACCGCTGGCCTGCCAGCGCTCGCCCAATTGTTCGGCCATGGCCACCGCCTGCTGACGCTCGGGATGCCCGACCAGCACCAGCATCTCGCGGTTCAGGGGTTCCTGCATGCGCTGCTCGGCCGCCAGCTCCAGGGCGTCCGGGGTGTTACCCGGCACCAGTTCCATCAGGTTGGCCGACAACGGCGCGCCCTGGCGCCATTGCCAGCCGGCCAGGGCCAGCACCGCCACCAGCAGGATCAGGAACAGGCGCGGCAACCAACGCTCACTGGGCAAAGTCGTGTTGCTCCGCGTCGCTCAAAGGTTGCGTGCTGGTACTGTCCTGCATGCGCAACAGGGTGCTGTCGCCCTGGGTTTCCAGCAACTCGATGGTGTGCACCAGTTCGCCGCCGTCGATATTGATTTGGGTGAACACTTGCTTGAGCAGCAGCGAGCGCGGGATCAACGTGAGTTTCCAGGCCTTGGCTTCGCCTTGCAGCTGCAACTCGAAGTCGCGCTGCAAGCCACTGCTGTCGCCTTGCAGCACGGCGAGGAACAAACGGTTCTGCTCGGCGCCGGCGCTTTTGTTCGGCAGTGGCTGCCAACCGTTTGCATCACGGCGGGCAATACCCTGGGCGTTGATGCGGTAGTCCTGCTGCAGCGGGGTTTTCAGCAGCCAGAGCAGGCCGTGGTCCTTGGCCAGGACGAAGGTACCTGTGCTGGTCAGCGGCTGGGGCAGGGCCCGCAGGTGTTTTTCCTGGATGAAGTTGCCGTGGATCACCGTAGGCTTGGCCAGTTGATCGCTGAGCTGTTGCAGGTCAAAAGCATAAGCCCCGAAGCTCAGCAGCAACCCTGCCGCTGTAGGTGCGAGCTTGCTCGCAAAAAACCTCAGGGCGCTGCGCAGTGTCAGGGCCCCTGCGTTAGCGTTGACGTCCATCGCCGGCAAGCCAGCTCCCACAGGGGTCAGCATTTCAAGGCCCTTTCGACGGCGGTGGTGAACACGGTTGGCGAGGCCAGTTGCATCTCGCGGCTGGCAATTTCTACGGCCACTTGCACGGTGCTGGCGCGGGTCAGGCGTTCGCCGCTGGCAAGGTCGGTGATCAGGTAGTTGACCTTCAAGCGGTTCTCCCACTCCACCAGGCTGGCGCGCACGTTGAGGGTCTGGCCAAAGGTGGCGCCACGCACGTAGCGCAGTTGCATGTCGATCACCGGCCACGCATAGCCGGATTCGAGCATTGCCGTGTAGTTGTGGCCGAGCTTGTCGAGCAACGCGCAACGGGCGATTTCCAGGTACTTCACGTAGTGGCCGTGCCAGACCACGTTCATCGTGTCGATGTCGAAGAACGGTACGAGAATTTGTGTGTCGCTGTGCAATACGCCGGGGCTACGCATGCAGCCTCCAGTGTTGCGCGGCGATGCGTTGCAGGCACAGGCGCAGTTCGCCCTCCAGGGCCCGGTCTTCGATCACCGGCGGGAAGTCCTTGGCCAGTGCCTCGTGCATCGCAGCCAGGGCTGGCGGCAACGGCCGTGCATCCTTGACCTGGGCGCGCAACCACACGCCCTGGTTGGCGGCGAGCAAGGTGGCGGCGGCCACTTGTTCGGTCAGCTCCAAGACGCGGATCGCATCGCGGGCGGCGATGGTGCCCATGCTGACCTTGTCCTGGTTGTGGCATTCGGTGGAACGCGAAAAGACGCTGGCCGGCATGGTGTTTTTCAACGCTTCGGCGGTCCAGGCGCTGGTGCCGATCTGCACCGCCTTGAAGCCGTGGTTGATCATTGCGCGGTCCGCCGGGGCGCCCGACAGGTTGCTCGGCAAGCCATGGTTGTAGCGCTCGTCCACCAGCAGCGCGAGTTGCCGGTCGAGCAGGTCGGCGACGTTGGCCACCAGGTTCTTCAGGCTGTCCATGGCAAAGGCGATATGCCCGCCGTAGAAGTGCCCGCCGTGCAGCACGCGTTCGGCTTCGGCGTCGATGATCGGGTTGTCATTGGCGCTGTTGAGTTCGATCTCGATAAACGAGCGCAACCAGTTCAGGCTGTCGGCCAGCACGCCGAGGACGTGGGGCGCGCAGCGTAGCGAGTAGCGGTCTTGCAGGCGGTGCAGCGGCGCGGTCGGGGCGTCGATCGCCAGGTCCTTGCGCAGCCAGGCTGCGACCTGCATCTGCCCGGGGTGTGGTTTGGCGGCGAACAGGCGTTCGTCGAAGTGCTCCGGGTTGCCTTGCAACGCCACCACGTTCAGCGCGGTGATGCGTGTGGCCAGTTGCAGCAGGTAGTCGGCGCGGGCGAAGGCCAGGCAGGCCAGGCCGGTCATCACCGCGGTGCCGTTCATCAGCGCCAGGGCTTCCTTGGGTCGCAGCACCAGCGGGGTCCAGCCCAGCTCGCGATGGACATCGGCAGCCTGGCGGCGCTCGCCACGGAACAGCACTTCACGCTCGCCGGACAAGGTCGCGGCCACGTACGACAGCGGCGTCAGATCGCCGCTGGCGCCGACCGAGCCTTCTTCCGGGATCAGCGGCAGGATGTCGTGTTCAAGAAACGCATGCAGGCGCTCCAGCAGTTCAACCCGCACCCCGGACACGCCATGGCACAGCGACTGTAAACGCGCCGCCAGCACCGCACGGGTGGCCTGGGCGTCGAGCAACTTGCCCAGGCCGCAGCCGTGGAAGGTGTACAGGTGTCGCGGCAATGCCTCGACATGCTGCAACGGCACCGCCACCACGCACGAGTCGCCATAGCCGGTGGTCACGCCGTAGATCACGCCTTCCTTGTCCAGCAGCGAATCGAGGAACTGCGCGCCCTTGGCGATGCGCTGGCGGTACCCGGCATCGTCTTGCAGGCGAGTGGGCGCCTGACGGTTGGCCAGGGCCAGCACGTCTTCGATGCGCAAAGGGAGTTCGCCGAAGGTTACCGGCTCAAGCGGATGCGTCGTCATCGGTCTTCCAGAAAGGGTAAAAGTTGAACCATTGTTGGGGCGCTTCCAGGCAGAACTGGCCCAGGCGTTCGGCGTAGCGGGCGGCCCAGTGGGCGATCACTTGCGGGCGGTCGCTGCGTTTCCATTCGATCAATTGGGCGAAGGGCTCGATGATCAAACGATAGCGGCCCTGGTGCTTGAGGCACATCAGCAGGTTGACCGGGCATTTGAGCAGCCCGGCCAGCAACCACGGGCCCTGGGGGAAGGCCGCGCTATGGCCGAGAAAATCCACGCGCACGGTGCGCCCGCCATGCAGCGGGATTCGGTCGCCGGCAATCGCCAGCCATTCACCGTCGTCCAGGCGCTGGCTGAGCAGCAGCATCACCGCCGGGTCCAGTTCGCTGACCTGGATCAGCCGCAGGTTGCTCGCCCCGGCTTCGCCCAGCAGGCGGTTGAACTGTTCGGCATGCTTGGTGTGCACCAGCACATTCATGGTGACTTTCTCGCCCAGCTCCGCCAGGGCCCGGCACACTTCCAGGTTGCCCAGGTGCGCACCCACCAGCATCTGCCCGCGTTCGCCGCGCAGTTGCCCGCGCAACTGGGCCGGGTCGATGATCTCGATCTGTTCCAGGCGCAGCTTGCCGTTCCATACGTCGAGCTTGTCCAGCAAGGCGTCGGCGAAGGCCATGAATTGGCCGAAGACCTTTTTGTGGCTGGGGCGCAGCTCGTCGCGCCCGCTCCAGTCGGCCAGGCGCTGCTGGTATTGCCAGATGCTCTGGCGCGCAGCGCGGCCAAACACGAAAAAGTACAGGACAATGCCATACAGCAGTGGGCTCAGCACCCGGCGCCCGAGGACCTTGGCGGCGAACGCGGTGAGCTTCATCAGCCAGAAACTGCCGCGCTCCTGGCGGTCGGCCCAATGCCGGGTGTTTTCGCTCATGCCTGCCACCGTCGCCAGAGGATCAGCGGCGCGCGCGGCAACATGCCAAAGAACAGCCGGGTGTGCATCGACGAAATCAGCAGGTTGTCGTGGAACATCCGAAAGTGCGACAGGCCATCGGCGGGGTAATGCACCTTGGTCGGCAGCCAGCGCATCGGCTGGTTGCGCCATGACAGGCGCACGAGGATGTCGGAGTCGAAATCCATGCGCTTGCCGATCCGCGCCGAGTCCATCAGCGCCAGCACCGGTGCCAGCGGGTAGATGCGAAAGCCGCACATCGAATCGCGGATCTGTAGCGACAGGCTGTTGATCCACACCCAGACATGGGTCAGGTAGCGGGCGTAGAGGCGGCCCTTGGGCACGCTATCGTCGTATTCGGGGTAGCCGCAGATCACCGCATCGGGGTGAGTGCGCGAGGCGTCGATAAACAGGGCGACTTCGCGCAGGTCGTGCTGGCCGTCGGCGTCCACTTGCAGGGCATGGGTAAAGCCCAGGCGTGCGGCTTCGCGAAAACCGACTTGCACCGCACCGCCCTTGCCCTGGTTGGTGGGCAGGGTGATCAGCGAGACGTTGTCCAGGCTGGCCAGTTGCGCCAGTACGGCGGCGCAGGCGGGGCTGCTGCCATCGTCCACCAGCAGGCAGGGCAGGCCATGCTCCAGCAGGCTGCGGACCACGGCGGGCACGGCGGCTTCATGGTTGTAGACCGGGATCAGGGCGCAGGGGTTATGCATGGTGGCGGACACCTGATGAACCGAGTTGCCTGCATCGCAGGCAAGCCAGCTCCCACATTGGGAATGTGTACCCATTGTGGGAGCGGGCTTGCCCGCGATTGAGCGCGCAGCGCTCACCCAACCTATGCATGAGAATTCTCCAGCAAAACCCGCCCGCTGGAACACGCCGCACTGTCATTGCGATAAGCGAAATACAACTTGCCCCGCTCGCGATCAAAACGCAGGTGCAAATCGACCACATCGCCCGGGCGCACCAGTTGCTGGAATTTGAGCACTTCCATGCCGGCAAAGGTCGACGGGAGATCGAGCAGTTGCTGGCCCAGATTGAACGCCCACTCCACCTGCACCACCCCTGGCAGCACCGGGGTGTGGGGGAAGTGGCCGCTGAAGTAGGCCAGGTCCGGCGGAATGCTCAGTTGCAGGGTCCATTCGCCGTCGCTCTCGACCTGCCCCAGGACGTCCGGCGCCTTGGGGCGCGGCGCCAGCAGCAGGGCTTCGATGTGCGCCTGGGGCAGCTTGCCCTGGGGGTTGAGCGGCAACTGCCGCAACAGGCGCCAGCGGCGGGGCAGGGCCAGGGCTTCGCAATGCTGGCCGAGGTGTTGGCGCAGGGTTTGGGTGACGGTCCGTCGGCCTTGGTTGCGCAAGGCGTGCAGGCCGTCGCCACTGAGCACCACCAGGGCGCCGAGGGACGCGCGGTTTTCCTGGACCACGCCCAGACGCGCTTCGGCGACCCAGGCGTGATCCGCCAGGGCTTGTTCGAGCATCGGCAGGGAGATGCGTTTTTCTTCCAGCTTGACGATCCGATCCAGGCGCCCGAGCAGTTCGAAGCGCCCGTCGGCGTGGATCTGGGCGGCATCGGCAGTCTGCTCGACATGCCCCGCTGGCAGGTACGGCGAGGCAATGCGCAAGGCGCCGTCGGCATCCTGGCTCAGTTGCACATCGGCAAACGGCTGCCACGGCGCGTGGCCCTGGCGCCAGGCAATGCCGCCGGTTTCCGAGCTGCCGAGGATCTCCGTCGGCCACTGCTGCAGGCGTTGATGCAGGCTGTCGGCCGCGTCGCCGGGCAGTGCGCCACCGGAGGAGAACACGCGCTTGACCGTGCTCAAGGCGGCCCAGTCAAGATTGTCGCCCATGCGCTTGAGCAGGGCCGGGCTGGCCACCCAGGCAAAGTGCGGGTGCTGGCGGCTGACGCGCTGCAAGTCTTCGGGGAACGGCAGTTGCTCACGCACAAACGTGCGCCCAGCGCACAGCGGCCACAGCACGCGGAACAGCAGGCCGTAGATATGCTGGGTGGCGACGCTGCCGATGATGCAGGCCTGGCCCAGGTCGGCGCCCCACAAGGCTTCCAGGGCCTGGACCTCATTGGCCAGCTGGCGCAGGGTTTTGTCGATGCGCTTGGGTTCGCCGCTGGAGCCGGAGGTGCACAGGCTCAACTGGCAGGTATCCAGGTCAAGGGCGGCGGCGGCAACTGGGGGCTGGTAGAGCGCGTCAAGGTCGCCCGCTTCGGTCAGCCAGGCGTCAACATCAGCGGCCCAGCGTTGGCGGGTCTGGGGTTGCAGGTCGGCGGGCAGCAACACGCTGACCCCGGCCTGCCAGGCGCCCAGCAAGGCGATCGCCAGCTCGCCGGCGTCGTTCAGGTGCACCGCCAGGCGTTGGATGCCACGGGCTTGCAGGCCGGACGCCAGGCTCAGGGCCCGCTCGCACAGTTGCGCGTGATTCATCGACGGTTCGGTAGTGACCAAACGCAGTTCCACAGGCTCAAGCAACAGATGCTCAAGATTGACCCAATTCATACGCGGCCTCGAACCCTTTGTCGTATCAGCCATTCCACGGCAAACAACAGCCCCATCAAGCCATAGGCGATCAGACCGTTGTACAACGTCCACCAGCTCAGCGGTGCCCACAGGGTGAGCGCGGCGGCGAGCAGGCCGTTACACAAGAAAAACACACTCCATGCCACGGTGACCTGGCGTGTGTACGCAATGGCCTTTTCGGGCAATTGCGGATCGCTCAGGCGCGCCAGGCGCTCGACCATCGGCGGGCCGTATTTCAGGCTCAGGCCGAACAGCGCGAGCATGAACACGCTGACCAGGCTCGGGTACCAGCGCAGCAGTTGCGGGTTGTCGAACCAGGCCAGCAGCAGGCAAAACACAATTGCAGCCACCGCCATCCAGCCACTGCCAGGGCGTCGCGGGCCGGTCAGCGCGCGCAGCAACCACAGGCTGGCCAGCAGCAGGCCGAATTGCCACGGAGCGAAATGCTCCGTGCCGTAATACACCGCAAAAGGGTACAGCAGCCCTACCAGCAACAGGCCAAGGCCGATCAGCCGGCTCATGCGGCCGGTTGGACCAGGCGGTAGACCGCCTCGACCACGTCATTGACCGTACGCACGGCCTTGAACTCTTCGGCGGCGATTTTCTTGCCGGTCTGGCGCTTGATATGGTCGATCAGGTCCACGGCATCGATGCTGTCGATTTCCAGGTCCTGGTACAGGTTGGCGTCGAGAGTGACCCGTGCCGGGTCCAGTTCAAACAGTTCCACCAGGGCGTCGCGCAGGGTGTTGAAGATATCGTCACGAGTTTGCATGGTTGGGTCTCAAGCTGCCTGTCTGGCCGTGACGAACGCCGCGAGGCTGGCCACGTTGATAAAGTGATTGCGGGTGTCCTTGGCGTCGGCGTCGATCTTGATGCCGTACTTTTTCTGGATCGCCAGGCCCAGTTCTAGGGCGTCTACCGAATCCAGGCCCAGGCCTTCGCCGAACAGGGTTTGCTCGCTGCCAATGTCGCAGGCGTCGATATCTTCCAGGCCCAGGGCCTCGATGATCAGGGTTTTGATTTCGTGCTCAAGGCTGTTTGGGTTGCTCATCTTCGGCGAGCTCCTTAATGAAATAGTGATGCAGGTAATCGTTGAGCTTGCGTGAGGCCTGAGGCGCTGGCCCTTGTGAGGCAAACACCTGTGGGTCTATATCGGCACCCACCTGCAAACTGAAGTGAAAGCGGCGGTGGGGGATGCGATACCAGGGCTCGGCCTTGGTCAGCGTGGTCGGGCTGACCTTGAGCACCACGGGGGTGATGATTGTCGCACCGCGCAGGGCGATGGCGGCGGCCCCGCGATGAAAGGCCGGGGCTTTGCCCGGTACGGTGCGGGTGCCTTCGGGAAAGATAATCAGGGTCTGGCCGCCCCTCAGGGCGCCTGCGGCGGCATCGAGCATGTCGATGCTGCCGTCATTGCTGATATAGCCGGCATCGCTCACCGGGCCACGGGTGAAAGGGTTATGCCACAGGCTTTGCTTGACCACGCAATTGGCATCGCGCACCAGGCCGATCAGCACGACGACGTCGATCAGCGACGGGTGGTTGGCGATGATCATCTGCCCGGGGCGCCCGAGTTTTTCGGCACCCTCGACGCTGTAGGTGAGAATGCCGGCGCGGTACATCATGTTGATAAAGAACCAGAACAGGCGGCCGATGGTCAGGCGCGCACGTCGCTGATGCTGCTGCGCATCCCCCGGCAGGCAACTGAGCAGGGGAAACACCAGCAGGCGCAGGCACAGGCCGCCCAGGCCGAACAGCACGAAGCTGGCCGCCGTGGCGAACAGGCGCCAGTAATAGGCGTCCCGGGGCTTGTCGGTCAGGGTTTGCGTTGCCAGTTCCATACTCGGTTCTTCCAGGCATGTTGGCAGGCACCCTGCTCGGTAAGCAGGGCGCACATCAGGTTCAGGGCGTGGGGCCACTGGGTCTTGGCAGGTTGGACAGTCGCGGTGTGCAGCGCCAGTTGCCATTCGTCGCCTGGGGTCAGCAGCAGGCCCAGGGCGTAGGGGAACGGCACGTCGTCGATCCAGCGTGCGTAGGCTGGAGGTGGCTGCTCTTCGGTAATAGCAATACCGCCGGCGCGCCCTCGTTGAGCAGGGCGGCGGCCTCGAGCATGCCGTGCTCCAGGCCGTCGCCCGCGGCTGCCAGGGCAGTCATTTCGCTGGTTTCATTGCGCAGGATCGACCACAGGCCAATTACCGCGTTGTGCACCGACAGGCTGAACTGGGTGGGCGACAGGGGCTGGTCATTGGCCAGGTCGCTGAGAATATCCAGGGTGCGCGGGGTTTCGCCGTGACGTGAAACAAACACCAGCGGCAGATCGTGCAAACCTTCGGCCAATGGCCAGCCGACGCTGAAGGCCATCCGCGCCAGGCGGCTCAGGCGCCGGCGCTGCATGGCCGGCAGGAACGACACATCGGGCGCGGCATCGCTTTGGGCGAGCAACACCTTGGCCTGGCACCAGTCGCGCCAGGCATCCTCGCTGTCGAGCCCAGGGGCCCAGGCACGCCATTGGGCGATGTTGAAGTTGATCACTGAGAAGATTTCCCGCCCCTGCGGGCTTCCTTGTGCTGCAAATTGCCCCGCCACGACGGGACATGGCGCGATGGCCGAGTGGCGCGCATTATCCCGGTGCTGTGGGGTTCTAGCAAACTTTGGTAAAGAATTGTTCACGAGATATTACAAAGTCGGCGAAAAAGGATCAGTGATTGTCCGCCAATGGCTACGGGTGTCTGGTGTCAGGTAACTCTGTATTGGTTGGCGTGTTACGAGATAGTTATGCGGGATCCATCCCCAGATGCTGTAGTACAAGCTTGATCAAGGTAGCGAGCGGGCGCTTTTGCCCTCTACACTCGGGCATTCATTGATACACGGAGGTTTTTCCATGCGGCGCGTGGTGTTCAATCAAAAAGGCGGCGTTGGCAAATCCAGCATCGCCTGCAACCTGGCAGCGGTCAGTGCCAGTGAAGGCTATCGAACCCTGTTGGTGGACCTCGATGCTCAGGCCAACTCGACCCAGTACCTGACGGGGCTGACGGGCGACGATATTCCCATGGGCATTGCCGACTTCTTCAAGCAGACCCTGTCTTCCGGGCCGTTTTCGAAGAAAAACCAGGTGGATATCTACGAAACCCCCTTCGACAACCTGCATGTCATCACCGCCACCGCAGAGCTGGCGGACCTGCAGCCCAAGCTCGAGGCCAAGCACAAGATCAACAAGTTGCGAAAGCTGTTGGATGAATTGTCCGAGGATTACGACCGGATTTACCTGGATACGCCGCCGGCCCTGAACTTCTATGCGGTTTCGGCGCTGATCGCCGCTGATCGTGTATTGATCCCTTTCGACTGCGACAGCTTCTCACGGCAGGCGCTGTATGGCCTGCTGGCGGAAATCGAAGAACTCAAGGAGGACCACAACGAAGGCCTCGAAGTGGAAGGCATCGTGGTCAACCAGTTCCAGGCCCGGGCAAGTCTGCCGCAGAAGATGCTGGACGAGTTGATTGCCGAAGGCCTGCCGGTGCTGCCGGTGTACCTGGCCAGCTCGGTGCGCATGCGCGAGTCCCATCAGGAAAGCAAACCGCTGATCCACCTGGACCCGCACCACAAACTGACCCTGCAGTTTGTGGAACTGCACAACTTGCTGGAAAACGCCTGATCTGAAATGTGGGAGCTGGCTAGCCTGCGATCAGGGGGTGCCAGCTTGCAGAGGCATCAACTGACCCACTGTCATCTGGGGTTACACCCCTTGGCTACGCAACCAGCTCATCAGTTGCGGTAACGGAAACGCCCCGCTCTGGCGCGCCACTTCCCGGCCGTTCTTGAACAGGATCAGGCTGGGAATCGAGCGAATCCCCAATTGTGCCGAAAGCTGCTGGTTGGCCTCGCTATCGAGCTTGGCCAGCCGGCACTTGCCGGCCAACTGCCCGGCGGCCTGTTCAAACACCGGCGCAAACGCCTTGCACGGCCCGCACCACGCGGCCCACACGTCCACCAGTAGCGGTAAATCGCCCTTGATCTGGCTGGAATAGTCACCCTGGTTCAATTCAAACGGTTTGCTCAGCAACACCGGCTGCTTGCAGCGCCCGCACTTCGGGGTATCGCCCAGGCGTTCGTGGGGGATGCGGTTGAGGCCGTTGCAGTGTGGGCAGGGGATTACAAGAGAATCGGACATGGTGGGGTTCCGTTGACGTTGCCAATGAACACTATTTGGAGCCAGGGCTAAAATTATCAAGGTTAGGCGGTAGCGACGCATGCGCTCACATTTTTGCTTGTGCACATGTTTGACGGTGTCTCCAGGCGGCCTACGCAGGTATGAGATACCGCCACTGGTCTGCTGAACGCTTATCGCATACTGCGATAACTTGATCCCGGGACTAACGCTCATAGCAAGATGCGATAACGGCAAGTGGAAGGAATGACCGGAAATGAGCGTATTGATTGAGCAGGGCTAGGACGAACAACTGATCTCCAAATGCTTGCCCCAGTCGGGCGGCCGCTGAGCGTACTGTTCCATTCCCGGCTGCTCTTCAAATGGCGTGCTCAACACTTCATGCAGTCTTCGCACTTCACTGTAGTCGCCTGACTCGGCGGCGGTGATGGCGTTTTGTGCCAGGTAGTTGCGCAGGATATACAGCGGGTTGACCGCGTGCATGCGCTCGCGGCGTTCTGCCTCGCTGCCAGTACCGTCGCGCTCAACCCGGGCCTTGTACGCGTCGGCCCAGGCATCGAAGCCCGCGCGGTCGACAAAGTCATCGCGCAGGCGCGCCACGGCCAGTGCGGCGGATTCGTCGCCCAGATGGCGGAAGAACAAGGTGTAGTCCACGCCACTGTTCTGCATCAATTGCAGCAGGCGCTCCACCAGTTTCTGGTCATCGTCCTCGGCGGTGGTCAGGCCCAGGCGACGGCGCATCAGGTCCAGGTAGTGGGCCTGGTACAGCGGCAGGTACAGGCCCAGGGTCTCGCGCAGGGCTTCAACGCTGATGTATGGCGTCAGCGCCTGGGCCAGGGCGCTGAGGTTCCACTGGCCGATGGGCACCTGGTTGCTGAAGGAATAGCGGCCTTCGTGATCGGAGTGGTTGCAGATGAAGTGGGCGTCGAAGTCATCGAGGAAGGCAAACGGCCCGAAGTCGAAGGTAATCCCCAGGATCGACATATTGTCGGTGTTCATCACCCCATGGCAAAACCCATAGGCCTGCCACTTGGCGATCAGCTCGGCATTGCGCTCGACGATCTCGCGGAACATTGCCAGGTAGGGCTCGGGTTGTTCCTGGCATTGGGCAAAGTGCAGCTTCAGCACGTGCTCGGCCAGTTGCTGGTGCAGCTCGGTTTTCTGGGTGTAGTAGAAGTATTCGAAGTGCCCAAAGCGGATATGGCTCGGCGCCAGGCGCAGCACCATGGCCGCGCGTTCCTGCTTCTCGCGCCATACCGGGGTGTCGGAGCCGATCACGCACAGGGCGCGGCTGCTGGGGATGCCCAGGGCGTGCAAGGCTTCGGAGGCGAGAAACTCGCGGATCGACGAACGCAGCACCGCGCGGCCATCGCCCATGCGCGAGTAAGGCGTTTGCCCGGCGCCCTTGAGGTGCAAGTCCCAGTGCTCGCCCGCCGCGTTATACACCTCGCCCAGCAGCAAGCCGCGGCCGTCCCCCAGTTGCGGGTTGTAAGAGCCAAACTGATGCCCGGAATAGACCATCGCCCGCGGTTCAGCCTCGGCCCACAGCTTGTGGCCGCCGAACAGTTCGGCGAACACCGGGGTGTCGGCCACGGCCGGGTCGAGGTCCAGCAGGGCCATGGCGGCGTTGCTCGCCACCACCAGCCGTGGCTCGTCGATGGGCTCGGGCAATACGTGGGTTGAGAAACCATCGCCCAGGCGGGCGAAGCGGTTGTCGAAGGTCAGGTCGTCGAGGGCTTTCACCGGCCATCTCCAGCAGAATGTCCGAGCATTCTGCTGGGGATAGCGCGGTTAGTCGAGTTTGGCCGGTGGTGTGGGTTGTGGCGAGCCGTCATTCGCCGGCTTGCTCAGGGGTTCGATTTCCACCAGCTTGTATTCCTGGCCGTGCAGGTTTTTCAGGTAAACCTCCATCTGGCGGAACGAAATGTTGATGCTCTGCTTCTTGAACTCACGGTTGATAAAGCGGTTGACCTCATCAATCACCGGGTTGCGGTCGCCCAGATCGCGCACATGCATGCGCAATTCGTGGTCGAGGGTGCTTTCGCCGAAGTTCAGGAAGTACACAAGGGGTTCCGGGTCTTTCAGTACCCGTGGGTTATCCCTGGCGGCCTTGAGCAACAATTCCTTCACCAGGTCCAGGTCGGAGCCGTAGTCCACGCCAAGCTTGAGGGTCACCCGGGTGACGGTGTCGGTCAGCGACCAGTTGATCAGTTGCCCGGTGATAAAGGTTTTGTTCGGGACAATGATGTCCTTGCGGTCGAAGTCGGTGATGGTGGTGGCGCGGATGCGGATCTTGCTCACCGTCCCCGACAGGTTGCCGATGGTAATGGTGTCGCCGATGCGCACCGGGCGCTCGAACAGGATCATGATGCCGGAGATAAAGTTGGCGAAGATCTCCTGCATGCCGAAACCCAGGCCCACCGACAGCGCGGCCACCAGCCATTGCAACTTGTCCCAGCTGACCCCGAGGGTCGACAGGGTCGACACAAAGCCCACACCGGCAATCACATACGACAGCAAGGTGGTGGTGGCATAGGCACTGCCCTGGGCCAGGTCGAGTTTGGACAGCACCAGCACTTCCAGCAGGCCCGGCAGGTTGCGCGCCAGGGCGAAGGTGATGCCGATGATGATCAGTGCGCCGAGCATGTCGCCGATGCTGATGGGCACCATGCTGATATTGGCGCCGGTGCCGCTGGTGTACTCGTAGAGGGTGATGTTGTCCAGGTAGGAGAACACCGAGATCAGGTCCGACCAGACCCAGTACAGCGCCGCGATAAAGCCGCCGAGCAAGGCCAGGCGAATCAGGCGCATGGACTGCTCGTTGACCTGCTCGATATCCAGGGTCGGTTCCTCGATCACCACTTCGCCGTCGCCGGCTTCCTTGGCCGCCTGGCGCTTGGCCAGTGCCCGGGAGTAGGCCAGGCGCCGTGCGGCCACACCCAGGCCACGGACGAAGGTGGCTTCGATCACCAGCCAGAACATCAGCAGGTACAGGGTGTTGATCAGGCGGTCGCTGAGTTTGAGCGCGGTGTAGTAGTAGCCAAAACACACGGCAATAAACAGCGCGATGGGCAGCGCGGTAAACGCCACGCCGACCACCTTGCGAAACAGCGAGGCCTTTTCATGGGTCGGGCTATTGAGCAACAGGCGACTGAGCAGCCAGGCCATCAGCCCGTAGCAGGTCAGGACCACAGCGATCCCCAGCACATCGTTGGCCAGGGCCGCCGGCTGATGTTCGGCGATGGACACCACGGCCACCAGCGCCAACACCACCAGCCCCAGTTTGCGGATCCAGCCCTGGAGGAATTCGACCTGGGGTTTTTCCCAGCGGAAATGCAGTTCGGCCACACCGCCCGGCGCCAGGATGCGATAGGCGGTGTAGAACACTAACCACGCCTGGGCGATCTGTACCAGGGCCATGCCCAGGTTGGCGTTCTGCCCACGGGCATCGATTTGCAGGGCGTAGCCACACAGCGCCAGGCCGAGGGTCACCGGCAAGGCCAGCAGGATATTCACCAGAATGGCGATCGGGGTGTGCCACTGGCTGTCACGTTTGAAGTGACCGATATCCATATGGATTTTTTTCAGCCGCTCGTACAGGTTGTTACGTCGCCATAGCAGCGCGCCGATCAACAGCAGCAGGGGCAAGAACAGCAGCGGGCGCTGGGTCAGGCCGTCATACAGTTCGCTGAGGCTGGAGGCCCAGGGCAGGGTGTTGACCTGTTTTTCCAGGCGGGTGGGCACGGCTTCCAGCCATTCGACGTCCAGCGGTTTGTTGCTGGGGATCCAGAACATCTGTTCGTCGAGGGTCGCGCGCAGGCTGGCGGCGGTGCTGAGCAGCTGTTTCTGGTTCAGTTGCAGGGTGATGGATTCGTTGAGCAGTGCGCTCAGTTCCCGGCTCAGGCGCTCGAGCAGGTCGCTGCGGGTCACGGCCAATTCCAGCAGGGTGCGGCGCAATTGCGGGGTGACCTGGTCTTCGGGCTGGTTGGCCAGCAAGTTATCGACGTAGGCACTTGGCGAGTTGATCAGTTCGCGCTGCTGGTTGACCTCGAACTGGTACAGGCGAATGTTGGCGATATCGTCCGCCAGGTCACGGTCGACCTTCAGGCGCGGCAAGGCCTGTTTCTGTTGATAGAGAATTTTCGACAGCAGCAGGCTGCCCTTGAGCACGTTGATCTGCTCGTCCAGGGCCGAATCGCTCTGGGTCATGCTGTCCAGCAACTGCTTGGTTTTCAGGTTCTCTTGGGTCAGCTCGTTGAGCCGGTCGGTGCTTCTGAGCAGGTAGTCGGACAGTTTCAGGTTGGCCGCGCTTTCCGTGGTCAGCAGGCTGCTGCCGCCGGCCTTCTGCGCTTCGATGGACTGCTGAGTCACGGTTTCCTGGGACTGGGCCAGGCGTTTCTGGTTGATCAGGGTTTGCAGGTCCTGGATTTCCTGCTCCAGGCGCGCGGTTTTTTCCACTGCCAGGTCATGCTGGCTGTTGCCCAGGTCTTGCAGCTGGCTGTTGCCCGCCAGCTCCTGGCGGCGCAGCGGGATCAAGGCATTGAGCGCCGCCAGTTCGGCGTTCAGCAGGTTGCGCTGGTCGCCGTTGAGGGGTTTGCCATTGTCCTTGCCGGCCTTGAGGATGCCGTTGATCTGCTGGATGCGCGTCTGGCTGTTGCTGATTTCGGTCTGGGCGCGCTCGGGGCGGGTCTGGGCGGCGATGCTCAGGCTGTTGGCGTCGGCCAACTCCTTTTGCAGATCGCCCTGCTGGGTGCTGCGCTGCACCAGCAGTTGTTCGAGCTGCGGCACCGGCAGGCTGGCGTAGCGCTGGGCCACAGGCACCACTTTGGTGCTTTTGAGGCGGGCCAGTTCACGGGAGTTTTCCGTGGTCTGGCGGGGTGCGCCTTCGAGCTGACGCTTGAGGTCAGTCAGGCGTTGCTCGTAATCCTGCTTGTTGCCCAGCAGGGTCAGGGTCTGCTGCAACACATTTTGCAGCGCCTTCATGTCGGCGTCGGGCAGTTTGCGGTCAGGCAGCTTGTCCAGGGTCTGTTGCACGCTCTCGATGCTTGGCGGGGCGGCGGCATATACGGGGCTGACGCAGAGGGTCAGACCGAGCAGGGCAGTGGCTAAAAAAGTGCGCAGGAATGTCATAGAGACCGATCGAACAAGATGAAGAATAGGGGGCGTGCTGATGGCCACTGGCACACCGTCGCCCCGCAGTTTAGAGGAAGAGTCCGGGCCCCGGGCGACTTCCTTCGGGGAATCTGACGCCGACTTTGCCGATCTTGTTCCCGTCCATCACGGCAACCGTCCAAATGGTGTTGTTCCACTCCACCTGGTCGCCGACAATCGGCGCGCCACCGACTTTCTGGGTAATAAAGCTGCTCAGTGGCATGTCCGGGTCGATGCCGTCGAGCTTGAGCCCGTACAGCGCCGAAACCGCGCCCAGCTGGGCGTCGCCTTCCAGCACGAAGTCGCCGAAGAAGCGCAGGTCCAGGCCCCGTTGTGGTGCCTGGCTGAACAGCTTGCCGAGGGCGGCGAGGTTGTGTTCATGGCCGATCACGCACAGCAGGTCATCGGCTTCCAGCACCGTACTACCCGACGGATGGAGCAGTTGCTGGCCACGAAACAACGCGGCGATCCGCGTGCCTTCGGGCATTTTCAGCTCGCGCAGGGCCGCGCCGATGCACCATTTCTCCGCACCCAGGCGGTAGACGAACAGCTCCCACTCGCTGGTGACGTGCACTTCCAGGGCTGCCCGGGAAATCGGCGCAGGCTCGGGCGGGACCGTCACTTTCAAGAGCTTGGCGACCCACGGCAGGCTGGTGCCTTGCACCAGCAACGACACCAGCACGATAAAGAACGCCAGGTTGAAATACAGCTGGGCGTGGGGCAGGCCGGCCATCAACGGGAACACCGCGAGAATGATCGGCACCGCGCCGCGCAGGCCGACCCAGGCGATAAACACTTTTTCGCGACCATGGAAGGCCTTGAACGGCAGCAGGCCGACGGCCACCGACAGCGGCCGCGCAAACAGGATCATCCACAGCGCCAGGCCCAGGGCCGGCAGGGCGATGGGCAGTAGGTCATGGGGCGTGACCAGCAGGCCCAGCACCAGGAACATGCCGATCTGCGCCAGCCAGGCCATGCCGTCGAGCATATGCAGGATGCCGTGGCGGCTGCGTACCGGGCGGTTGCCGATCACCAGGCCGCACAGGTACACGGCGAGGAAGCCGCTGCCGTGCAAGGCGTTGGTCAGGGCGAAGACAAACAGGCCGCCGGCGATCACCAGGATCGGGTACAGACCGTTGGCCAGGTTGATCCGGTTGACCAGTTGCAGCATCAACCAGCCGCCGCCCAGGCCGATAATGCCGCCGATGCCGAACTCGCGGATCAGGTGGGTCAACAGGCTCCAGTGCAAGCCGGTCTGGCCGCTGGCAAGCATGTCGATCAGGGTCACGGTGAGGAACACCGCCATCGGGTCGTTGCTGCCGGATTCGATTTCCAGGCTGGCACTGACCCGTTCGTTCAGGCCCTTGCCGCCCAGCAGCGAGAACACGGCGGCGGCATCGGTGGAGCCGACGATGGCGCCGATCAGCAGGCCCTGGATGATATTGAGGTCGAACAGCCAGGCCGCCGCCATACCGGTGAGGCCGGTGGTTATCAACACCCCCACGGTCGCCAGCGACAGGGCTGGCCACAGTGCCACGCGAAAACTCGCGACCCGGGTCCGCAAGCCGCCATCGAGCAGGATCACTGCCAATGCCAGGTTGCCCACCAGGTACGCGGTTGGGTAGTTATCGAAAATGATCCCGCCGCCATCGACGCCGGCCAGCATGCCCACGGCCAGGATGATCACCAGGATCGGGATCCCCAGGCGGGACGAAAGAGAACTCACCAGAATGCTCGCACTTACCAGCAACGCGCCGATCAAGAACAGGCTGTTGATGGTCGTCGCATTCAAAGGCAGTACTCCGAAAATAAGGCGGGCGCAGACTGACCATGCAGTCTGCGTGCCAGCGATTCTAACCTGTTGAATTGCTGCGCTGTCAAAAAGCTTTTCAGGTTTACACAGAACCAATGTGGGAGCGGGCAAGCCCGCTCACACATTTATGATGCAGCGTCTGTTAGAGACGGAATCTACCCACCATCCCATTCAAATCCACCGCCAGGCGCGACAACTCACTGCTCGCCGCACTGGTCTGGCTGGCGCCGGTGGCCGACTGCACCGACAAGTCGCGGATGTTCACCAGGTTGCGGTCCACTTCCCGCGCGACCTGCGCCTGCTCTTCTGCGGCGCTGGCGATCACCAGGTTGCGCTCGTTGATCTCGATAATTGCGCTATTGATGGTATCCAGGGACATCCCCGCGCCTTTGGCGATATTGAGCGTCGATTCGGCGCGTTCGGTGCTGTTGCGCATCGAATCCACTGCCTGTTCGGTGCCGGCCTGGATACTGCCGATCATCCGCTCGATTTCACTGGTCGATTGCTGGGTACGATGGGCCAGGGCCCGTACTTCATCGGCAACCACGGCAAACCCGCGCCCGGCTTCCCCGGCACGCGCGGCTTCGATGGCGGCGTTCAGGGCCAGCAGGTTGGTCTGGTCGGCCAGGCCGCGAATCACATCCAATACCTTGCCGATATCCCGCGACTCTTCGGCCAGGGCGCCGATCAGCGTGGCGGTGCCCTGCACATCGCCGCTCATGCGCTCAATCGCGCTGACGGTTTCCTGCACCAGGTCGCGGCCATCGCCGGCCGAGGCGGTGGCGTTTTTCGAGGCTTCGGAAGTGCTGACGGCATTGCGCGCCACTTCTTCGACGGCGCTGGTCATCTCGTTGACGGCGGTGGCCGCCTGCTCGATCTCGTTGTTCTGTTGGGTCAGGCCACGGGCGCTTTCATCGGTGACGGCGTTCAGTTCTTCG
Organism: Pseudomonas sp. WS 5410; assembly: GCF_012985645.1. Lineage (NCBI taxonomy): Bacteria > Pseudomonadati > Pseudomonadota > Gammaproteobacteria > Pseudomonadales > Pseudomonadaceae > Pseudomonas > Pseudomonas sp. WS 5410. Next base: position 52,264 of record NZ_JAAQWS010000003.1, on the reverse strand, counting down.
GCAGCCGAGGCCAGTTGGGTGGCCGAGCCGGAAATGCGCTGCAGGGTGTCGCGCAATTTCTCCTGCATTTTATTCATCGCGCGCAACAGGCGGCCGGCTTCGTCATCGCCATCGACCTTGATCGGCTGGGTCAGGTTGCCCTCGGCAATGTTCTCGGCCGCGTCCAGGGCCTGGGCGATGGGCAGGGTGATGCTGCGGGTCAGCAGCCAGGCAAATAGCATGGTCAGCGCCGTGGCCAGCACCAGCAGGGCGACCACCAGGCCGAAGGCCGAATCATATTGCTCGGCGGCTTTCTGGTTGCTGTCGTTGGCCATCGAATTGTTGATGTCCAGCAGGCGCGTCAGCACCGTGTTGACTGCCTCGGAGTTGCTCAGCAGTTCGGTGTTGAGCAAGGTGCGCAGCTCTTCGATCTGATTGTTGCGCGACAGGCTCTTCATCCGCTCTTCGATCTGCCGGTACTGGCCCAGCAGGCGCACATAATCGTCGTAGGCCGAGCGCTCCTCGCGGCTGTCGATCAGCTTTTCATACACGCTCTGGGCGGCACGGATCTGCTGGTTGCGCAGTTCAAAGGCTTCCAGGGTTTTCTGTTGAACCTCGGGCTCGCGGTTGGTCAGCAGTCGGTAGGACAACACACGCAGGCGCAGGGTCAGTTGGGTGAAGTCGTCGAGGGCGCGAATGCTCGGCACACTTCTGAGGGTGATGTCTTCGGTCGCGCCACGGATCTTGCCCATCTGATTCAGCGCAAAAACACCGAGAAACAACATCAGCGCACCAATGCACGCGAAGCCGAGAAACGCGCGCGGCGCGATATTCATATTACGAAGAGACATGCAGCGGTCCTGGGAGAGGCGCGATCCGTGCGGCTTTGAGGCGGGGTAAGCAAGACCTATCGGACGTACGACTAAAGTCTTGAGGGGGTGCGCGCTTTTGTCGCACCTTGCGCGGATTGGAATGGATTCCGGAACCAGATGGCGTAAATGCAGTCACTAAGGCTCCACAGCGTGGCCTGACCCGTGAAATCGGGGCTGCGCGCCAGGATAACCCTGGCTTCCACGGTGAATTTTCTTTATCGTCACCGCCCTTTGAAAAAGCCCGAGAATTCAAAATGTTAGAAACATCCCTCAGCCAACTGGAACAACTGGTCAGTGACCTGGTGCAGCAGAATCAAGCACTGCTGGGCACCAACGAATCCCTCAAGGCCGAGCTGGCCCGCGCCAAGGATGAGAACGACAGCTTGCAACTGAACCTGATGGAACAGGAAGAAAAGCAGGGCGCCACCGCAGCCCGTATCCAGGCGTTGGTTGAGCGTGTGAGCGCAGGTCCTGTCAGCGCATGAGTGAAGGGATAAAGGTCGTTTCGATTCTCGGTGAGGATTACTCGATCAAGGCCCCGGATGGGGAAGACAGCACCCTGCTCAAGGCCGTGACCCTGCTCAAGGCGTCCCTGGCAACCACCAAGCAGAAGTACCCGACCCTGATCGGCGACAAGCTGCTGGTGCTGGCGGCGCTGAATCTATGTGCCGAGCAGATCGACATGCAGCAGCGTCACCAGCAGGAACTCGACCGTTACCAAGAGCAAGTCAGCGCCACGGTCGATGTGATTGCCAAGGCTATCGGCCAGCCCTGATCAGAACCATTCATCCTGCATGGCCAGGCACGTATCGTCCCGCGCCTGCAGGATCGACAGTTCATGATGGCAGCCCGGTACTTCCCACGTCAGGAAGTACCGGGCCGCTTGCAGCTTGCCTTTATAGAAGGCCGCATCCGCCGCATTGCCCCTGGCCAGCCCTTCTTCGGCGCGGATCGCCTGTTCCAGCCAGCGCCAGCCAATCACCGTATGCCCAAACACTTTCAGGTACAGCGCCGAGTTCGCCAGGCTGCTGTTGACCTTGCCCTGGGCGAGATCCGTCAACAGCCCCAGGGTTACGCTTTGCAGGCGCGCCACCAACTGCTCCAGCGGTTCGCGCATGGCCGTGAGTGACGGGTATTGCTGGGCCCGTGCGCCGGTCTCGGCGATCAGGCGAATCAACTGCTTCAGGCCCGAACCGCCATTTTGCGCAAGCTTGCGTCCCAGCAGGTCCAGGGACTGGATGCCGTGGGTGCCTTCGTGGATCGGGTTCAGGCGGTTGTCGCGGTAGTACTGCTCCACCGGATATTCGCGGGTGTAGCCGTGGCCGCCGAGAATCTGGATCGCCAGCTCGTTGGCCTTCAGGCAGAACTCCGAGGGCCAGGATTTGACGATCGGGGTCAGCAGGTCCAGCAACTCATGGGCCTGCCTGCGCCCGGTTTCGCTGTCCAGGGTGGTCGTGTCATCGAACAGGCGCGCGGCATATAGGCCCAGGTCGAAGGCGCCTTCTACATAGGCTTTTTGCGTAAGCAACATGCGCTTGATATCAGCGTGCTGGATGATCGACACCGGTGCGGTGTTCGGGTCTTTGCTGTCGGGCAGGCGGCCTTGCGGGCGTTCCCGGGCGTATTCCAGGGAGTACAGGTAACCGGCGTAACCGAGCATCACTGCACCCATGCCGACCCCAATCCGCGCCTCGTTCATCATCTGGAACATACAGGCCAGACCCTGGTGCGGCTTGCCCACCAGATAGCCGACACACTCGCCATTATCGCCGAAGTTCAGCGCGGTGGAGGTGGTACCACGCCAGCCCATCTTGTGGAACAGCCCGGCCAGCAGCACATCATTGCGCGGGCCCAGGCTGCCGTCGTCGTTGACCAGGAACTTGGGCACGATAAACAGCGAAATGCCCTTCACCCCGGCGGGCGCGTCCGGCAGTTTGGCCAAGACCATGTGCACGATGTTTTCCGACAGCGGGTGATCGCCACCGGAGATAAAGATCTTGTTGCCCTTGAGGCGGTAGGTGCCATCCGCCGCCGGCTCGGCGCGGGTGCGGATATCCGACAGTGACGAGCCGGCATGGGGTTCGGTCAAGGCCATGGTGCCGAAGAAGCGGCCCTCGATCATCGGTTGCAGAAAGCGTTGCTTCTGCTCTTCGGTGCCAAAACTTTCGATCAGGTTGGCCGCGCCCATGGTCAGGAACGGGTACGAGGTGGAAGCCGCATTGGCTGACTGAAAGTGCGCAAAACAGGCCTGGGACAGCAGCGTCGGCAGTTGCATGCCACCGGCTTCAAAACTGCGCGCCGCATTGAGAAAGCCGGCTTCGAGGAAGGCATCCACGGCAGGTTTCACTTCCGGGATCAGGATCGCCTGGCCGTCTTCGTAGCGTGGCTCGTTCTCGTCGCCCTTGCGGTTGTGGGGGGCGAAGTACTTTTCGGCGATGTGGCGGGCGGTGCCGATGGCGGCATCGAAGGTTTCGCGAGAGTGTTCGGCAAACCGCTCGCGCTGGGTCAGGCCCTCGGCATCGAGGACTTCATACAGCTCGAAAGCCAGATTGCGGGAACTGAGGAGCGTCTCGGACATGGCGGCTTACCTATTTGGGAATAGGCCGCAGTCTAAGTGCGCGAATAGAGGCGCGATAGCAAGATTGATCTGGGTGATGGAGCAGCAAAACAAAGGCAGGATGGATGTACAAGATCGTTCCCACGCTCTGCGTGGGAACGCCTCTTGCGACGCTCTGCGTCGCGGACGCGGAGTGTCCTGGGCTGCACTCCCACGCAGAGCGTGGGAGTGCTCGGTGGTGACTAGCCGATAGTCATCAGGCTCGCGTTACCACCCGCCGCAGCGGTGTTGACGCTCAACGCACGCTCGATCACCAGGCGCTCCAACGCAATGTTGGTTTCGCCCGAGGACAGGCCATTGACCCCGACAATCGCGCCGCTGCGCTGCGCCACTTGCTGGCAAACCCCACGCAGTTGGTCGGAATCGCCGTGGTGCAGGACGGCGTCGAAGATCACTTCGTCCTTGGTCCAATCGGCTACACGCTGGATCTTCGCCTGAACTTCCTTCGGCAGCCGTGGGAACAGCGCCTTGGTCAGGTCAGACTCCGGCCACGCTGCCGAGCTACCCACAGCCAGTACGGCCGCCAGTTGCGCCAGCAGATCGCCTTCTACGTCCGCCAGGCACAGCACGTGCTCGCGGGGCAGGATGGCGTAGCTGTTGCGCTCGCCGGTCGGGCCAGCCAGCAGGCGGGTGATACCGCTTTGCGATTGCGCGGCGAACTGGCTGCACAGGGCGCTCAGTTCGCTGAACTTGTTGCCGTCGGCCCAGGTTTTCAGGGCACTCAGCGGTTGGCTCATGGCGTCACGCAGGCGCACATCCGGTGCGGCCAGTGCATCACCCCGTACGAAGGATTGCTCGATCGCATCGGTAGGACGGGTCGACAGCAGGCGGTACAGGTACAGCGGGCCACCGGCTTTCGGGCCGGTACCCGACAGGCCTTCGCCACCGAATGGCTGCACGCCGACCACGGCACCGACGATGTTGCGGTTAACGTAGACGTTACCGGCATGGACGTTGTCGATCACCTTGGCGATGGTCTCGTCGATACGGGTGTGCACGCCCAGGGTCAGACCGTAGCCAGAAGCATTGATCTGACCGATCAACTGGTCGATCTCCTTACGCTTGTAGCGCACCACGTGCAGGACCGGGCCGAAGATCTCCCGTTGCAGCTCGTCGAAGCTTTCCAGTTCGATCAGGGTTGGCATCACGAAAGTGCCGCGCTTGATTTCTTCGCTGTCGGCAATTGCCACCTGGTACACGGTACGGCCTTTGTCGCGCATGGCCTGGATGTGCTTCTCGATGCCCGCCTTGGCTTCGGCGTCGATTACCGGGCCGATATCCACAGACAGGCGCTCCGGGTTGCCGAGACGGCATTCGGCCATGGCACCCTTGAGCATTTCGATGACGCGGTCTGCCGAATCTTCCTGCAGGCACAGTACACGCAGGGCCGAGCAACGCTGGCCGGCACTGTCGAAGGCCGAGGAGACGACGTCGATCACCACCTGTTCGGTCAGAGCCGAGGAGTCGACGATCATCGCGTTCTGGCCACCGGTTTCGGCGATCAGCGGGATTGGGCGGCCCTGGGCATCCAGGCGTCCGGCGACATTGCGTTGCAGCAGGCGCGCCACTTCGGTGGAGCCGGTGAACATCACGCCTTTGACGCGATCATCACCCACCAGGCGGGCACCAACGCTTTCGCCCTGGCCCGGCAGCAGTTGCAGCACGCCTTCCGGAATGCCAGCTTCGAGCAGCAGGCGCACGGCTTGCGCGGCAACCAGCGGGGTCTGTTCGGCCGGCTTGGCCAATACCGGGTTACCGGCGGCTAGTGCGGCGGCGACTTGGCCGCTGAAGATCGCCAGCGGGAAGTTCCACGGGCTGATGCACACCACCGGGCCCAGTGGGCGGTGGGCGTCGTTGGTGAAATCGTTACGCGCCTGCACCGCGTAATAACGCAGGAAGTCCACGGCTTCACGCACTTCGGCGATGGCGTTGGCGAAGGTCTTGCCGGCTTCACGGGCCAGCAGGCCCATCAGTGGCTGGATCTCGCCTTCCATCAAGTCGGCGGCACGTTCGAGGATCGCGGCGCGTTCGGCCGGCGGGGTGGCCTGCCAGATCGGTGCGGCATTCAGGGCGCACTGGATAGCGTTGTCGACGTCTTCGACCGTGGCTTCCTGGACGTGACCAACCACATCACGCAGGTCGGACGGGTTCAGCACCGGCACAGCGGCTTCATTGCTGGACGCGCAACCGAGCATCGGCGCGGCCTTCCAGTTGTTGTGCGCGGTGGCCAGTAAGGCGCAGGACAGCGACGCCAGGCGATGTTCGTTGGCCAGGTCGATACCGGCCGAGTTGGCGCGCTCGCTGCCATACAGGTCGCGTGGCAGTGGGATACGCGGGTGCGGCAGGCCGAAGCCGCCTTCCAGCGTCGCCATCTGCTCGATGCTGGCCACTGGATCGGCCACCAGCTCCTGGATCGAGATGGATTGGTCGGCGATACGGTTGACGAACGAGGTGTTGGCGCCGTTTTCCAGCAGGCGACGCACCAGGTAGGCCAGCAGGGTTTCGTGGGTGCCGACCGGCGCGTACACGCGGCATGGACGGTTCAGCTTGCCTTCGGAAACTTTGCCTACAACTTGTTCATACAGCGGTTCACCCATGCCGTGCAGGCACTGGAACTCGTACTGACCGGGGTAATAGTTCTGGCCGGCGATGTGATAGATGGCCGACAGGGTGTGGGCGTTGTGCGTGGCGAACTGCGGGTAGATGACTTCCGGTACCGACAGCAGCTTGCGTGCGCAGGCGATGTAGGAAACGTCGGTGTACACCTTGCGGGTGTAGACCGGGTAGCCTTCCAGGCCTTCGACCTGGGCGCGTTTGATTTCGCTGTCCCAGTACGCGCCTTTTACCAGGCGGATCATCAGGCGGTGACGGCTGCGGCGTGCCAGGTCGATCACGTAGTCGATCACGTACGGGCAGCGCTTCTGGTAAGCCTGGATCACGAAACCGATACCGTTCCAGCCGGTCAGTTGCGGCTCGAAGCACAGGCGCTCGAGCAGGTCCAGGGACAGCTCCAGACGGTCGGCTTCTTCGGCGTCGATGTTCAGGCCGATGTCGTATTGCTTGGCCAGCAGCGTCAGGGACAGCAGGCGCGGGTACAGCTCGTCCATCACGCGCTCGTACTGGGCGCGGCTGTAGCGCGGGTGCAGGGCCGACAGCTTGATGGAGATGCCCGGGCCTTCATAAATCCCACGGCCGTGAGAGGCTTTGCCGATGGAGTGAATGGCTTGTTCATACGAGGCCAGGTACTTCTGTGCGTCGTGTTCGGTCAGTGCAGCTTCACCGAGCATGTCGTAGGAGTAGCGGAAGCCCTTGGCTTCGAACTTGCTCGCATTGGCCAGGGCTTCGGCGATGGTTTCGCCGGTGACGAACTGCTCGCCCATCAGGCGCATGGCCATGTCGACGCCCTTGCGGATCATCGGCTCGCCGCTCTTGCCGATAATGCGGCTCAGGGAGGAGGTCAGGCCGGCCTCATTGTGGGTGGCGACCAGTTTACCGGTCAGCAGCAGGCCCCAGGTGGCGGCGTTGACGAACAACGATGGGCTGTTGCCCAGGTGCGGCTGCCAGTTGCCGGTGCTGATCTTGTCGCGGATCAGCGCGTCACGGGTGCCCTTGTCGGGGATCCGCAGCAGCGCTTCGGCCAGGCACATCAGGGCCACGCCTTCCTGGGACGACAGGGAAAATTCCTGCAACAGGCCCTGGACGATACCGGCACGGCCGCCGGCGCTCTTCTGGTTACGCAGTTTTTCGGCAATCGAGGCGGCCAGCTTGTTGGTGGCTTCGGCCATCTGGGCCGGCAGGCGAGCCTGCTCGATCAGCATCGGCACCACTTCCGGCTCGGGGCGGCGGTAAGCGGCGGTGATCGAGGCGCGCAGCACCGATTGCGGCAGGATGCTTTCGGCAAATTCGAGGAAGCACTGGTGAGCGTGGTCGTTGTGCACCTCGCCCGCGTCGTCTGCGTCCTTGAGGCCCGAACCGTTGAGCTCGGTCAGGGTTGCACCACCCTCGAGTTTCTCCAGGTAATTGAAAATTGCCTGCTTGATCAGCCAGTGCGGCGTGCGATCAATGGAGGTCGCGGCGGCCTTGAGGCGTTCGCGGGTTGGGTCATCGAGTTTGACCCCAAGGGTGGTCGTAGCCATATTTTTATCCTCATGGGTGCCACTACTGTGTGGCATCAGCTGGCGGCAAGATTAGCTTTGCGCCGTACGAGGTGCAACCGGGTGCAACCCATTTTCTTCATGAAATTCACGCTGCTCGTCAGAAATCATTTTCACTCGACCAAATCGGCTGAATATTGGTGCATTTGCTTCTGGATTTGGCTGTTCTTGCTCCGAAAAGGAGCAAAAAACCGCCGTTTGCCGAAAAACGCACCAGGGTGCAACTAATTCTCACGAAACTGGTTGCACCTTATTTGCTTTGTTGAATAGCATTCACGCCCAAGGTGCAACCAACCCTAGGGTTCGGTTCATCGGCTGATGGCTTTCCTGGGGAAACGTCAGTCATAAATGCGCGGCACGCAGCTTCGTCTACACACTACTCGGTTGTAGATGGCCTGACAGACCGCCGCTACATAAAAACAAAGCCAGGGCGTAACTCAATGAGCGTAAGTAATCCAACCTTGATCACATTTGTGATCTACATCGCGGCAATGGTGCTGATCGGTCTCATGGCCTATCGCTCCACCAATAACCTTTCCGATTACATCCTCGGTGGTCGCAGCCTCGGCAGCGTCGTCACCGCACTCTCGGCTGGCGCTTCGGATATGAGCGGCTGGTTGTTGATGGGCCTGCCAGGTGCCATCTACATGTCGGGCCTGTCGGAAAGCTGGATCGCCATCGGCCTGATCGTCGGTGCTTACCTGAACTGGCTGTTTGTGGCAGGTCGCCTGCGCGTGCAGACCGAACACAACGGCGACGCCTTGACCCTGCCGGACTACTTCTCCAGCCGTTTTGAAGACAAGAGCGGCCTGCTGCGGATTATCTCGGCGGTAGTGATCCTGGTGTTCTTCACCATCTACTGCGCTTCCGGCATCGTGGCCGGTGCCCGTCTGTTCGAAAGCACCTTCGGCATGTCCTACGAGACGGCGCTGTGGGCCGGTGCTGCGGCGACGATTGCCTACACCTTTATCGGTGGTTTCCTGGCAGTAAGCTGGACAGATACCGTACAAGCCACCCTGATGATCTTCGCGTTGATCCTGACGCCCATCATCGTGCTGCTGGCCACCGGCGGTGTCGATACCACCTTCCTGGCTATTGAAGCGAAGGATCCAACCAGCTTCGACATGCTGAAAAACACCACCTTCATCGGCATCATCTCGCTGATGGGCTGGGGCCTGGGCTACTTCGGCCAGCCGCACATCCTCGCGCGTTTCATGGCGGCGGATTCGGTCAAGTCGATTGCCAATGCACGTCGTATCTCCATGACCTGGATGATCCTGTGCCTGGCCGGCACCGTGGCCGTAGGCTTCTTCGGTATTGCCTACTTCTCGGCGCACCCGGAAGTCGCTGGTCCCGTGACCGAAAACCCAGAGCGTGTGTTCATCGAACTGGCCAAGCTGCTGTTCAACCCTTGGGTTGCTGGCGTGCTGCTGTCGGCCATCCTGGCTGCCGTGATGAGCACCCTGAGCTGCCAGTTGCTGGTGTGCTCCAGCGCCCTGACCGAAGACTTCTACAAGGCGTTCCTGCGCAAGGGCGCGTCCCAGCTTGAGCTGGTATGGGTCGGCCGGATCATGGTGCTGGTGGTTGCGTTGATCGCCATTGCGATGGCTGCCAACCCGGAAAACCGTGTACTGGGCCTGGTGAGCTACGCCTGGGCCGGCTTCGGCGCCGCGTTCGGTCCTGTGGTCCTGATCTCGGTCCTGTGGAAAGGCATGACCCGCAACGGCGCACTGGCCGGTATCCTGGTCGGCGCGATCACCGTGATCGTGTGGAAACACTTCGAGCTGCTGGGTCTGTACGAAATCATCCCAGGCTTCCTGTTCGCCAGCCTGGCGATCTACTTCGTGAGCAAGATGGGCGCCCCGACTGCCGGTATGGTTGAGCGCTTCACCGCTGCCGAGAAAGACTACAACCTCAACAAGTGAGGCGTTCATGCAGGCCTTGATGGCCTGCTGAACTGAAAGCGGCCCGCATCCCTGGATGTCGGGCCGTTTTTTTTGGGTGCGACGATGGAGCCTGCGTTGTAGGGATTAACTGAATTGCCTGCAGCGTACGCAGCTCGGCAAATGGCTGGTGCAGAATCCCAGGCCCTCCACTTGCAGAGAAACACCGAATGTTCGCTCCTGCCAATCAAAGTGCGTTTAGCCTGACCGTCGATGGCCAGCCCAGCGATCTCAAGGTCCTGGCGTTCAGGGGCGAGGAGGCTATCAGCCAGCCCTATCGTTTCGATCTTGAATTGGTCAGCGAACAGCCGGACCTGGATCTGGAAAACCTCCTGCACCGCCAGGCCTTTCTCGCCTTTGATGCCCAGGGCCATGGCATCCATGGGCAAATCCAGCGGGTCGCGCAAGGTGACTCGGGCCGGCGCCTGACCCATTATCAATTGAGCCTGGTGCCGCAGTTGGCCTATCTGCAACACAGTGCCCGGCAACGCATTTTCCAGCACAAGACGGTGCCGCAGATTGTCAGCCTGGTGCTGGAGGGGCAGGGCATCCAGCGCGATGCCTTTGAGTGGCGACTGGGCGCGACCTATCCCGAGCGCGAGTACTGCGTGCAGTTCGATGAAACCGACCTGGCATTTATCCAGCGGCTATGCGCCGAACTGGGGATTCACTATCACTTTCAGCACCGGCCGGACGGGCATCTGCTGGTGTTCGGCGATGATCAGACGGTATTTACCCAGGCAGCCCAGCCGACGGGCTATGCGCCAGGTTCGGGCATGGTGGCGGCGGCGCCAGTGATCAAGCGTTTCACGGTGCGCCTGGAGGCGCGGACTACCGGGGTCAACCTGCGCGACTATGATTTTCGCAAGCCGCGTCTGGTGCTGGAAAGCGCCACCCTCGGTGAGCAGCTACCCCCGCTGGAGGCCCAGGGCTACCCTGGGCACTTCACCGACCGTACCCACGGCAAGCACCTGGCGCAGCGGGCGCTGGAGCGTCATCGCAGCGACCAGCGGCAAGCCCACGGCGAGGGCGACCAGACGGCGCTGGTCAGCGGACAGTTCCTCACACTGGCCGACCATCCGCGCCAGGCATGGAATGGCCTGTGGCTGGTGACGCGGGTGATCCACCAGGGCCGGCAACCGCAAGTGCTGGAGGAGTCCGTCGGCGCGATGGATGAGCAGGGGTACCGCAACGAGTTCTTCGCCACGCCCTGGGACGTGCCGTTTCGCCCGCCGCTGCCTGCGGCGAGGGCGCCGGTTGCAGGCTTTCAGAACGCCGTGGTCACCGGGCCGGTCGACAGCGAAATCCATTGCGATGAGTTTGGCCGGGTCAAGGTGCAACTGGCCTGGGATCGCCACGGCCAATACAGCGAACACTCCAGCTGCTGGCTGCGGGTTGCCAGCGCCTGGGCCCACGAGCACTACGGCAGCGTGGTGATCCCGCGGGTGGGCATGGAAGTGCTGGTGGGGTTCGTCAACGGCGATGTCGATATGCCGCTGGTGGTCGGCTGCCTGGCCAATGGCGCGACGCCAGTGCCCCTCGACCTGCCGGCGGACAAGACTCGCAGCGTCTTCCGCAGCCAGAGCAGCCCTGGGGGTGGTGGCTATAACGAGCTGCGCATCGAAGACCGCAAGGGCGCCGAGCAGATCTACCTGCGTGCCCAGCGCGACTGGACCCAGCACGTGCTCCACGATCTGCGCCTGCAGGTGGATCACCAGCGGCATGTGCAGGTAAGCGGCGAGTCGCACCACGAGTTGCACGGCGAAGAGCAGCGGATTACCCACGGCAACCGGCTGACGGAACTCAAGCAGGACGATCACCTGGTGATCGCGGGGCAGCAGCAGGTGCAAGTGGCGCGCTATTCGTTGCAGGCGGGCGAGCAGATCAGCCTCGGCGCAGGCCAGCAAATGGTGGTCGATGGCGGCGCCAGCCTGACGCTGCAGGCCGGTGGGCAATGGATCACATTGTCGGCCGGGGGGATTTTCAGCAGCACACCGATCCAGTTGGGCGGTGCGCCGTCGGCTGCCACGGCGCCATCACCCCTGCGTCCGGGGGGACAGGAAACCCTGCTGGCGGCGTTGGCCGCACCGTTGAGTGCCGCACAGGTGTTCAGCTTCAAGCGCAGTGCGCCGTTCTGTGAGGAGTGTGAGCGCTGCAAAAATGGCGTCTGCGACACTCCGCAGCATCGAGTGGGGGGCTTGCGCTGATGACCCCCCGTGAGTGGCTGGCCCAGGAGCCGCTGCAGGATGGCGAGCAGCTGTTTGTCATCCTGGCCAGTACCAGTGAGTGTCAGCCGGTGGCGGCCTGGCGCCAGGCAGATGGCGGGCCGTTGAGCCCGGTGTGGGCCGGCAGCGAGTACGCCGCCTGGGCTGAGGTGATGCCCTATGTGGCATTGGTCAGCGAGAGCAGTGGGTTTCTCGACTGGGTGGCCGAATGCGCGGCTACCGATTGGGGTTGGTTGGCCGTTTCCTCCAGCCCGCTGCCCACGGTGGTCGAACATCTCGCCAGCCTGACCAAGGTGCGCTTGCCCGAGGGGCAGGAAGTGTTTTTCCGCTTCTGGGATGGTGGTTATCTGCTGCCGATCCTGCAAGGGCTGGGGCCTGGTGCGGGGGAGGTGCTTGCGGTATTTCGACGCTACTGGATCAACGGCCAGCTCCAGGAAGTGCCGGCCACGGTAGTGGGGGTGGCGAGGAAAAGTCCCTGGTGGGAGGTGCCCCCCACGTTACTCAAGCAGCTTGGCGAACAGTCCAGCGTGACCCTGGTGGATAACCTGTTGCAATGGCTGGCCCAGGAGCATCCCGACGTGCACGACGCCTTCGCGCCAGCGACCTTGCAGCACAAGGTCGCGTACTTTGTGCGCCCGCCCTACGCCGGGCAGCAGGCATTGATTGCCTATCTGGCCGGCGAGCGGGGTTGAGTCAGGCGTTCAGTGACTGCTGCAAGTCATCGAGCAGGTCCTCGATCGCTTCGATGCCCACCGACAGGCGGATCATCTCCGGACGTACGCCGGCCTTGGCCTGCTCCTGCTCGTTCATCTGCCGGTGGGTGGTGGACGCCGGGTGGCAGGCCAGGGACTTGGCGTCGCCGATATTCACCAGGCGCTTGAAGATCTGCAGCGCATCGTAGAAGCGCACCCCGGCGGCATAGCCGCCCTTCAGGCCGAAGGACAGGATCGCCGAGGGTTTGCCCTGCATGTACTTTTGCGCCAGGTGATGGTGCGGGTGATCCGGCAGGCCGGCGTAGCTGACCCATTCCACCTGCTCGTGGGCCTGCAGGAACTGTGCGACTTTCAATGCGTTCTCGGTGTGGCGCTCCATGCGCAAGGCCAGGGTTTCCAGGCCTTGCAGCAGGAGGAAGGCGTTCATCGGGGCCAGGGCGGCACCGGTGTTGCGCAGCGGCACGGTGCGGGCACGGGCAATAAAGGCTGCCGGGCCGAATTTCTCGCTGTACACCACGCCATGGTAGGCCGGCTCGGGTTGATTGAGGCCGGGGAATTTCTGCGGGTAGTCGGTCCAGGGGAAGGTGCCGCTGTCGACAATCACCCCGCCCAGGGAGTTACCGTGGCCGCCGACATACTTGGTCAGGGAATGCACGACGATATCCGCGCCAAACTGGATCGGCTTGCACAGGATCGGCGTGGCGACGGTGTTATCCACCATCAGCGGTACGCCGCGGGCATGGGCGACGTCGGCCAGGGCCTGCAGGTCGACGATATTGCCTGCCGGGTTGCCGATGCTCTCGCAGTACACCAGCTTGGTGTTGTCGTCGATCAGCTCGGCGATGGCCTCGGCCGAGTCATTGCGGGCGAAGCGCACATCAACGCCGAAGCTCGGCAGCAGGTGGGCGAACAGGGTGTAGGTGCCGCCGTACAGCTGTGGGGTGGAGACGATATTGTCGCCGGCACGGGTCAGGGCCTGGATGGCATAGTGAATGGCCGCGCTGCCCGCCGACACGGCCAGGGCCGCGATCCCGCCTTCCAGCGCGGCCATGCGCTGTTCCAGCACGTCGTTGGTGGGGTTCATGATCCGCGTGTAGATATTGCCGGGTACGTCGAGGTTGAACAGATCGGCGCCATGCTGGGCGTTATCGAACTCGAAGGCGACGTTCTGGTAGATCGGCACGGCGACCGCCTTGGTGGTCGGGTCCGATTTGAAGCCGTGGTGCAATGCGGTTGTGGCGTCTTTCATGGTGGATACTGACCTCCCTGGATTGCATGGGGCAGCCCCGGATAAGGTAGGAGCTGGCTTGCCTGCGATGGCATCAGCGCAGAGTACGGGTAATACCGCGTCGCCTGCATCGCGGGCAAGCCCGCTCGCACATAACTCGCTAGAACGTTTTCGCTGCTGTTCCTACATTTGCGACATAAGCACCGCCCGGCATGCAGCCCTGCACCTTTGCCCGCGTAAAAGGTAAACTTCGCCCCCTGCGCAGGAGCAACCATGAATTATCGTCACGCCTTTCACGCCGGCAACCACGCCGATGTCTTCAAACACCTGACCTTGACCCGCCTCATCGCCCTGATGTCGCGCAAGGAGCAGCCGTTTGCCTATCTCGACACCCACGCCGGGATTGGTCTGTACGACCTGCAAGGCGACCAGGCCAACCGCACCGGTGAATACCTGGAAGGCATTGCCCGCCTGTGGGGCGAGGCGGACCTGCCGGCGCTGACCGCTGACTACATGCGGGTGCTGCACGAGATGAACCCGGATGGCCAATTGCGCTATTACCCCGGTTCGCCAGAGCTGGCGCGGCGCCTGAGCCGCCCCCAGGACCGCGTGCTGCTCAACGAAAAACACCCTGAAGACGGCGTGTTGCTCAAGGACAACATGAAGGGCGACCGCCGCGTGAAGGTCCATCTGGGCGAAGGCTGGCACGTGCCACGGGCCTTGCTGCCGGTGCCGGAAAAGCGCGCGCTGATGCTGATCGACCCGCCGTTCGAGAAGCTCGACGAGATGCAGCGTTGCGCCGCCTCCCTCAAGGAAGCCGTGGGCCGCATGCGCCAGACGGTCGCCGCGATCTGGTACCCGGTCAAGGACCAGCGCATGTTGCGCCGCTTCTACCAGGACCTGGCTGGCACCGGCGCGCCAAAGCTGCTGCGCGTGGAGTTGCTGGTGCATCCGCTGGATACCCCCAACACCCTGACCGGTTCGGGCCTGGCGATTGCCAACCCGCCGTGGGGACTGGAGGAGGAGTTGCGTGAGCTGCTGCCGTGGCTGTCGAAGAAACTGGGGCAGACTCAGGGTGGGTGGCAGATGGATTGGCTGATCGCCGAGTAACGGCATCACTCTTTAGAGTGCTATCGCGGGCAAGCCCGCTCCCACATGGTGATGTGATCCCATGTGGAAGCGGGCTTGCCCGCGATGCTTTTGACGTCAGATCGGGCAGGTCACGCCTGTACCGCCGATCCCGCAATAACCCTGGGGATTCTTCGCCAGGTACTGCTGGTGATAGGCCTCGGCGAAGTACACCGTGGGCGCCTCGTCGATTTCCGTGGTGATCTCGCCCAGGCCGGCCTTGGTCAGTTCTTCCTGATAGGCCTTTGCACTGGCCTTCGCAGCCTCCAGTTGCTCAGGCGTGGTCGCGTAGATCACCGAGCGATACTGGCTGCCAATGTCATTGCCCTGGCGCATGCCCTGGGTTGGGTTGTGCAGTTCCCAGAACATCTTCAGCAGGTCTTCGTACTTGAGTTTGGCCTGGTCATACACCACCAGCACCACTTCGCTATGGCCGGTCAGGCCCGAGCAGACTTCTTCGTAGGTCGGGTTTGGTGTGAAGCCGCCGGCGTAGCCGACCACGGTGCTGACCACGCCGTCGCGCTGCCAGAATTTGCGTTCTGCGCCCCAGAAACAGCCGAGGCCAAAAATCGCAAACCCCACATCGTCCATAAACGGGCCCAGCAGCGGGTTGCCGTTGACGAAGTGCGTCTCGGGCAGATTCATCGGGGTTTCACGACCAGGCAAGGCTTGTTCGGCAGTAGGCAGCACGTTTTTATTCACCAGGATTTCCGAGCGCAAGACCATGATCAGTCCTCTCGTCAGGTTGAGTTAACAGTTCAGACCACCAGTGTGCCCGAGTGTTACAGCGCTGTCAGGCGATTGGCCCGCGCGGATAGCGTTTGAGCCTGTCCAGCAGCTCGGAGCCGGGGATTGGCCGGTCGAACAGGTAGCCCTGGCCGACGTCGCAGCGATGGCGGCGCAGGAACGCCAACTGCTCGGCAGTCTCGATGCCTTCGGCGACCACCTTGAGCTTGAGGTTGTGCGCCATGGCGATCACCGCCGAGGTGATTTCCATGTCGTCCTGATTATCCGGGATTTCATGGATAAAGCTGCGGTCGATCTTGATGATATCGATGGGGAATTTCTTCAGGTAACTCAGGGACGAGTAGCCGGTGCCGAAATCATCCATGGCCAGGGTCAGGCCGAAACTCTTCAACTGATCCAGTTGCAGGCGCGTGTCCTCGGTGGCTTCCAGCAGCAGGCCCTCGGTCAGTTCCAGCTCCAGCAGGTTGGCCGGTAGCTGTTCTTCCTTGAGGATGCTGGCGATGGAGGCCACCAGGTCCGGGTCGGAAAACTGCTTGGGCGACAGGTTGATCGCCACCTGCAAGTTGCCCATACCCGCGGCACTCAACTGCTTGCTCATGCGGCAGGCCTGGCGCGCGATCCATTTGCCGATGGGGATGATCAGGCCGGTCTCTTCGGCGACGCTGATGAACTGGTCCGGACGGATCATGCCCTTTTCCGGGTGGTTCCAGCGCAACAGCGCCTCCATGCCGAGCAGGCGCCCGCTGCGCAGGCACAGCTTGGGCTGGTAGAACACGTCCAGCTCGTTCTGGGTCAGGGCGCGGCGCAGATTGTTTTCCACGAACAGTTTGTAACTGGCCTCGGCATTCAGGGTTTCGGTAAACACCTGCACCTGGTGCTTGCCGTTGGCCTTGGCCTTGTGCAGCGCCAGGCCGGCGTTGCGCATCAGGGTCTGGGGGTCGCGGCCATGCAGCGGGGCGCAGGCCAGGCCCACGGAGCCGGTGACGCTGATCAACTGGTTGTCGACGAACATCGGTTTGTCGAGGGTCATCAACAACTGGCAGGCCATTTGCTGGCCGACTTCAAGGTCGGCGTTGTCGAGCAGCACCGCAAATTCGTTACTGGCAAAACGCGCCAGGCTGCCGCCGGCATTGAGGCTGTTGCGCAGGCGCCGGGCCAGGCTGATCAGCAACTTGTCGCCGGTCTGATGGCCGAGGCTGTCGTTGATCCGCTTGAAGTTGTCGATATCCACCAGTAACAGGCTGATGGGCGCGTCGCTGTCGCGGGCGAAGCGTTCGTCGAGGTTGCGGATAAACGCCGGGCGGTTGCCCAGGTTGGTCAGGTTATCGGTGTAGGCCAGGCGCTCGATACGCTGCTGGGCAAGCTTGGCCTGGGTGATGTCTTCGTAGATGCCGATGTAGTGGGTCAGTTCGCGGTTGTCGCCATACACTTTGGAAATCGACAACTGGCCCCAGTACGGTTCGAGGTTTTTGCGCCGGCTCTTGAACTCGCCCTGCCAGCTGTTGCTTTGGGCCAGGCTGGAGGGCGCGTCGAACAGCAGTTCGCTGAGGTTCTCCAGGGCCGGCAACTGGGCCAGGCGATGGCCGTGGACTTCTTCGGTGCTGTACTGGGTGATTGCGGTAAAGCTGGGGTTGACGTATTCCACTACGCCGTCGCAATTGACCAACAGGAAGGCGTTGGCACTTTGCTCCACGGCGCGCTGGAACAGATGCAGGGCGCTGGTGGCGGTACGACGGTTGTGGTTGTTGATGACCTGGGCGAACTGGTCGGCCAATTCACCGGCAAAGGCAATTTCATCGGACAGCCAATCCCGGGTGCAAGTGCTTTGTTCCAGGCACAGCACGCCCACCACCTGGCCATCCACGCGGATACTGGCGTCGAGCATGGCGTGGACTTCCAGGGGGCGCAGGCTTTCGGCCATGTCCCGGGTGCGCGGATCGCGCAGGGCATTGCCGGCGTCGATGGCGCGGCTGCTGTGCAGGGCTTCCAAGTAGTCCGGGAAGCCGCTGGCATCAATCGGCAAGGGCAGATGGTGCTGTTGGTCGGCGCGGAGAAAAGCGGAAATCGGCACCAGTTGCTGGCCTTCGAGGTTCCAGATACTGGCGCAGTCGATCTGGTAGATATCGCAGGCACTGCGGGTGATCAGTTCGGCGGCTTCTTGCAGGGAATTGTTGGTGCTGTAGCGCTGGCGGGCCAGCAGCAGGATCAGCTCCTGCTGGGCGCGCACCCGCTCCAGGTGCTGCAACTGTTCCTGTTGTGCACGCTGGTTGAGCTCCAGGGCGATCTGCAGGCGGCTGTTCTGGTCCTCCAGGTCGGCGGTGGGCATCGGCGCCAGGTTGCTGAACAAGCCGTCTACCACCATCAGGTAGCCGCGTAGCAGGTGGCGATTGTGTTGCTTGTAGGCCTCGCCGACCTCCAGCAGGCTCAACTGGCCGTCGTTGGTGTGCAAGGTGTAGCGCACCAGGTAGTGGGGGCTGGCGGTCAGTTGCTGCTGGATCGCGTCATGCAACTGGTAGCGTGCCTGGGGCTCCATCAGGCTGGCGTAGGGCGAGCCGATCAGCGAGCACAGCTCTACGGCGGGCAAGCCGAATTGGCGTTCACAATTGGGGTCAAGGTACAGCAGCGCCCAGCTGGCCTCATTCAGCCGCTCGAAACGCAGCATACCGAGGCGCGAAGGCACCGGTAATTGCGTCACGACCTCGGCCGCCGTTCGGGCGACATCGGGTTGGCTTTTCATGGGGGAGCTCGCTTGGAAAAATGCGCATCGCGCCGGGCTATCGCCCTCTTTGTTGCTGTCTGCGGCAAGGTTGCATCATGCAGCACGGACTGACAAGAGAGGATGAAGGCTAAGTGCTATAAGTGGGTTATCGGCCGTGCAGCGGATTTCTACAGTCGCAATGATGGACGGTTATCCTGCGTGGCCTTTGTAGGCGCTTGGGCAGTTGAGGCGGGCAAAAAAAGCCCCGCCAAATTGGCGGGGTTGAGGTACGAGCGTGGCGCTCGGAAATCGTTGCAGCCAGGCCTCCCCGGTGAAGGGGAGGCCGCTGCCGTTTACAGCAGGATGGTGCGGATGTCGTTCAGCAACTGGCTCAGGCGCTGGGTGAAGCGTGCAGCGGCCGCGCCATTGATCACGCGGTGATCGTAGGACAGCGACAGTGGCAGCATCAGCTTCGGCTGGAAGGCCTTGCCGTCCCATACAGGCTGGATAGTGGCCTTGGAAACACCGAGGATCGCCACTTCCGGCGCGTTGACGATTGGCGTGAAGCCAGTGCCGCCAATGTGCCCGAGGCTGGAGATGGTGAAGCAGGCACCTTGCATGTCGTCCGGAGTCAGCTTCTTGTCGCGGGCCTTGGCAGCCAGTGCAGCCGCTTCGGCAGCCAGTTGCAGCAGGCTCTTCTGGTCGACGTTCTTGATGACCGGTACCAGCAGGCCATCCGGGGTGTCGACGGCGAAGCCGATGTGCACGTATTTCTTGCGAATGATCGCCTTGCCGCTTGGTGCCAGCGAACTGTTGAAGTCCGGCAGCTCCTTGAGCAGGTGCGCGCAGGCCTTGAGCAGCAGTGGCAGCACGGTCAGCTTGACGCCAGCCTTCTCGGCCACGGCTTTCTGCGCAACGCGGAAAGCTTCCAGGTCGGTGATGTCGGCCTGGTCGAACTGAGTCACGTGCGGAATGTTCAGCCAGCTGGCGTGCAGACCGGCTGCGCCGATTTGCATCAGGCGCGTCATCGGCACTTCTTCGATTTCGCCGAAGCGGCTGAAGTCTACGGTGCGGATCGGCGGAATGCCCGAGCCACCGGTAGCAGTGCCGGCAGCCGGAGCTTCCTTGGCTTTTTGCATCATGGACTTGACGTAGACCTGCACGTCTTCCTTGAGCACGCGACCATGTGGGCCGGTAGGGCTGACAGCGCTCAGCTCGACGCCGAACTCACGGGCCAGTTGACGCACGGCAGGGCCGGCGTGAGCCTTGGCACCACTTGGCGCAGGGGCAGCCGCCGGGGCCGGTGCGGCCTCGGCTTTTGCCGCAGGAGCCGGGGCGGCAGCAGCCGGTGCAGCTTCAGCTTTGGCGGCCGGAGCAGCAGCGGCAGGCGCCGGAGCAGCAGCAGGCGCAGCGCCTTGTACTTTCAGCTTGAGGATGAAGTCACCAGTGCCGACTTCGTCTTCGAGCTTGACCGCGATGCTTTCCACTACGCCGGCAGCCGGCGATGGGATTTCCATGGAGGCCTTGTCGGACTCCAGGGTGATCAGCGACTGGTCGGCTTCGACGGTGTCGCCGACTTTGACCAGCAGCTCGATGATCTTGGCCTTGCCCGACGAGCCGATGTCCGGGACGTGAATGTCCTGGACAGTGGCTGCGGCCGGAGCAGCAGGCGCCTCGGCAGCAGCAGGTTTCTCGGCGGCTGGTGCCGGTGCAGCAGCGGCAGCAGGCGCCGCCGCCGGGGCCGCATCAGCGGCACCTTCGATTTCCAGCTCCAGCAGTTCGTCGCCTTCTTTCAGGCGGTCGCCCAGCTTCACTTTCAGGCTCTTGACCACGCCGGCCTTGGGAGCAGGGATTTCCATGCTCGCCTTGTCCGATTCCAGGGTCAGGATGCTCTGGTCGGCTTCGACGGTGTCGCCGACCTTTACAAACAGCTCGATTACTTCACCTTCACCGCTGCCGATGTCAGGTACGCGAATGAGTTCGCTCACAAAAAGTCTCCTCAGCAGTCCAGTGGGTTGCGTTTTTCCGGGTTGATCCCGAACTTGACGATGGCGTCAGCCACCACCTTGGGTTCGATCTCACCACGGTCAGCCAAGGCTTCCAGGGCTGCCAACACCACAAAGTGACGGTCGACTTCGAAGAAGTGACGCAGCTTCTTGCGGCTGTCACTGCGGCCGAAACCATCGGTGCCCAGGACTTTGAATTCCTTGGACGGGACCCACTGGCGAATTTGTTCAGCAAACAGTTTCATGTAGTCGGTAGAGGCGATAACCGGACCCTTACGGCCAGCCAGGCACTCTTCGACGTAGCTCAGCGCAGGCTTCTGGCCTGGGTGCAGGCGGTTGCTGCGCTCTACGGCCAGGCCGTCGCGACGCAGTTCGTTGAAGCTGGTAACGCTCCACACATCAGCGCCGACGTTGAACTCTTCACGCAGGATCTTCGCCGCTTCACGCACTTCGCGCAGGATGGTGCCGGAGCCCATCAGTTGCACGTGGTGTGCCGCTTCCTTGGTGTCTTCTTCGAGCAGGTACATGCCCTTGATGATGCCTTCTTCAACACCGGCCGGCATGGCTGGTTGCTGGTAGGACTCGTTCATCACGGTGATGTAGTAGAAAACGTCCTGCTGCTCTTCGGTCATCTTCTTCATGCCGTCCTGGATGATCACCGCCAGCTCGTAGCCGTAGGTTGGATCAAAGGTGCGGCAGTTCGGGATGGTGGCAGCCAGGATGTGGCTGTGACCGTCTTCGTGTTGCAGGCCTTCGCCGTTCAGCGTGGTGCGCCCGGCGGTACCGCCGATCAGGAAACCACGGGTACGGCTGTCGCCTGCTGCCCAAGCCAGGTCGCCAATGCGCTGGAAGCCGAACATCGAGTAGAAGATGTAGAACGGCAGCATCGGCTGGTTGTGGCTGGAGTACGAAGTACCGGCAGCGATGAAGGAGCTCATGGCGCCCGCTTCGTTGATGCCTTCTTCGAGGATCTGGCCCTTCTTGTCTTCCTTGTAGAACATCACCTGGTCTTTATCGACTGGCTCGTAGAGCTGGCCGACGGAGGAGTAGATGCCCAACTGGCGGAACATGCCTTCCATACCAAAGGTACGGGCTTCGTCCGGGATGATCGGGACGATGCGCGGGCCGATTTCCTTGTCCTTGACCAGTTGCGCGAGGATCCGCACGAAGGCCATGGTGGTGGAGATTTCACGGTCGCCCGAACCGTCAAGGATTGCCTTGAGGGTGCTGAGGTCCGGCGTCGGTACGCTGAAGCTCTGTGCCCGGCGCTGTGGCACGAAACCGCCCAGTGCAGTGCGACGCTCGCTGAGGTAGCGGGCTTCGGCGCTGTTTGGCTCGGGCTTGAAGAACGGCAGGTTCTCCAGCTCTTCGTCCTTGACCGGAATGTCGAAGCGGTCGCGGAACAACTTCAGGCTGTCGACATCGACTTTCTTGGTGTTGTGGGCAGTGTTCTTCGCTTCGCCGGCACCGGTGCCATAACCCTTGATGGTCTTGGCCAGGATGACGGTCGGTTGTTCTTTGTGGTTGACCGCTTCGTGGTACGCCGCGTAGACCTTGTACGGGTCGTGGCCGCCACGGTTGAGTTTCCAGATCTCGTCGTCGGACAGGTCGGCAACCATCGCCTTGAGTTCAGGCGTGTTGAAGAAGTGTTCACGTACGAACGCGCCGTCTTTGGCTTTGTAGTTCTGGTACTCGCCGTCGATGACTTCGTCCATGCGGCGTTGCAGGATACCGTCGACGTCCTTGGCCAGCAGTGGGTCCCAGAAACGGCCCCAGATGACTTTGGTTACGTTCCACTGGGCACCGCGGAACACGCCTTCGAGTTCCTGGATGATCTTGCCGTTGCCGCGAACCGGGCCGTCGAGGCGCTGCAGGTTGCAGTTGATGACGAAGATCAGGTTGTCCAGCTTCTCGCGGCCGGCCAGGGAGATGGCGCCCAGGGATTCCGGCTCGTCGCACTCGCCGTCGCCCAGGAAACACCAGACCTTCTGCTTGCCTTCCGGGATGAAGCCACGGGCTTCCAGGTACTTCATGAAACGTGCCTGGTAGATCGCCTGGATCGGGCCCAGACCCATGGATACGGTCGGGAACTGCCAGAAGTCAGGCATCAGCCAAGGGTGCGGGTACGACGACAGGCCGCCACCGTCGACTTCCTGGCGGAAGTTGTTCATCTGGTCTTCGGTGATGCGACCTTCCATGAACGCGCGGGCGTAGACGCCTGGCGAGGTGTGACCCTGGAAGTAGATCAGGTCGCCGCCGTGTTCTTCGGTCGGGGCCTGGAAGAAGTAGTTGAAGCCAATGTCATACAGGGTTGCGCTGGAAGCGAAGCTGGAGATGTGACCGCCCAGGTCAGAATCTTTCAAGTTCGTGCGCATAACCATCGCCATCGCGTTCCAGCGTACCAGCGAGCGAATGCGGCGTTCCATGAACAGGTCGCCAGGCATGCGTGCTTCGTGGGTAACGGGGATGGTGTTGCGGTATGGCGTGGTGATGGCGTAGGGCAGTTGCGAGCCGCTGCGGGTCGCGAGTTCGCCCATACGGGTCATCAGGTAGTGAGCACGGTCTTCGCCTTCTTTGTCGAGAACCGATTCCAGGGCGTCCAGCCATTCCTGGGTTTCGACGGGATCGAGGTCTTGCATGGCTTGCTCCAGGGCGGAAAGGCTACCAGAATCGGTTGCCTGAAGTTTGCGACTGGCCTTGTGGGCAGACGACATAAATTCTTGGATGGCCGAAGGTTGCTTCGGCGTCCTGTAGTTTTACTACAAATCGTCGGCCATTTCAGCCTTTCGAATGTATATACGAGTAGTAAAACTACACAAGACCGAGGTGGTTGCTCGGTCTGGCTGGTGAGCATAATCGTTATTGTTGATCTTTTGCGAACAAGAAAAGGTAGAGGTTTAATGTTGCCTGCCAAAATTAATGATTTTTCAGCTATTTCTAACTTTTGTTCGACAGTCCTTCATCGAGCGTGGTTCTTGCGTTCACAGCCACTCGCCATTCACGCGCCGATCAAGGATAGACCATGAGCCTTCCAACGCTGGTTGAACTCCCAGCCGTTCTGTTGCCATTTGCCAACCGGGCCGAGCAGTCATTTCGTGACGCGGCGGCCATGCTGGATGCCGATCATGGCCTGTCTGCGTGGACGCCGCAACGTTGGGCCGACTTCGCCCGGGTATGTGCCGCCAGCGATTTTGTGATTGAACAGAGTGTTCGTGACCCTTTGATGTTGCTTGAGCTGGTGGCCTGGGGCGAGCTGGACCGCGGCTTTGCGCCTGATGAACTGTGTGGGCAGATTGCCGCAGCCGTGCAACAGGCTGAAACAGAAGATGAGCTGGGGCGTGTGCTGCGTCGCCAGCGCACCCGCCAGCAAGTGCGGATCATCTGGCGCGACCTGACCCGACAGGCGGACCTGGTACAGACCTGCCGCGACCTGTCAGACATGGCCGACGCCAGCATCGACCAGGCTTACCAGTGGCTGTACCAGCGCCACTGCGCGCAATTCGGCACCCCCATCGGCGGGCGCAGCGGCGAGCCGCAGCAGATGGTCATCCTCGGCATGGGCAAGCTGGGTGCGGTGGAACTGAACCTGTCGTCGGACATCGACCTGATCTTCGCCTACCCCGAAGGCGGCGAGACCGTGGGCGCCAAGCGGGCCCTCGACAACCAGGAATTCTTTATCCGTCTGGGCCAGAAGCTGATCAAGGCCCTGGACCCGATGACTGTCGACGGCTTCGTGTTCCGGGTCGACATGCGCCTGCGGCCCTACGGTTCAGCAGGGGCGCTGGTGTTGAGCTTCAACGCATTGGAGCAGTACTACCAGGACCAGGGCCGCGACTGGGAACGCTACGCGATGATCAAGGCGCGGGTGGTGGCCGGCGACCAGGTGGCCGGCGCGTACTTGCTCGACCTGTTGCGCCCGTTTGTCTATCGGCGTTACCTGGACTTTTCTGCGATCGAAGCGCTGCGCACCATGAAGCAGTTGATCCAGCAGGAAGTGCGGCGCAAGGGCATGGCCGACAACATCAAGCTGGGGGCGGGCGGCATCCGCGAGGTGGAGTTTATCGCCCAGGCGTTCCAGCTGATTCACGGTGGCCGCGACCTCAGCCTGCAACAGCGGCCGCTGCTGAAGGTGCTGGGCACCCTGGAAGGCCAGGGCTACCTGCCGCCGGCGGTGATTGCCGAGTTGCGTGCCGGCTATGAGTTCCTGCGCTACACCGAGCATGCGATCCAGGCCATTGCCGATCGCCAGACGCAAATGCTGCCCAACACGGAAGAGGACCAGGCGCGCATTGCCTTTATGTTGGGTTTTGCCAACTGGACGGCGTTCCATGAACAGTTGATGTACTGGCGTGGCCGGGTGGACTGGCATTTCCGCCAGGTGATTGCCGATCCGGACGAAGAGGAGGGGGTGGAAAGCGAATTGGTGGTGGGTGGCGAGTGGCTGCCCTTGTGGGAAGAATCCCAAAATGAGGAGGCCGCCTGTCGCCAATTGGCCGAAGGCGGCTTTGCCGACGCGCCCAAGGCCCTGAAAGCCTTGGCCAGTCTGCGCGGCAGCCCGCAATTGCGCGCGATGCAGCGCCTGGGGCGTGAGCGTCTGGATGCGTTTATCCCGCGCCTGCTGGCCCAGGCTGTCGAACATGCCGACCCGGACCTGGTGCTGGAGCGTGTGCTGCCGTTGGTAGAGGCCGTCGCGCGGCGTTCTGCTTATCTGGTGCTGTTGACGGAAAACCCTGACGCCTTGCGTCGGTTGTTGACCCTGTGCGCCGCCAGCCCGTGGATTGCCGAGCAGATCACCCGCTTCCCGCTGCTGCTGGACGAATTGCTCAACGAAGGCCGCCTGTTCAAACCGCCCTTGGCGCCGGAACTGGCCGCCGAACTGCGCGAGCGCCTCACACGCATCCCTGAGGATGACCTTGAGCAGCAAATGGAAGCCCTGCGCCACTTCAAGCTGGCGCACCGGTTGCGGGTCGCGGCCTCGGAAATCGCTGGCAGCCTGCCGCTGATGAAGGTCAGCGACTACCTGACCTGGCTCGCCGAGGCGATTCTGGAGCAGGTGCTGGCCCTGGCCTGGCGCCAGACCGTGGCCCGCCATGGTACGCCGCAACGCCTGGACGGTACCTTGTGCGACCCCGGATTTATCATCGTCGGTTATGGCAAGGTCGGCGGTATCGAACTGGGGCATGGCTCGGACCTGGACCTGGTGTTTATCCACGACGGTGACCCCCAGGCCGAAACCGACGGCGCCAAGCCGATTGATGGCGCGCAGTTCTTTACCCGCCTGGGCCAGCGCATCATTCACCTGCTGACCACCCAGACCAACTCCGGGCAATTGTACGAAGTGGATATGCGCCTGCGACCTTCTGGCGCATCCGGCCTGCTGGTCAGCTCTCTGGGGGCATTTGCCCGTTATCAGGAAAACGAGGCCTGGACCTGGGAGCATCAAGCCCTGGTGCGCGCGCGGGTGCTGGTCGGCAGCCAGGACGTGGGCCGGGCGTTTGAGGCCGTACGGGCGCGGGTACTGGGGTGCACGCAGGACCTGGCGAAGCTGCGCCAGGAGGTCAGCGAGATGCGCGCCAAGATGCGTGACAACCTGGGCACCAAGTCGACCGCAGCCGGCACCGCGGCGAATGCCTTCGAGCCCACGGCGCTGTTCGATCTCAAGCAGGACGCAGGAGGTATCGTCGATATTGAATTTATGGTGCAATACGCCGCTTTGGCGTGGTCTGCGCAACATCCATTGCTGCTGCGCTATACCGACAATATCCGCATCCTGGAAGGCTTGGAGCAGGTCGGGCTGATGCCAGCCGCCGATGCCCACCTGTTGCGCGAGGTGTATAAGGCCTACCGCTCGGCAGCCCATCGCCAGGCCTTGCAGAACGAGGCGGGTGTGGTGGCCGGGGATCAGTTTGCCGACGAACGGCGGCAGGTGAAACGGATCTGGCAAGAACTGGGGTTAAGCTAAAACACTACGGCGACCCCAATTGAATGTGGAGACCGGCTTTAGGTGGAAGCGGGCTGGCCCGCGATGCAGGCGCTGCGGTCTGGCTGACAGCACGCGGTGATGCTATCGCGGGCCAGCCCGATCCCACACAAACCGTGACCTACAGTAATTATCGAGGCGGGGAGGCATGAGCCTCCCCGAATCGTTTGTGGAAACTACATGAATATTCTGATCGTTGGGCCCAGTTGGGTCGGTGACATGGTAATGGCGCAGACACTGTTCCAGTGCCTGAAACAGCGTCATCCCGACTGCCAAATCGACGTGCTCGCCCCCGAGTGGAGCCGGCCGATCCTGGAACGCATGCCCGAGGTACGGCAGGCCTTGAGCTTCCCGCTCGGCCATGGCGCGCTGGAGCTGGCGACCCGGCGGCGGATCGGCAAGTCTCTGGCCGGCCAGTACGACCAGGCGATCCTGCTGCCCAACTCGATGAAGTCGGCCCTGGTGCCGTTCTTCGCCGGCATCCCCAAGCGTACCGGCTGGCGCGGCGAGTTCCGCTATGGCTTGCTCAATGACGTGCGCAAGCTCGACAAGGCCCGCTACCCGCTGATGATCGAGCGCTTCATGGCCCTGGCCTATGCGCCCAATGCCGAGTTGCCGACGCCGTATCCACGGCCGAGCCTGCTCATCGACCCGGTCACCCGCGACGCGGCCCTGGCCAAGTTCGGCCTGAGCCTCGATCGGCCGGTGCTGGCGCTGTGCCCAGGCGCCGAGTTTGGCGAGTCCAAGCGCTGGCCGTCGGAGCATTACGCCAAGGTCGCCGAGCTGAAAATCCGCGAAGGCTGGCAAGTCTGGCTGTTTGGCTCGAAAAACGATCACTCGGTGGGCGAGGATATCCGCCAGCGCCTGATCCCCGGCCTGCGCGAAGAAGCGGTCAATCTCAGTGGCGATACGTCATTGGCCGAGGCCATCGACCTGTTGTCCTGCGCCGACTCGGTGGTGTCCAACGACTCCGGCCTGATGCACGTGGCCGCCGCGCTGAACCGCCCGCTGGTGGCGGTGTACGGCTCCACCTCGCCGGGCTTTACCCCACCATTGGCCGACAAGGTCGAAGTGGTGCGCCTGGGCCTCGATTGCAGCCCGTGCTTTGACCGCACCTGCCGTTTCGGCCACTACAATTGCCTGCGCCAGTTGCTGCCCGATGCGGTAGCCGAAGCCTTGCAGCGTTTGCAGGGCAACGTGGTCGAGGTTCATTGAGTTGCGGGTACTGGTAATCAAGACCTCATCCCTGGGCGATGTGATCCACGCCTTGCCGGCATTGACCGACGCGGCCCGGGCGATCCCGGGGATCCGCTTTGACTGGGTGGTGGAAGAAGGCTTCGCCGAAATCCCCACCTGGCACCCTGCGGTGGACAAGGTGATCCCCGTGGCGATTCGCCGCTGGCGCAAGAGCCTCTGGCAGACCTTCAAGAGTGGCGAGTGGCGCCGCTTCAAGAAGCAGATCCAGTCGACTAAATACGACCTGGTAATCGACGCCCAGGGCCTGCTTAAAAGCGCCTGGCTGACCCGCTATGTGCGGGCGCCGGTGGCGGGCTTTGACAGAGATTCAGCTCGCGAACCCATTGCTGCGCGCTTCTATTCCCGGCGCCTGGCGGTTGCTCGTGGCCAGCATGCGGTGGAGCGCTTGCGCCAGCTGTTCGCTGTGGCCCTGGGCTATGACCTGCCCAAAGGC
This sequence comes from Pseudomonas sp. WS 5410, assembly GCF_012985645.1. Classification (NCBI taxonomy): domain Bacteria; kingdom Pseudomonadati; phylum Pseudomonadota; class Gammaproteobacteria; order Pseudomonadales; family Pseudomonadaceae; genus Pseudomonas; species Pseudomonas sp. WS 5410. The sequence goes on along the minus strand of NZ_JAAQWS010000003.1, from coordinate 24,284 downwards.
CTTGGGGATTACGGCCTGAGCACTGAGAAACTGCTCGGCCTGCCGCCGAAGAAACCTTTTGTGCTGCTGCTGCACGGCACCACCTGGGACACCAAGCACTGGCCCGAAGCCTACTGGCGCGAGCTGGCCGAGCGCATGGGCAGCCTGGGAGTGGATGTGAAACTGCCGTGGGGCAATGCCGCCGAAAAAGCCCGCGCCGAACGCCTGGCCCAGGGCCTGGCCAATGCCGAAGTCTTGCCCAAGCTGAACCTGGCCGGTGTGGCGCGGGTATTGGCCGGCGCCAGGGCTTGTGTGGCGGTGGATACCGGCCTTGGGCACCTGGCCGCTGCGCTGGATGTGCCGACGATCTCTCTGTTCGGCCCGACCAACCCGGGCCTGACCGGTGCCTATGGCAAGGCGCAGATTCATCTGGGCAGCGATTTCCCCTGCGCGCCCTGCCTGCAAAAGAAATGCACCTACCAACCGACCGCTGAAGACCAGCGCCGGTTTGATCTCAAGCGCGAGTGGCCACTGTGCTTTACTCGCCTGAACCCTGAGCGTGTGGCCAGCCGACTGAGCACGTTGTTATTGGCTGAGGAGCTGCACTGATGCAACTGGCATTTGTACTGTACAAATATTTCCCCTTTGGTGGCTTGCAGCGCGACTTCATGCGCATCGCCCTGGAGTGCCAGCAGCGCGGCCACCAGATTCGTGTGTACACCTTGATCTGGGAAGGTGACGTGCCACCCGGTTTTGAAGTGCTGGTGGCGCCGGTCAAGGCGTTCTTCAACCATCGGCGCAACGAGAAGTTGACCGCCTGGATGCAGGCCGACCTGGCCAAACGCCCGGTGGACCGCTTGATCGGCTTCAACAAAATGCCCGGCCTGGATGTGTACTACGCGGCAGACGGCTGTTTTGAGGACAAGGCGCAGAACCTGCGGCATTCGCTGTATCGCAGCTTTGGCCGCTACCGGCACTTTGCCGAGTACGAGCGCGCGGTGTTTGCCAAGGAGGCCAAGACCCAAGTGCTGATGATCTCCGAGGTCCAGCAGCCGCTGTTTATCAAACACTACGACACACCGCTGGCGCGCTTCCACCTACTGCCACCGGGCATCGCCCAGGACCGTCGGGCGCCGCCGAATGCGGCCGAGATCCGCGCCGGCTTCCGTGCCGAATTCAACCTCGCGGACGACGATTTGCTGCTGGTGCAGATCGGTTCGGGCTTCAAGACCAAGGGCGTGGACCGCAGCCTCAAGGCGCTGGCCGCACTGCCGCCAGACCTGAAGAAGCGCACCCGCCTGTTTGTAATTGGCCAGGACGACCCCAAAGTATTCCAATTGCAGAGTGCTACCCTGGGCCTGGGCGACAATGTGCAGTTCCTCAAGGGGCGCAGTGATATCCCGCGTTTCCTGCTGGGTGCCGACCTGTTGATTCACCCGGCGTACAACGAAAACACCGGGACCGTGCTGCTCGAAGCCCTGGTGGCCGGGTTGCCGGTACTGGTCACAGCGGTGTGTGGTTATGCCCATTACATCAGCGAAGCTGATTGCGGGCGTGTGCTGGACGAGCCTTTCGAACAGACCCAGCTCAACCAGTACCTGGCCGGGATGCTCAGTGATCAGCAGCAACGTGCGGCCTGGAGCCGCAATGGTCTGGCCTTCGCCGAGACGGCCGACCTCTATAGCATGCCGCAGCACGCTGCGGATGTAATTCTGGCGGAGCAACACTGATGAAGTTGATTCTTGCCGAACCGTTCAAGAGCCTTTGGGCCGGGCGCGATGCGTTCGCCGAAGTCGAGCTGTTGGAGGGTGAGGTTTACCGTGAACTGGAAGCCCGTCGCACCTTGCGCACCGAGGTGGATGGACGCGGCTACTTTGTGAAAATCCACCGTGGCATCGGCTGGGGTGAAATTTTCAAGAACCTGTTCACCGCCAAACTGCCGGTGCTGGGCGCCGGGCAGGAGTGGCAGGCAATCCAGCGCCTGCACGAAGTGGGCGTACCGACCATGACCGCCGTGGCTTACGGCGAGCGCGGCGCCAACCCGGCCGACCAGCATTCCTTTATTGTCACCCAAGAGCTGGCGCCGACCATCAGCCTGGAAGACTTGAGCATGGACTGGCTCAAGCAGCCACCCGAGCCGCGTCTCAAGCGCGCGCTGATTGCCGAAGTGGCCCGCATGACCGGGATGATGCATCGTGCTGGCGTCAACCATCGTGACTGCTACATCTGCCACTTCCTGCTGCACACCGACAAACCGGTGACGGCCGATGACTTCAAACTGTCGGTGATCGACCTGCACCGTGCCCAAGTGCGCCCGCGCATCAGTCAGCGCTGGCGCAACAAGGATTTGGCGGCCCTGTATTTCTCGATCCTGGATATCGGCCTGACCCGCCGCGACAAGTTGCGTTTCCTCAAAGGCTACTTCCAGCAACCCCTGCGCCAGATCCTGGCCGAGGAAGGCGCGCTGCTGCAGTGGCTGGAGCGCAAGGCCAGCAAGCTCTATGACCGTAAAGTCCGGTACGGAGGTGCGCTCTGATGGCGGGTTGGAACCTGGAACCTGCTTACTCGGAGCTTGTGGACGATTTTGGTAGCCTCGATGCGGTGTTTGCCCTGCAAGGCGAGCGTCTGACCCGTGATCCGCTGTCCGAAGTCATTCGTGTGCAGCGCGGCGGGGTCAACTATTACGTCAAGCGCTACACCGGCGCCGGCAAGGGGTTGCGGCGTTACCTGGGCAAGCCACGGGTCAAGTCCGAATGGCAGAACCTCAAGCGCTTCGCCAAGTGGGGCATTCCCACGGCCGAAGTCGTGGCCTGGGGCCTGGAGCGCAAGGGCCTGGCCTATGATCGTGGGGCGATGATCACCCGCGAGTTGCCCCGCACCGAAGACCTGGCGGCCCTGGCCGAACGCAAGGATCCGCAATTGTCCGACCCGGTATGGGTCGACAAGGTCAGCCGCCAGCTCGCCGAATACACCCGGACCATGCACGACCACCGGTTTACCCACAACGACTTGAAGTGGCGCAACCTGTTGATCGACGACCAGCAGACCCTGTACCTGATCGACTGCCCCAACGGCGACTTCTGGCGCGGGTTCTGGCTCAAGTACCGGATCACCAAGGACCTGGCGTGCCTGGACAAGGTTGCCAAATACCACTTGTCGGCCACCCAGCGCCTACGCTTCTACATGCAATATTGTCGGCGCAAGCACCTGAATACGTCGGATAAACAGCGGATTCGCCATGTGCTGAAGTTTTTCGAGGGACGCGAATGAATGACTTCCTGGCAACTGAAGACCGGGCCTTGCTGGAGCGCAATGGCCTGGCTGACTTCGACGCCCTGTGGGCCAGGCAACTGGACGCAGTGGATGAGCCCAACACCAGTCGCGGCGGCTGGAGCAGTGTGTTCCGCCTGGAACTGGAAGGCCGTGGCTTTTACCTCAAGCGCCAGAGCAACTACCTGACGCGCACCCTGCATCGGCCCTTTGGCGAGCCGACCTTTGCCCGTGAGTTTCGCAATATCAGCCGCTATCGGCAGAAGGCGATCCCGGCCTTGCAGGCCGCCTTTTATGGCGAGCGCAAGGTTGCCGGCGAATACCGCGCCTTGCTGCTGACCCGCGCGCTGGATGGCTGGAATGACCTGGACTCATTGCTTGAGCAGTGGCCGGCCCTGAGTACCGCCCAGCACCACGCGATCCTCGTGGCTTGCGGCCAATTGGCGCGCAAGCTCCATGGCGTCGGCCAGGTGCATGGCTGTTTTTACCCCAAACATATCTTCCTGCAGGCCACCGGCGACGGTTACGCAGCGCAGTTGATCGACCTGGAAAAAACCCGGCCGCTGTTGCTGGGCCGGCGTGATCGGGTCAAAGACCTTGAGCCATTGCTGCGCCGTGCTGGCGCATGGACGGCAGCGCAGGTGCGGCAATTCCTGGCGGCCTACCTCGACCAGCCGGAGGACAGTTCGCTGGTGGATACCTGGGCGCAGTACCTGGCGGGGCGGCGCAGTCACAAGGAGGCCCGCTGATGCGGTTGTCTGAGCTCAAAAACGCCGGGCGTACGCCCACGTTGCCCTTGAGTATTGAGTTGGCGGATGCAGCGGGCCCTGGGCAGTTGCAACTGCTGAGCCTGTTGCGGGTGTTGCCCGGCCAGCGTTATGTGGGCGCGGCCATCTGGCGTGGCCGGCCGGTGCTGGCCAAGTTGCTGGTGGGTAGCAACGCCGCCCGACATTTCCAGCGCGAACTCCAGGGCGTGCGCCTGCTCGCCGAGCAAGGCCTCACTACCCCACTGTTGCTCGCCGACGGCCTGCAAGACGGTGAGGGCGGCTGGCTGCTGTTCGAGTTTCTGGAAGGGGCCCAAAGCCTGGCCGACGCCTGGGCGGCAGTCGAAGCCTTGCCGCCCTTGGCCGATGAGCAACAGGCGGTACTGGCCGAAGCGCTGGGTGCGATTGCCCAGATGCACGCCAAGGGTTTGTGGCAGGAAGATCTGCACCTGGACAACCTGATGCGTCAGGCGGACAAGCTGTATTTGATCGACGGGGGGGGGATCTGCGTCGAACAGGCGGGTAAACCCCTGTCACGTAACCGGGTGCTGGAAAACCTCGGGGTGTTTTTTGCCCAGTTACCGAGCGACCTCGAACCGTTTACCGAAGAATTACTGGTGCACTACCTGTTAAGCAACGGCGAGCACGCGTTGCCCCTGGAAGCCTTGCAAAAACAGGTGCGCAAAGTGCGCGCCTGGCGCCTGAAAGACTTCATGGGCAAGATCGGCCGTGAGTGCACCTTGTTCAGCGTAGTGCGCGGGGCCTTTGGGCTGCGCGCCATCCGGCGTGAAGAAGAAGCCACCCTGCTGCCGGTACTGGCAAACGTCGATAGGCTTGTCGACCAGGGCCAAATGTACAAGGCCGGCGCCTCGGCCACGGTGGCCGGGGTTGATGCTGCGGGGCGGCCGCTGGTGATCAAGCGTTACAACATCAAGGGTTTTACACACTGGCTCAGGCGCTTCTGGAGGCCCAGCCGCGCCTGGCACGCCTGGAGCGAAGGCAACCGCCTGACATTCCTGGGGATTGCCACGCCCAAGCCCCTGGCGCTTCTGGAGCGACGCTTTTTCTGGTTGCGCAGCCGGGCTTATCTGGTCACCGAGCACCTGTCCGGGCCCGACCTGATCGAACACCTGGCCCCTTACGTGGACAGCGGCGAGGTGCCCGAGCCTGAACTGCTGGCCCTGGATCGCCTGTTTGGCGAGCTGATTCGCGAGCGGATCAGCCATGGCGACTTCAAGGGGCGCAACCTGTTCTGGCAAGGAGGGCGTTGGGTGCTGATTGATCTGGATTCGATGTGTCAGCATGGCTCGCTGAGCAGCTTCGCACCGGCGTTTGCCAAGGACCGTGCGCGGTTTATGCGCAACTGGCCGGCTGATAGTGCTTTGTATCGTGTGATTGATCAGCGCTTGCCCAAGGTGAGCGAGTTAGTTGGGTGATTCGCGTTAGGCCGTCATAAGTCGTAGCGATTTCTTCAGGTCTGGGAAATCACAGTGTTTTCGAAGGTAAGGGGCATTACTTAATATTTTGATTAAGTAGTGCTCTGGACATTGTTTGTTGGGGTTAATAGGTTGTATCGACGCTTGATAGGAATATCTTATATAGATGTTTATTGAATGGTCGAAATGTTAATTCCGGGAGTGTGCAAATGACTTCGATAACAGGCTTTCATCCTTTTTCTTTTTACAGTGATCTGGCCGGTAAAAATAAGCCGATAGATCCGGTGAATCCAACAAGCCCAATAGATAAAGTGCAGTCGGGTGTGCGCAATCCAAAGGACACAACCGCTGGTGATGATGCCGAATTTTTTAACGCCGATACCCAGGAATGGCAGCCAACCGCCTCTAATGGCAAAGGTGATGGCGGTTATGTGAACTTCGGTGATCCCTATCGAGAGCCCATAGATCATGAGCTGGTTTACGGAGCCAATGGGGAGTGGCAATTAAAAGCTGATGGATGATTGCTTAAAAGTTGAGTGGGTATTTTTGTTTGTAGTTCTTTGTAATTTTGGTGGGTACTTTTCAAAGTGTAGGGGTCGGGTTATAGGAAGTTTCTGTTATTAATGTGGGAGCCAAATGGGCAATGTTATTTGCCCATTGGTTTTTATCACTCAAAAGCTGTACTGGGCTCCTGCGCCCGCATACCACGACCTGCCGGGCGCGGCTTCGTAATAACGATCGTTGCCATCGCCGACAATCACCGAACCGATGTACTGGCGATCCAGCAGGTTGTCCAGGCGCAGGGTCTGGTGAAAGGTCCAGTGTTCGACTTTCTGTTCAAAGCGTGCACGCCAGTTGAAAACGCTGTAAGCCGGTGCCGCTTGTTTCTGGTTGGTGTCTTCGACATAGATCTTGCTGCGGTACATGCCTTCGACGGCGGTGCTGACCCAGTCCCGTGGTTTCCAGTTCAGTTCGGCAAAGAGCGTGGTCTGTGGGACGCCGGGTAGGTAGTTGCCCTTCTCCACGGTTTTGCCGCTGTTGCTGAAGTTGCTGTCGTAGGTGGCTTGCAGGCGGGTGTAGGCGAGGTTGGCGCTCCACTGTTCGCTCAGTTGGCTTTCGATACCCAGCTCAAAGCCACGGCGCAGGGTGCGGCCGGCGTTTTGGTAGCTGGTGCGTCCATCCTTCGATGCATTGACCACCAACTCATCTTCCGTAGTTATTTGGAATACGGCAGCGTTGACCCGCGTGCTGTTGTTCACCTGCGCCTTCAAGCCCACTTCATATTGAGTGCTTTCTGACGGCTTCAGGCCAAAGTTGAAACCTTCGATGTCACCAGGGGCGTAAGCCAGCTCTGCCTGGGTCGGTGTCTCGAAGCCTTTGCCGGCGCTGATGTAACCATGCAGATCGGGTGTGAAGGCGTACATCACGCTCACTGAGGGCGTATTCTTTTGATAGGTCTTGTTGCCGCTGGCATCGCCATTACCATTGCTAAAGAACTTGTCATTGACGTCAAGCTCCATGGTGCTGTGGCGCACCCCGGCTTGCAGGGTCCACCGGTCGATGGCCCAGTTGGCCTGGATGTACGGGTCGAGGCTGCGGGCGGTGTCGATTTCATTGCGGCGTAATTCGCCTTTCACGCCGAGGGTGTTGCCGTTGTAGTTCTTGTAGCCGTGACGGCTATCTTCGCTCTGGTCGAAGTCCAGGCCGGTGATGATCATCAATTCGCCCGGCACGCTGTCTATGGGCTGCATCCAGCGCACGCCACCGCCGTAGAACTTGCGGTCGAATTGCACTACGCCGCCGCCGCCAAGCTCGTTTGTGGGTGTGCCTTTGGGAATCGACAAATACTGAATCACACTCCTGCGCCCGGTGTAGGCATTCACCTGCAATGTCGCATCGCCAATGTACCGCTCGTAATTCATCCCTACCTGTTGGTGATCAATGCTCTTGCGTGTGTTGTACGCCAGGGCATTGCTGCTCACCGAGCGCGGGTCGGCCTTGTAGCCTGCCCAGGTCTGCCCCAGCGGGTCCTGGGTGCCGTTCTGCTCCAGGCTGCTGTAGATCAGGGCCAGCTTGCTGTCGTCATCGGGCTCGAGGTTGAGCTTGGCGAAGGTCTGGTCGCGGCGGGCGCTGCTGTGGTCGCGGTAGCCGTCGGTGTCCATGCGTGAGGCATCGAGGACAAAACCGGCGCCCTGCACCGCGCCCTCGGCGCTGAGGTGGTGCTTGTTCAGGCCATCGCTGCCGACCAGGGTTTCGGCGCCGATACGGGGTGGGCCTTCGCCGTTGCGCGAGAACATCTGGATCACCCCGCCGGCGTTGCTGCCATACAGGGTGGCGGCCGGGCCGCGCAGGACTTCGATGCGGTCGGCGGTGTCGAGGTTGAAGGTGGCGGCCTGGCCCTGGCCGTCCGGGGTGCTGGCGGGGATGCCATCGGCAATCAGTTTGATCCCGCGTACGCCAAACGCCGAGCGCGCGCCAAAGCCACGGGAGGAAATCTGCAGGTCCTGGGCATAGTTCTGGCGGTTCTGCACCACCAGCCCCGGCACGCGGGACAGGGCTTCCGAGGCATTGATGCCCAACTGGCCGTCGCTGATCTGCTCACGGCTGATGCTGTCCACCGAGTAGGGCAGGTCGAAACTGCGGCTGGCGCTACGCGAGCCCGTCACCACACTGGGGTCGAGAATCAGTGGGGCCTCTTCGGCCAGGGCTGTTTGCTGCAGGCCCAGCAGGCTGGGGAGCAACATCGCAAAACAGGTGGGAGCAACAACTTTCATGAGCGAACCAACTTCCATGACGCGCAGCGCCGGCGCGGAAAAAAGGGCGCGAGTTTAACGATTCTGCGTGGCGTTTCCGAAGAATATTCCCGCAAAATACCGGCATATTCGTCTTACGCCATCTTGGGTTAGGCTGTCCGCTCCATGCCAAAGAGGGTTGCCCGTGAATCCTACAAACATTCTGCTGCTTGCCGCCATTGTCCTTTCGACCACTGCCTGCGGCACCCTCGACACGGTGTTTCGCGAAGACGCAGTAGCCAGCCAGAAACTCAAGGACCTGCGCAGCCACTGCGAGAGCGTGCCCCGTATCTACAGCGGGGTGGTGTATGACTTCTGCTCCCTGAATGGCGAACCCAACGGCAAGAAAAGCCTGGAAGACCAGCAGATTGCCTCGGTGCCCTGGATTGCCATTGATTTTGCCCTGTCGGGTGTCCTCGATACTTTGGTACTGCCCTACACCGTCTACCGACAGAACCGCGATGGCAGTATCGAGATTTTCCGATGATGCCTCTTGTTTCTCCCTGCCATTTGCGGCTAGAGGCGTTTTGCCGCTTTTAAGCTATAATCCCGCCCTTTAGCTTTTCTCGCTGAGGCGAGGGGCACACATTTTTTCAGGCGCCAGCGCCTGCATGCAGACTAAAAGAGGCTAGACCCCAGTGGCATTGACGATTCTTGGCCTGTCCGGCGCCCTTAGCCATGATCCCTCCGCAGCCCTGTATATCGACGGCAAGCTGATCGCGGCCGCCGAAGAAGAGCGCTTCGTACGCGATAAACATGCAAAGAACCGCATGCCCTACGAATCGGCGAAGTTCTGCCTGGAACAGGCTGGCATCAAACCCTCCGACGTTGATGTGGTGGCGATCCCGTTTGCCCCGATCAGCTTGTTCGGCGAGGCTCGCTGGCACTATGCCAAGCGTTACTGGTACGCCCCGGACCGCGCCCTTGACGCGATCCTGATGGGCAACCGGCGCTACAAGCGCTATCGCAACAAGATTGTCTGGTGCCTGGAGCAACTGGGCTTCGATCCGAAGAAGATCAAGATCGAACCGGTTGAACACCACCTGGCCCACGCCTCCAGCGCCTATCACTGCTCGGGCTTCCAGGAGAAGACCGCGATCCTCGGGATCGACGGTAAAGGCGAGTACGCCACGACCTTCTTCGGTTATGGCGAGAACGGCAAGATCCACAAGATCAAAGAATTCTACGATCCGGACTCCCTGGGCGGCCTGTACGGCGCGATCACCGAGTTCCTCGGTTTCGAGATGCTCGACGGCGAGTTCAAGGTCATGGGCATGGCACCCTATGGCGATGCCAGCAAGTACGATTTCTCGCGCCTGGCCTCCTTTGAAAATGGCGAGCTGGTGATCAACACCGACTACGCCAACGTCATCGGCCTGCGCCGCTATAAAGAGAAGGGCAAGGGCTTCTACTTCTCGCCAAAACTGATCGAGTGGCTGGGCCCCAAGCGCGAAGGCGACATCGCCGACGAGCCGTACATCCACTACGCGGCCAGCATGCAGGCGTTGTTCGAGAAGCTGTCGTTGCAGATGATCGACCATTACCTGGGCGATATCCTCAAGGAAACCGGCAAGCTGGCCTTCGCCGGCGGCTGCGCGTTGAACGTCAAGTTGAACCAGAAGATCATTGCCCGCGACGACGTCAAAGAGCTGTTCGTGCAGCCGGCGTCCGGCGATGCCGGTACCGCCGTGGGTGCTGCGGCCTATGTGTCCCATGCCCGTGGGGTGCCGGTAGAGAAGATGGAGCACGTCTATCTCGGCCCGTCCTACAGCAACGAAGAAGTGATTGCCGCGTGTGCCAAGCACCCGAGCAAGCCGAAGTGGCGCCAGATCGACGATATGCCCAAGCGCATCGCCCAGATCATGGTCGACGGCAACCCGGTAGCCTGGTTCCAGGGACGCATGGAGTTCGGTCCGCGCGCCTTGGGCGGTCGTTCGATCATCGGTTGCCCGAGCGCCGTGGGCGTGGCTGACCGGATCAACCACCAGATCAAGTTCCGCGAGCGCTGGAGGCCTTTCTGCCCGTCGATGCTCGACACCGTGGCCCCGCAGATGATCAAGGTCGATCACCCGGCCCCGTTCATGACCTTCACCTTTGAAGTCGCCGAAGAGTGGAAAACCCGCGTGCCGGAAGTGGTCCATGAAGATGGCACCTCCCGCGCCCAGGTGCTCAAGCGCGAGTACAACCCGCGCTACTACGACATGATGAAAGAGCTGGAAGTGCTGACCGGCAATGGTGTGTCCCTGAACACCTCGCTCAACCGCCGTGGCGAAGCGATGATCTGCTCGCCGACCGACGCCCTGAACATGTTCTTCGGCTCCGACCTGCAGTACCTGATCATGGAAGACATCCTGGTCGTCAAAGATGGTGTGGAAGGGCAAGCCGTTGACTGAAGCACTGATTGGCGTCGTCATCCCTGCCTACAACTACGCGCGCACCCTGGGGCGCGCGGTTGAGTCGGTGCTGGCGCAACTCGACGAAGCCGATGCGCAGTTGTTGGTGATTGATGACGGCTCTACCGACGATACGCCGCAGGTGCTGGACGCTCTGCTGGCCAAGCACCCCGGACGCTTCCAGGTGCTGCGCAAGCCCAATGGCGGCCTGGCCTCGGTGCGCAATCGTGGCATTGAGGAGTCTGCGGGCCAGTACCTGATGTTCCTGGACGCCGATGATGAAATGGCCCCGGGCGCCCTGGCCCTGGTTGCGCAGCATATTGCTGCTCACCCGGATAGCCGCCTGATCATCGGTGGCCACTGGTCGGTATTTGAAGATGGCAAGCGCCGCCTGCATGCCGTCAAGCCCTTGCCTGCGACGCCTTATCTGCGGGTGCGCGGGTATTTGCTGGACAAGACCATCGCCATCTCCAATGGCGCCTGCGCCATGCACCGGGAGATTTTTGCGGTAGGCAACTACCCGGAGCGCATGCGCAACGCCGAGGATATCCCGGTGTTTGCCCAGGCCCTGGCGCGCGTGCCCTGCACGGTTATCGACCAGCCGCTGGCGTTGGTCTACAAGCATGCGGACAGCTTGCGGCATGACATCAAGCACAGTGTGGCGGCGGGTGTGAGCCTGGTTGACGAGGTGTTTTCGCCAGTGCGTATGCCGGCAGAGTTGCAAGGCTTGCGCAGTGCGTTTCTCGCGCAGCGCTGCCTGTCTTTGTTTCGCAATTGCTTAAGTGCTGGGGAGTACACGCTTGCCAGGCAGTTTTACTGCCAGGCGGTACGTACAGACTGGCGCGCCCTGACGCGTTGGTCGTACACACGCAAGGCGCTTCAGCTGATGTTCAAGTAAGCGTTTTGTAGCCTGTTACGCTACGCCTGGAATGACCTATGAAGCGCCTGAGTTGATTGCAATGACCGGGCGTTGGTTTTTTTGTGGCGTGGTGGCTTTTCTGGAATATATGTTTTCAAATCTTGTGCACACGATGTGACGCCAGGTTTTAAGGGGGGGGTGTGGTTGGAATTGGCAGTAAGTTGTGGGCCCGGGTTTTGAGTGTTGTCGTCGAACAGCCCGTTCGAGTGGCATTTTTCGGGAGTTTGCTGCTATCCCTGATCGCCGTATTGGGCGCCGCGACAGTCGGGCGTGATGCGGCGTTCTACCTGACCATTGCCCAGGACGCTCACGTCCACGGCCCTAAAGCCGCCTTTGCCCTGTTCAACTGGCCCTGGTTCTCCCTGCTCCTGGCGGGCACCCATTCGGTTACAGCCCTGCCCATAGAGCTGAGTGCTTACTTGTGGTGTTCGCTGTTTGCCGCCGGGACTTGTGCCCTGCTGGTTGACTGCGTTCGCCAGCGCTCGGTGCAGGTTGCGCCCTGGGCCTGCCTGGTGGTGTTGGCGATGCCGGCGTTCAACCAGTTTCGTGGCGAGATCCTGCGTGAGTTCGGCTTCTGGTTTTTCTGTACCCTGACGCTCTGGCTGGCCATGCGTTGGCAGGCCCGAGGGGGTTGGCTGCGTGCGTCAACCATCCACCTGGCAATTGTCGCGGCGGCAGCCTTCCGGCTGGAAGCGTTGTTGCTGTTGCCTGCGCTGGGCTTATGGCAGTTGCCTGGCCTGTGGCTGCGTGAGCGGCGCCTGGCGCTCCTGCAGTTTATTGCGCTACCGCTGCTCGGCGTGGTGGCGGGGGTGGTACTGGTCTCGGCAACCGGTGGTTTTTCATCGGCGCGCGTTGCCTACTATATGGACCTGATCAACCCGAGCAGTGTCCTGGCGTCATTTGATTTGCTGCGCGAGCAGTTCGCCAACTCGCTGATCAACAAGTACTCCCAGGATGAAGCCGGACGCATCATCTTTTTTGGCATCCTGGCGGCCATGGCCATCAGCTTTGTGAATATTTGCGGTCCGTTTGCCGTGCCGTTTTTACGGGGCCGCAATTGGCAGGCGATCAAGCGCTACTGGCATGAATACCGGCCTTTTGCCTGGGCGGCGGTGTTGTACCTGCTGGTATTGTTGTTGTTCTTTATCCAGCAGCAGTTCATGAACGTGCGCTACATGAGCTTCTTGAACCTGCTGTTGGTGCCGGCGCTGGCGATGGCGCTGCAGATGTTTGCCCAGCAGTTCCCGCGCCTGGGCAAGGCGCTGGTGGCGATATGCCTATTGGTGATGCTGTCCAATGTGGTGTCCACCGGGCCGGGCAAGGTCCAGTACGTCGAGGCGGGGCGCTGGATGGCGGCGAATGTCGAGCCGGATGTGCCTGCTTACTTCGATGATGGTCGTATCGGCTATTACGCTGGACGGGGTTATCTGCTCAAGCAATTGACGCGGGAGGTGGCAATGTCACCGGCCTATGCGGATAAATTCCGCTACTTCCTGATCGAAGCCCGCGGTAACGAGCCCTGGCTCACCAACTGGCTGGCCGAGCGCAACCTGCGCATCGTCGAACGCTTCGCCAATCGCCGAGGCGCCACGGTACTGGTCATCACCCAGTGAGATCAGTCCAGTAATTGCCGCAGGCGCTTAATCAACGGCGCCTGTTGACTGCCTGCCGGCAAGCCCTGGCGATAGCCATCGAAAAAGGCTTGCCCGGCATCATCGCCCAGCAGCCACTGGCGGTCCTCAGGGTAGCGTCGCAGATGGCTGAAGTTACGCAGGCGCTTGCTCTGGCTCAGGGGGGCGGTCTGGCAACTCAGGTCGGCAATGTCGATCAGCCCCAGGGTGTTTTCCGGTGTCAGGACCACGTTGCCAAAGTGCAGCGAGCGAAAGTACACGCCCTTCTCATGCAATTGCGCAATGAAGCTGCCAAGACGCACACGCAGGGCGTCGGCCTCGGCTGTGGCAAGCTGTAACTGGCGGATGGTTTCCCCGGCCAGCGGGCTGTAGTACACCGCATCCCGCGCAATGCTGGGGATGCGATACACCGCAATGATGCGCGGGCAGGGGATATCCCGTTGCTGCAGGGCGCGGGTGTTGTTGGCGAAACGTTGTGCATAGGGGTAGAACAGCGCTGAACTGAGCAGGCGCTTGCGCCGGAACAGTTTGAGCATGCAACCATCGGTCAACCGGAGCACCTTGTCGCCAGAACCATCGGCTTCCAGCACCTGCGCGCCGGCGCGCAGTGCCTCATAGGTGTTGTGATCGATTACTTGCATGCCTGACTCCCATCAATAGCCGGTTATCTTAACCGACTTGGTGCAAGGCTGGCCCCTGCTCATGTTTTTTGGGCTGAAGAGGCCTGTGATATGATCCGCGCCTTACTGATTTGCGCGGATTCCCATGAGCAGTCCTGAACCGAAAACCCAGTCGACGCTGGCGATTTACTTTCGCCTCCTGACTTACGTACGGCCTTATGTGGGTCTGTTCATCCTGAGTATCGTCGGGTTCCTGATCTTCGCATCGACCCAGCCGATGCTCGCTTATATCCTCAAATATTTCGTCGATGGCCTGGCGAACCCCGAGGCCAGCCTGTTCCCCGGCAACCCCTATCTGGGCAAGTTGCAGTTGCTGGAAACCGTGCCGCTGATGATCGTGCTGATCGCGGCCTGGCAGGGCGTAGGTTCGTTCCTCGGCAACTTCTTCCTGGCCCGGGTTTCCCTGGGGCTGGTCCACGACCTGCGTGTGGTGCTGTTCAACAAGCTGTTGGAGCTGCCCAACCGCTTCTTTGACAAGAACAACTCCGGCCATCTGATCTCGCGCATTACCTTTAACGTGACCATGGTCACCGGTGCTGCTACCGATGCGATCAAGGTGGTTATCCGTGAAGGCATGACTGTGATTTTCCTGTTCTGCACCCTGGTGTGGATGAACTGGAAACTGACCCTGGTGATGCTGGCGATCCTGCCGGTGATCGGCATGATGGTGAACAGCACCAGTCGTAAATTCCGCAAGCAAAGCAAGAAAATCCAGGTGTCCATGGGCGACGTGACCCATGTGGCATCCGAGACGATCCACGGCTACCGTGTGGTCCGCAGCTTTGGCGGTGAGCAGTATGAAAAGGTGCGCTTCGAGCAGGCGAGCCTGAGCAACACCGAGAAACAACTGGCGATGACCAAGACCGGCGCGGTGTACACGCCGATGCTGCAGTTGGTGACCTACAGTGCGATGGCCGTGGTCATGTTCCTGGTCCTGTATTTGCGTGGCGATGCCTCGCCGGGTGATCTGGTGGCCTACATCACCATGGCTGGCTTGTTGCCTAAGCCGATTCGCCAGCTTTCCGAAGTCAGCTCGACCATCCAGAAGGGTGTGGCGGGTGCCGAAAGTATTTTCGAGCAGTTGGATGAGCCGGTAGAAGTTGACCAGGGCGTGATTGAACATGAGCGTCTGGCGGGGCGCATTGAAGTGCGCAACCTCAGCTTCCAATACCCGGATAGCGACAAGAAGGTGCTCAACGACATCAGCTTTATCGTCGAGCCTGGGCAAATGGTCGCATTGGTAGGGCGTTCGGGCAGCGGCAAATCCACCCTGGCGGGTTTGATCCCACGCTTCTATCAGCACGAACAGGGGCAGATTCTGCTCGATGGCGTACGCGTGCAGGATTTCACCCTGCGTAACCTGCGCCGGCAAATCGCCCTGGTGACCCAGCAGGTCACCTTGTTCAACGACACCGTGACCAACAACATCGCCTATGGCGACCTGGCCGGCGCGCCCACCGACGCGGTGCATCATGCCGCTCGCGAAGCCTATGCCGATGAGTTCATCGTGAAGATGCCCCAGGGCTATGAAACCCTGGTGGGCGAGAACGGCGTGTTGCTGTCCGGTGGCCAGCGCCAACGCATCGCGATTGCCCGGGCCCTGCTCAAGGATGCGCCGCTGTTGATTCTCGACGAGGCCACCTCGGCCCTGGACACCGAGTCCGAGCGCCATATCCAGGCCGCCCTGGACCATGTGGTGAAGAACCGCACGACCCTGGTGATTGCCCACCGCCTGAGCACCATCGAGAAAGCTGACCTGATCCTGGTGATGGATGACGGCCAGATTGTCGAGCGCGGCACCCACGTTGAGTTGCTGGCGAAGAATGGCTACTACTCGCGGTTGCACGCCAAGGAGTTCGAAGAAGGTGACCCGGTGGCGCCCTCCCACGTGACAGATGCCTATTGAGGCGCCATTGCAGCCAGGCTGGCATTGACCGCCAGGATTGAATCGGTCGATGCTTTTCCCTGTGCTAATATCGCGCCCCTGTTCATTTTGTATGTGGGTTGCTCCATGAAGTTGTCCATGCCGCGATTCGATCAAGCCCCTGTCTTGGTGGTCGGCGATGTCATGCTCGACCGTTACTGGCATGGCGGTACCTCACGGATTTCCCCTGAGGCACCGGTACCGGTAGTCAAGGTCGAGCAAATCGAAGACCGTCCAGGGGGCGCCGCCAACGTTGCCCTTAACATCGCCGCGCTCGGCGCCCCGGCCTCCCTGGTCGGCGTGACCGGCGACGACGAAGCCGCCGACAGCCTGACCAACAGCCTGCGCGGCGCTGGCGTGCGTGCGCTGTTCCAGCGCATTGCCCACCAGCCGACCATCGTCAAGCTGCGGGTCATGAGCCGTCACCAGCAATTGCTGCGTATCGACTTTGAAGAACCCTTTGCCACCGACGCCCTGGCCCTCAGTGACCAGGTCGACGCGTTGCTCGAAGGCATCAAGGTGCTGGTGCTGTCGGACTACGGCAAAGGCGCACTGAAAAACCACCAGGTGCTGATCCAGGCTGCCAAGGCCCGGGGCATACCGGTGCTGGCCGATCCCAAGGGCAAGGACTTCTCGGTCTACCGGGGCGCCAGCCTGATCACGCCGAATCTCAGCGAATTTGAAACCATCGTCGGCGGCTGCGTCGATGAGCACGACTTGGTGAGCAAAGGCGCAAGCCTGATGGCCGACCTCGACCTCGGCGCGTTGCTGGTGACCCGTGGTGAACACGGCATGACCCTGCTGCGCCCCGGTCACCCGGCCATGCACCTGCCTGCGCGAGCGCGGGAAGTGTTCGACGTCACCGGCGCCGGCGACACCGTTATCTCCACCCTGGCGGCGGCGATCGCCGCCGGCGAGGAGTTGCCCCACGCGGTGGCCCTGGCCAACCTGGCGGCGAGCATCGTGGTCGGCAAACTGGGTACGGCGTCCATCAGCGCCCCGGAACTGCGTCGCGCGATCCAGCGTGAGGAAGGTTCGGAGCGTGGCGTGTTGAGCCTTGAGCAGTTGCTGCTGGCAATTGACGATGCCCGCGCCCATAACGAAAGCATTGTCTTCACCAACGGTTGCTTCGACATCCTGCATGCTGGCCATGTGACTTACCTGGAGCAGGCTCGCGCCCAGGGTGATCGCCTGATCGTGGCGATCAACGACGATGCTTCGGTCAGTCGCCTCAAAGGCCCTGGCCGGCCGATCAACAGCGTGGATCGGCGCATGGCGGTGCTGGCTGGGTTAGGCGCGGTGGACTGGGTGATCAGCTTCTCCGAGGGCACCCCGGAAAACCTGCTGGCCCA
This sequence comes from Pseudomonas sp. WS 5410, assembly GCF_012985645.1. Lineage (NCBI taxonomy): Bacteria > Pseudomonadati > Pseudomonadota > Gammaproteobacteria > Pseudomonadales > Pseudomonadaceae > Pseudomonas > Pseudomonas sp. WS 5410. Next base: position 7,144 of record NZ_JAAQWS010000003.1, on the reverse strand, counting down.
GGTCAAGCCAGATGTATTGGTCAAGGGCGGGGATTACTCGGTCGACCAGGTGGTCGGTGCCGATATCGTCAATGCCTATGGCGGCAAGGTCAAAGTCCTGGGATTGGTGGAGAACAGCTCGACCACCGCGATTGTCGATAAAATTCGTCAAACCAACGATGCCGCCCGATAGGTTTACCGCTATGTCTGATGCTCTCGTACTGATTACCGGAGGTGCTGGTTTTATCGGCTCCAATCTGGTCGATGCACTGCTAGCCAAGGGCTATGCGGTGCGCGTGCTGGATAACCTGTCCACCGGCAAGCGCAGTAACCTGCCATTGGATAACCCGCGCCTGCAACTGCTCGAAGGCGATGTGGCCGATGCCGCACTGGTCGCCCGCGCAGCGGTGGGAGCGACGGCGGTGGTGCATCTGGCGGCGGTTGCTTCGGTGCAGGCGTCGGTGGATGACCCGGTCAGTACGCACCAGAGCAACTTCGTGGGCAGCCTGAATGTCTGCGAGGCCATGCGCCAGGCTGGGGTCAAGCGCGTGGTGTTTGCCTCCAGTGCGGCGGTGTATGGCAATAACGGCGAAGGCGACTCGATCGACGAGCAAACCGCCAAGGCACCGTTGACGCCATATGCCTCGGACAAGCTGGCCAGCGAGCACTACTTTGACTTCTATCGCCGCCAACATGGCCTAGAGCCGGTGATTTTCCGCTTCTTCAATATTTTTGGCCCGCGCCAGGATCCGTCATCGCCGTATTCCGGGGTGATCAGCATCTTCAGCGAGCGCGCGCAAAAAGGCCTGCCGATTGCCGTATTCGGCGACGGTGAGCAAACCCGTGACTTCATGTACGTCGGGGATCTGGTAGCGGTGCTGGTGCAGGCTGTGGAAATGGCGGATGCCCCCCTGGGCGCGATCAATGTCGGCTGGAACCACACCACCACCCTCAAGCAGTTGCTGCAGGCGCTGTCGGAAATCATCGGCTCGTTGCCGGCTGTCAGCTACACAGAGCCGCGCTCGGGGGATATCCGGCACTCCAGAGCCAACAACCAGCGCTTGGCGGCAAGCTTCACATTGCCTGAGCCGACGCCGCTGAAGGTTGGTCTGGAGAGACTACTTAACCAGTAGGTACCGCTCGCCACAGGCGGGGCTGCTTCAGCGACCCGCCTTCTTCGGCACCATCTTGCGCAAGATCTGCCTGGCCCGTCCGGTCAATTGCTTCAACTTCGATTCCTTCTCCGGCGCGCTCAGGCCCTGTTGCCTGAGCCAGTCCTTCCAGCGGATCCGCTCATCGCGCACCAACCAGCCCACCTGCTGGGCAAAACTCTCCGCCAGGTACAACCCACGGGTGCTCGCCGGGATCAGTTGATCCTTCTTCAGGGTATACAGCTCGGCGCACGGCTGGCCGTCCTTCAGGGGCATCAGGTACAAATCCGGGCGCTGGCGGTCCAGGCGCGCCACCAGTTGGTCGCCCTCCAGGCGTTCGTCCACATGGAACAGGCTCAGGGACTTGGCTTCCTTGGGCACCTCCAGGCGCAGGTCATAGATCAATTGCAGTGAGGCCGTGGGCAGGTGCACATAGGCCCGCGGGCGTTCGATCAACTGCATGCTGGCGCAGCGCACCGGGCGGGCGGCGCCGGACAGCGGCGACAGGCGAAACGGCAAGGCCTCGCGGTAGTGCAGGGCGCTGGAGTAGGGCGCCGGCAGCCAGGTGTCATTGAAACGTCCGCCGAGCCAGCCCTCCGGGGTTTCCAGCAGGCATTCCTCGGCGATTTCCTGGATAGCGGTGTGCAGCGGCAGGTTCAGTTCATGGGCTGGCACGTAGCCGGAGATCAGCTTGAGCACCACATCGCCACGGTCCTGCCGGCGCTGGCGGACTAACACCCAGTAATCGCGGTTTTGCCAATGCAGCGTCAGGCGCACCGACACCCCGAGGTTGGCCAGTTCCAGGGCAAAGCGTTCGGCGTCTGCCACGTCCACTGGCTTGCGCCGCTGCAGGGTCTGGGCAAAGTTGAGCGGCATGCCCACGCTCTGGTAGCTCAGGCCTTCGGGGGTGGCTTCGACGTACAGCGGCAGTGTTTTGAAATTACTGGGGTTTTTTCTTATGAGCGTTCGCGGCATGTCGGCTCCTTCTTGCGTCGGGGTCGGCCGCGTGGGCGGCATCAGGATTGGCGAATGATCTTGGCAGCGGTTGCCACATTATGGGCAAGGTGCAGCGGGTTGATGGTTCCGACAATAGCACTGGCCACGCCCGTTTGCGCAAACAACAAGGTGAAACTGGCGTGAATTGGATCCACTCCCGGCTCAAGGCAGGCATGGCCACTGGCCAGGGCCTTTTTCACCAGGATGCCTTTGCCATGGGCGGCGGCATAATCAATCACGGCTTTTTCGTTTTGCTCGCTCAGATTGTAGGTGACCATGGCGCAATCGCCTTGTTCCAGAGCCTTCACCCCGCCTTCGACGGTTTTGCCGGAGAAGCCGAAACCGCGAATCTTGCCCTCGCGCTTAAGCTCCGCCAGAGTCTGGTACACCTCGCAGTCGTTGAGGATATGCAAGTCGTTGCCATCGGAATGCACCAGCACCAGGTCGATAAAATCCGTTTCCAGGCGTTTCAAGCTGCGCTCCACGGACAACCGGGTGTGGGCGGCACTGAAATCGTGATGGGACACGCCGTCGGCAAATTCTTCGCCGACCTTGCTGACAATCACCCAGTCCTGGCGCTGGCCTCGCAGCAACGGCCCCAGGCGCTCTTCGCTATGGCCGTAGGCGGGGGCGGTGTCGATCAGGTTGATCCCCAGCTCGCGGGCCTGGCGCAGCAACATGCGCGCTTCTTCATCATTGGGGATCTGGAAACCATTGGGGTACTTCACCCCCTGGTCGCGCCCCAGCTTCACGGTGCCCAGGCCCAGTGGCGACACCAGCAGGCCGGTGCTGCCCAGGGGGCGATGGAGGTCATGCAGGGTCGGTAGGCTCATGGCAACAATTGCTCCCAGGCAGGTTGGGCGATGGCCGGGCGCGGCAGTTCGGGCAGCGGTGTGCTTGGGGTCGGCTGGATGCCGTCACGTTGCAGGGCGCTGAGCACCCGGTCGGCGAAGTCCGGCGCCAGGGCCAGCTTGGTCGGCCAGCCCACCAGCAAGCGGCCCTGTTCGGCGAGGAACGCGTTGTCCGGCCGGGTCAGGCCCGTTTGCAGGGGTTCGGCGCGGTCTACCCGCAGGGTCGCCCATTGGGTTTGGCTCATGTCGATCCATGGCAGCAGGTGCGCCAGTTCCTTTTGCGCCGTGGCGATCTGCTCGGCGGGCGTGCGGTGCACACCTTCGGTCTCGGCAATATCACCGCCCATGTACCACACCCAATGGCCATCGGCGGCCGGGTGGGTGGTGATGGTGATCCGTGGCTTGGTGCCGCCACCCAGGCAGTGCGCGTACAGGGGTTTGAGGCCGGGGCCCTTGGCGATGATCATATGCAGCGGGCGTTTTTGCATGGCTGGCTGGCTCAGGCCCAGGGCCGTCAGCAGCTCGGCGGTGCCGCCGCCGGCACTCAGCACGATGCGCTGGGCGCGGATCGCCCGGCCATCGACTTTCAGGCCAACGAGGATGCCACCTTCCAGCAGCGGTTCGATCTGTTGCCCGGCGAGCAGGCCGTCGCCGGCCAGTTGTGCCAGGCGCTCGATCAGGCTCGGCACGTCCACCACCAGTTCGGCCAGGCGATAGACCTTGCCCTTGAAGCGGCGGTCTTGCAGGGCCGGCGGCAAATCGTCGCCCTTGACCTGATCGACGCGGCCACGCACCGCCTTGCTGGCGAAGAAGCTGGTGAGGTTGCCGGCCAGGGTGCCCGGCGACCACAGGTAATGGGCCTGGGACAGCAGGCGCACGCCCGTCAGGTCCAGCTCGCCAGTACCCGCCAGCGCTTCCCGCCAGCGTCGCGGCATATCGGCAATGGCTTCGGAGGCGCCGGTCAGGGCGCCATGCAGGGCGTACTTCGCACCGCCGTGAATGATCCCCTGGGACTTCACGCTCTGCCCGCCACCCAAGGTCGCGTTCTCCACCACAATCGTGGAGAACCCCTGGCTGCGCAGGCGCGCATTGAGCCAGAGGCCGGCAACCCCGGCGCCGACAATCAGGACGTCGGTGGAAATAACGGATGGCATGGGGCGACCTCAGTGTTCAGAACAAGAGGCCAAGTATACAGACTCGACAGCGGGATCTTTGCCCAGGATCAACAACTGTAGAAGGTCAGTGGCCCGCGGTTTTCGAAAACAACTGAATCACCACCACCCCCAGCACAATCATGCCCATCCCCAGCATCGCCGGCAGATCGAGTTTTTGCCCATAGATAAACAGCGCCGCGATGCTGACCATGACGATCCCCAGCCCCGCCCACACCGCGTAGGCCACGCCCACGGGCACGGTGCGCACCACCAGGGTCAGCATCCAGAATGCGACGCCATAGCCGACGATCACCAGCAGCAGGGGGATCGGCGTGCTCCAGCCCTTGATTGCTTTCATGGAAACGGTGGCGATCACTTCCGAGCAGATGGCAATGGCCAGGTAGTAGTAGGCGGCGTTCATGGGGTGTTCCTCGGAATTGGGGCGCGTAATAAGGCCGGCATTCTAGAGAATCCGCAGATGGGGTAAAGTCATTACCTATCCGAATTCAAGATGGGTTGAGCCGATGAGCGTGCAGTGGAATCTGGAGCAGATGCGTCTGTTTGTCAGCGTCGCCGAGCAGCGTTCGTTCTCGGCGGTGGCACGGGACCAGCGCAAGGCGCAATCGGCGGTGAGCAATGGCATCGCCCTGCTGGAGGCCGACCTGGGCGTGAGCCTGTTTGATCGCAGCAGCGGTCGTCAGCCACGCCTGACCGAGGCCGGCACGGTATTGCTGGAGGAAGCCCGGGAAGTGCTGCGCCAGTGTGAGCGCCTCAACGGCCGCGCCCTGTCCCTGATGCGCGGCGAAGAAGCGCGGCTGCGTCTGGCCCAGGACGAAGCCATGCTGTATCAGCCGGTACTCGACAGTCTTGAGGCGCTGGCCGGGAAATTTCCCAGCCTGGAGGTGCAGTTGTCCAGCACGGCCCAGGGCGATGTCGCTCGCAAGTTGGTGGAGCGCAAGGCCGACCTGGGGTTGCTGTTCTACCACGATCAGATCCCTGAGGCCCTTGAACGGCGGGTGGTCGGCAGTGTGGAAATGGTCACGGTGTGTGGCGTCGGGCACCCGCTGGCCAGGGGTGGGTTTGTCGATTGTCAGCGTCTGGCGCAGTTTCGCCAATTGCTGATGTCGACCCAGACCAGCGTCTACCCCGGCAGCGAGGCGGCCAGCCCCCAGGTATGGCGCGCCGACAGTTTCTACGTGCTGGCCGAATGGTTGGTGCGCGGCCTGGGCTGGGCCTGGTTGCCCCGGCATGTGGTGCAGTACCCGACGTATCAGGGGCAGATGGTCGAGTTGGACAGCGAGTGGACGCCGCCGGCCCTGGTGGTGGAATTGGTATGGCGGCGCGATGAGCCCCTGGGCCCGGCGGCGCGCTTTCTGGCCGAACGTTTTACCGCGTGTTTGCAGGCGATCGGCTGAAAAAGCCGATAAACTCCGCCGCCATGAATAGAACTCTCTATAGCTGTCTGTTTTACCTGGCGCTGCCGTTGGTGGCCTTACGTCTATGGCTACGGGCCCGCAAGGCGCCGGCCTACGCCAAGCGCGTCAGCGAGCGCTTTTCCTACGGCTTGCCGTTACTCAAGCCCGGCGGGATATGGGTGCACGCGGTGTCGGTGGGCGAGAGCATCGCCGCCGCGCCGATGATCCGCGGTTTGCTGGAGCGGCATCCACAGTTGCCGATCACCGTCACCTGCATGACGCCCACCGGTTCCGAGCGGATCCAGGCGCTTTTCGCCGATGAACCGCGCATCCAGCATTGCTACCTGCCTTACGATTTACCGTGTGCCGCCAAGCGTTTTCTGGACCGGGTGCAGCCCAGGCTTGCGGTCATCATGGAAACCGAATTGTGGCCCAACCATATTCATCAATGTGCCAAGCGCGGGATCCCCGTGGCCTTGGCCAATGCGAGGCTGTCGGCACGTTCGGCCAAGGGTTACGGGCGTTTCGCCAAGCTGACTGCGCCAATGCTGGCAGACATGAGCCTGTTCGCGGTGCAGACCGCCACCGAGGCCGAGCGCTTTCGCAGCCTGGGCGCACGCCCGGAAACAGTCGAAGTCACCGGCTCGATCAAGTTTGACCTGACCATCGACCCCGAACTGCTGGCGCGCGCCGCTGCGTTGCGCGAGCAATGGCAGGCCAGCGAGCGCCCGGTATGGATCGCCGCCAGTACCCACGAGGGCGAAGATGAAGTGGTGCTGGCTGCCCATCGGCAACTACTGGCCAGTTACCCCAACGCGCTGCTGATCCTGGTGCCCCGTCACCCGGAGCGGTTCAACGCAGTGCTGGAGCTTTGCCAACAGCAGGGTTTTGCTACGGTGCAGCGCTCCAGCGGCGCGCCGGTCGGTGCCGACACCTCGGTATTGCTCGGCGACACCATGGGCGAGCTGCTGTTTCTCTACGCCTTGGCCGATAGCGCCTTTGTCGGCGGCAGCCTGGTGCCTAATGGCGGGCACAACCTGCTGGAGCCGGCGGCGCTGGCCAAACCGGTGATCAGTGGCCCGCACCTGTTCAACTTCCTCGAAATCGCCGCGATGATGCGCGAGGCCGGAGCGTTGCAGGAAGTGGATGATGCCGAGGGGTTGGCCGAGGTGGTGCGGCAGCTGTTCGAGCTACCGCAGGATGCGCGCAAGCGGGCGCTGGCGGGGCTTAACGTGATGCAGGCTAATCAGGGCGCGTTGAAGCGTTTGCTCGATGGCTTGGACAGACTAATCAAACCCTGACCCCGCTCGGTCAAAAATGTGGGAGCGGGCTTGTCTGCGATAGCCATAGGTATCTACATAACTCTTTTATCTAGTGCTTATTGGGGTTGTGTACATATCCGTTGCTGCGGTCATGGCCACTCAGGGTTCCGCCCTTACGGCGGCTCACTTTGGAAAGCTCCAAAGTAAGCAAAGGGCTCTTGCCCCACCACTCGGTGCCTCGCCTAGGCTCGGCATGCCCGCAGTCAGGCATTGCTCCGTGGGCCCGCCGCGATCGGCCATCCATGGCCGTGTCGCGGCTACCCCGGCATCCATGCC